>LNDT01000031.1 GCA_001464715.1 Bdellovibrionales bacterium Ga0074137 | reverse complement strand
AAGCCGCCGCCACCACGTCCGCCGCCGCCGCCGAAGCCGCCGCCACGTCCGCCGCCACCACCGCCGCCGAAGCCACGACCGCCGCCGCCGCCTTCACGGGGAGCCATCGGTTTTGCTTCGCTAACAGTCATTGCACGACCTTCGTACATTGCACCGTTGAACTTTGTGATGGCCGAAGCCGCTTCTTCATCAGTTCCCATTTCAACAAATCCGAAGCCTTTGCTTCGACCTGTTTCACGGTCTGTGATGATTTTGACACTAGTAACAGTACCGCACTCGGAAAATGAATCCGTGAGCGCTTGTTCTGTCGCTGTGTATGGAAGATTACCAACGTAGAGTTTCTTACCCATAAAACCTCCTTAAGGCATTGGGGCCACTTCGGAGGACTGGGCTGAAGCGCCCGAAGACTCGAAGACCGGCTAGTTGAGAAGAATATATCACACCTTCCGCCAAAAGGTAGCGGCATCATTGTGGAACCACCAAGATCCTTTGTGGTGGCCTGTTCGCGCCCGAAAGGTCTTAAAATCGATATAATGGAAAAACTAAGTTTGTTAACCTGCTTGAAGCGGCGCATGCAGGCCTAAAGATCCAGAAGTCGCTCGAAGCATTGGGCTCTCGACCGGGCTTTTGAGTGGTAGTGGGAGCTCGAAAGGGTCGACGTAAGTCGAGTGGCCACATGCGACTCATTGGCGACCTGGATGAGTTTTTGATGAACACGCGTGTCGCTTTCAATGGAGCGAGCAATTCCAATCATTCGCTGACGCTGAGTTTGACTCCACATTTTAATTTCGCCCGGATTCTCACCAATAAATGTGCTCGCCGGTGAAAGTTTTCTTCCGAACTCGGAGCCACCGTCCCTTGGAAATATTTTTTGTCTCAAGTCGCGCTCGAGAAGATCGGCCAGATGCTCAATCTCATCGGCGATGCGCGATTGAGCGGCGGTCACTTTAAAATTGGCGTCGATCTCTTTGGCGACCGCTTCGTCAATACGATTGATCGATGCGATGAGGCCCGGGAGCTGCGGAGCTTCCTTGATGGATTTTCCGTAAACGTCGGCAAGAGCTTTGGCGTTGGAGCGATTCTGCGAGAGACGGTGCTGATCGATAAACTTTTTGTCCTGAACGACTTTTGAACTGTCGTGGCGCCGGCAGCGCTCTAGCAAGTGGGCTTTGTTGATGGCAGGATACGAGCGTCCGTAAGTCGTGATGATTTCCCCACAGAGGACCTCGACACCAATTTTGTGAGCGGACATCCGCCGAAGGAATTCTTCCTCGGATATTTGTGCGTGCGATGTCTCGCCCCTTAAAGCGACAGCGCCGCAAACTGCGAAAGCTAATAAGGGGACCATTATTTTGAACATTGGCGCACTCGCTCTTGAATGAATTTAGAGATCTGATCGGGCGTCAGTTTTCTTTGTTGAAGACGTTCAATGACCGTCTCAACAATTTCGCGTTCGCGTCCCACATGGTGGCTGAGAAGATCGCGGTAGACGATATGGTCCAGCGTATTGAGTTGCGCGCGTCGTGTGGCGTGTCCGGAGGCCGCTAAAGCTGAACCTCTTCGCACAAGCTCGAGGGAAGATTTGATAACCGTGGGGGCCCCGAGAACAAGAGATAGGCCGCGAACGCTCGCGGCGGCGTCGGCTCTTGTCATGATACTTTCCGAAGGGCGTGCGGGCTTAGGGGAAGCATCATCAGTTGCGGCCTGACTCACGCCATGTTGGAAGGCCATTGAAGCATCGTGAGAAGCAATTCCAAAATCGAGCGATGCAACGCCTGCGGCGGCGAGGCTACAGCTGATCATTGTGCCGCACATGAAGGCCGAAGCTAGCCCCATACCGATTTGACCGGCGACGAGCCCGACCTGTTTTCGAATCCGGCGGGACTCGGCCGCAGCGGCAAGCTTTTCTGCTGTTTCACAGAACTCTGGATTTGACTTTAGAATATTTTCTGTAAGCGACGTGTACTCGATGAGTGCGTCGAGACGTTTCTCTTTCGGTAGTTCGAGAAGTCGTTTTTTTTCGGATCGAATTTCATCGGCTAATTTTTTTGATGCGTCTCTTATTTCAGACCCATCTTTCGCAAAAAGCAGAAGCGGGTTTCCAGAGATCAGTTCAAGGTATTTCTGTCGAGCTTCATTGCGAATCTCGATCATGGCTTGGTCGATCTGCTGAGTTTCGGCTGGATTTTCTGCAATGGCGCCTTTGTTTTTTAGCAAACTCTCGGTGCGAGACTTTATGAATGGAGTTTTGTCGGCGAGACGACGAAGAAATTCTCGGCGGTGACCGTCTTTTTCATCGGCCGCAGCCAACGGCAGCGAAGCCGCTTTTGGAAACGGGTGGATGGGTCGAGACGCTGTCCACGCTTTTGGCGACTGGCGAGCGTTGATAGAAATATCGTCAGGTTGCATGAGGGCTAGCTCAGTCTTAAGTGCTTTGTGTTGTTTAAGTGTGGAGTCCAATGTTTCGGGCGGAATCTGGCAGGGCGCCTGGCAGCGAGACAAGCGTTCGTACCTCTCGATCGATTCGTCCAGTCGACTCAAGACACTTTGCTCAAGGCTATTGTCGAACTTCTGGGACCGCTGCATTTCAGTTGTTAGCTTCACGAGCTGACCTGATATCAACGGTGCCGTCTCTAAAAGGGCATTGAGAGATGAGGGCGAGGTGCCCGAAGGGACCGAGCAGTGTGGGTCTTTTGTGTAGGGACTGTTCACTTTAGATGTCGAGCCAGGGGTTGAATCTGCCTTGAAGTTCGGCGAGCCATTCTTTTCACACGACACAAAGCGGGTGTTCGACGGGCGCGCCGGCTGTGCAGATAGCGCCGCGCCGGGGATGAGCGCGAACGCCGTCACTACGGGAAAAAAAATGCCGCCGAACAAGGCAATCCTTCGCCCTGCTCGATGGCTAAAAATTTTCGTTTCAAAACCCACGACAAGACGATGAGCAAGGTCAGGGCCGGCTGGCTGGAGCCTGAGTTCGATCCCGTATGTCGCGTTCATGGCCAGTGTGGAAAGAGTCGACAAGTTATTGAAACTACAAGTGTTTGGGGATCGTCACACTTTGACCACGACGTCGACACTTGGGGATTGAGGTTTGTGAAAGCGCGCATCATACTGGCGATCGTGAGAAATCTTTTGGACATCGAAGTGGCAAGTGCAACGTGGGAAAACGTCCTGCGATTTTTCGTCGCTGTGTTTTTTCCCCTCATGCTTTTGTCGTTGGTCGCAGTTTTATTTTTGGACTCATCAATGGCAGTGAGTTTCAAAAGCGAATTCGGAAGTCCGCTTCATCTTTGGGCGCGCGCGACAACAGATGTTGCCAAAGCTGGCCCCTATTTTGGTGTGACCTTTGGTCTTTGGCTGATGTTCACGGTGATTCGGCGCTGGGGGAAAAACCTCAGTCGACGTGAGACATTTGGTCGCTGGGAGCGCTGGGCGCTGTTTGCCTTCTCATCGTTTCTCTTGAGCGGAATTTTGGTCCAGGTCTTTAAGCACATTATTGGTCGGCGCAGGCCCTACGCCGATGAAACTCTTTCTTCCTATCAGTTTCATCCTTTTTCGGCGAACTACGAGCACCACTCACTTCCCTCGGGGCACTCGCAGGTGCTTTTCACGGCGGCTGCGGTTTTAATGGTCGCGTTTCCGAAGTTTCGCTGGCTGTGGTTGATTCTTGCGGCGATTTTCGCCAGCACTCGGGCTATTACTTTGAATCATTGGATCAGCGACGTGATCGCGGGAGCGGGTATGGGATTAATGGGAACAGTTTTGGCGCTTCGTTTTTTCAACATTCGTCACGCACGGCTGAACGCTGGCCATGAGTCATCGGGAGCCTATTTGAAAAACCTTGTTTCCGTGGTGGCTTTAAGTTTGGGCCTCGCTGCTTTTTCACTTTCACCGACCGTCTCGCGTGCCGACGCACCGGGACCTTTTGGTGTCGGTCTTGTTATTGGCGATCCTACGGGTCTCAGCGGTAATTACCGTTTGAGTTCCGAGCGTTCGATCGATGCGGCACTGGCGTGGTCGTTTGGAAGCAATCCCGGATTCGAGATTCATTCGGATTATTTGTGGCGACGGCCGGGTCTTTTGCGCGCTGAAAATATTAAGTTTGATTTGCACTATGGCATTGGCGCTCGGCTTCTTTCATTGAGCAACAGCAACGTTTCGGACAAAACTCGTTTTGGTCCAAGGCTGCCGCTGGGGCTTGGTTCTAACTTTAACCAGCAAGCGCTTGAGGTTTTCGCCGAATTGGCGTTGGTGATGAACGTTATTCCGGCGACATCGGCGGATCTCGATTTTGGAATTGGCGCGAGGATTTATTTTTAGATTGCGAATCGCGTGATTGCGAACTCTGGGCTCGAATATCAGATCAAACGCGAGCGAATCGATTTTGGCGAAGTGGTGCTTGAGATCGACTCTTTGGCCGATATCGATGCCACCATCGATCGGCTTTTCGAGCTCTACACGGCCGAAGGCAAAACCGAGCTTTTCGAAGAAATGTGCCCCTACTTCGGAACCTTGTGGCCCGCGGGCCGGGTGCTTGCGCAATTTTTGTCTGAAAACCCGTTGCCGATGGAACGACGAGTTTTGGAAGTCGGCTGCGGTCTTGCGGTGCCTTCACTCTATCTCTCAAAAGCGTTCAAGCGAGCCGAGGTTTTAGGAGACGACATTGTCTTGGCCGCGACAGATCTTCATCCTGATGTACCGCAGTTTTTGGAGCGGAACCGGGAACTCAATTCGGTCGACCGACCCAGTTTTCTCACATTGGATTGGCGCGATGAAACTGCGGTCGAGCCCACGTGGGAGCTCATCTTGGCCAGCGACGTCCTGTATGACAAAACCCAACCGGCCACGCTTTTGAAGTTTCTGAAGAAAGCTTTGGCGCCCGGTGGTCGCGTTTTGATCGCCGACCCCGGCAGGCCTTACCTCGGCGGATTTTTTGATGACGCCCGTCAACAAGGCTTTCGGGTCAAAACATCGGGACTCTTTGGAGTCTTGATTGGCGAACTCACGCGCGACATGCTTTCATAGCGGTCATGCAAACTCAGAAAAAAATGACGGCCTTTGAGCGACGAACAACTCTTGTTAATGAGGCCGACCGAAAACTTCGCCAAGTTCGTGCGGCCGTTTTCGTGTTGGCCAGCGCTGTCTCGTTGGGGGCTTCACTGTCCAAAGGTAGCCACCTTTTCGGTTATCTTGCGGTGGGGGCTTGGGCGATTTTTATTGGGACGGTCGTATTTCATCGCTTCATTCGGGCCCGCGCGCGGCGCCTCGAGTGGCGCACGAGATTAGAGGCGAGACTTCGTGGGCTTCGCAATTTAATTCCCAGCGACGAACTCAAGTGGCCGTTTGAGTCACTATCTGCGGAGTCAGGAGCCAGCGAACGTGCGGTTGTTCGTTTGATTCGCGATCTTGATTTGATTCCCTCCGAACAAAGTCGCGGTGGGTTTGCGGCGCTATTTCCGTTTTTTCTTTCGACCGCAGGCCAGCGGCGATTTGTGGAACTTCTCACGCGTCCTGTTGGAGAGATGGCGGAATTGATTCGCCGTCAAAAGTCGGTTCAGTTTTGGGAAAAGCGGACCGTTCTTCGAAGAAAAATTCTTCGAATATCTTCAACACTTGAAACAACCCTCGAAACGGATTCGTTGAAGGAGGTCGCGCGAGCCGCAGTGGCTCCTGAAAAAGCGGGACCCTGGTTGTGGCTCGTCGTTGCAGCGCAAGTTTTGTTTTTCACACTCTGGGTCGTAGCGATTTCCGTTTCCCTCAAGTGGATCGGCACGCTGGGTTTGGTATTGTGGCTTTTGGCCTACGCCTTCGTTGCAAGAAAGATCGATATTTTTGCGGCCTATCCTCGGTCGATGTCTTTGGGGCGAAACCTGCGTGTTCTCTACGAGACGGCGATTGTTCTTAACCGTGTCTCACATTTTCCGGACGCTCAACTTCAAGCGTTTGTTGGCGATAAAAACCCCATCGCCGTTTTAAAGCAGATCGAACGTGCGTCGGGTGCTTTGGGTCTTAGGCAGAATCCGATCTTGGCCCTTTTGATCAATTTCTTTTTTCCCTGGGACTTGTTTTGGACGGTTCGATTTGATGAGGCTCGAAGAAAAGTGGCGGACTCTTTGCCGTCATGGCTTGAGGGCTTGGCCAATATCGAGACATCGATTGTTTTGGCTGAATGGAATAAGGCCCACGGTGAGTGCTGGCCAGAATTTGTGGACCCCAAAGGCAGTGCCATATTGGTCGACGCCAAGGGCCTCGCTCATCCTTTACTTCTGAAGTCCAAGCGGGTCGCGAATGATCTTCTGGTGACAGCCAAAGCGCGAAATCATTTGGTCACTGGCTCCAATATGTCGGGCAAAAGTACTTTTTTGCGCGCGATTGGGCTCAATCTTCTTTTGGCCCACGCGGGAGCAAAGGTGACGGCAAAGTCATTTCGTCTTGTGCCTTTGCGTGTCGAGTCGTCGATGCGACCGGCGGACTCGTTGGCTGATGGATTCTCGTCCTTTTATTCCGAAGTTTCAGATCTGGTCGAAATCGTGAAGTTGGCCGAGCGCGAAGGTGCCGTGTTTTATCTGATCGATGAAATTTTCAGAGGAACTAACAATCGTGAACGCCGTATCGGCGCCGAAGCTGTGATTCGCGCCTTGGCGAAGACTCCGGCCATGGGATTTGTTACGACACACGATCTTGATTTGGCTTCATTAGAGGGCGTTGTATCAGGCCTTGAGAACCATCACTTCCGCGATGATGTGACCGATGGAGTGATGACGTTCTCTTACGAATATCGGTTGGGGCCTTGTCCGTCGACCAACGCTTTGAAAGTGATGCGCACGGCAGGACTTCCGGTTCCCGATTGACGACCTTTCGCCGGTAGCGTTCAATTGCCAATATGGAAATAAATTCGATGTGGATGTGGCTTGCCGTTGCTGCGATTTTGCTTGCTGGCGAATTGATCACGACAAGTTTTGTGCTGCTCTTCTTTGCATTCGCGGCGGTTGTGACGGCTGTTCTGAATCTTATTAGACCCGACTTGCCGCTGGCTGTTCAGCTGATTGTTTTCGGAGTGTTAGGGCTTTTGGGGCTCGCTCTTGGGCGAAAGTGGATCAAGGCGAAAGTTTTGACCAAAGGAGCGCCGGCTTTTCAAGCCGACTTCAATTCTGAATTCATTGTTGATCGCGATATTGCTCCGGGAGCCGAGGGTGCAGTGCTTTATCAAGGTACGCCTTGGACAGCTTTGAATGAAGGTGCTTCGCCCATCAAGGCGGGGGACCGAGTGAAGGTCGTAAGAACAAGTGGAATTAAAATCATGATAGCGAAAGTGAACTGACGATGGGTGGCGATGTGTCGATTTTTGCAATAGGCTTTCTGGTTTTTGTTGCGATCTTTCTCTTCAAAGCAATTCGCATCGTGCCTCAGCAGGAAGTGTGGATCCTTGAGCGTGTCGGAAAATTTCAGGGAAGTCTTTCGGCCGGTCTTCACATCGTCGTTCCGTTCATCGATGTGATTCGTTACAAGCACTCGTTGAAAGAGATAGTCTTAGATATTCCGGCGCAGATCTGTATCACGCGCGACAACGTTTCGGTTCATATCGATGGCGTCATTTTCTTTCGTGTCGTGGATCCCATCAAAGCGAGCTACGGCATCAGTGACTACATTCAAGCCGTTGTTCAGCTGGCGCAGACGACTTTGCGTTCTGAAATCGGAAAACTTGATCTCGACCGCACTTTTGAAGAACGCGATAAAATCAACACCGCTGTTATTTTGGCGATCGAACACGCGACGGAGCCGTGGGGCGCGAAAGTCCTTCGTTATGAACTGAAGTCGATTCAGCCACCGAAAGATGTTTTGGACGCGATGGAAAAACAGATGCGAGCCGAGCGAGAAAAACGTGCGAACGTTTTGACGTCGGAAGCGGACCGCGATTCCAAGATCAACCGCGCTGAGGGTGAAAAACAAGAGACCATAAAAGCCTCAGAAGCTGATCGTCAAAAGCAGATCAACGAAGCAGAAGGTAAAGCGCAGGCGATTCTTGCCGTTGCGAACGCCAGTGCCGAAGGCTTACGGCAAATCGCGTCTGCGATGAGTGGCCCGGGCGGAGAAGCGGCTGCGAAACTAAAGATCGCCGAAGAGTACGTGAAGCAGTTTGGTCAGGTTGCTTACGACGCGCGGGCGATTATTGTTCCCGCGAACATCAGCGACCCATCAGCACTGATCGCAACGGCAATGGCCGTCATGGATGGCGTTCGCCTGAACGGCCCGAATGAACCACGCGGCCGCGCTTAGTTTACAAAATCACAAGGGGTTACGGCCGAGTCCTCGGCTTCCCACGATCGCGCCCGGCAGCCCGATCGGTGACAACTTAGGGCGCCGATTCCCGACCTATCTAATTGCAGGCACGAAACTGCTCATGAGTTTCGGTCCCAAAGTCTGAGTGGCGGCGAGAAGGTTGTGTTGACGGCAAAGCAGTCTAAGATTTTCTTTGTTCGAATGGCCACCCATCGCAACCGGCGATATGTGGTCGTACTCAAGTGCGTGTTTCGTGTCGCACCTTTCTCCGTCGGCGTTTCGAAATTCACAGCGACCGCCGGCCTTATCCCATGCTGATCTTTTGATGGAGATTGGAATCGAGCGCGGACTTTTGGTCATCGCCGACGTTCTTCGATTTGCCTCATTTTTCTCCTCCGCTGGCGAAGGTAAGTTTTCTTTCGACGAAACTGAGTGCCTTGTTCTAACTGGCATTTCCCCGCGAGACTTCTTCAACTGCGTGAGCTCCTCGGCGGCCAATCGTAAGATTGTGTCTTTCAAATTCTGTGGGTGACCAGAAAGTCTTTTGATCTCGTTGAAAACTTCCATTTCGTCTTCGGTAAATTCGATCGTCACGCGCGTCGTTCCGCGCGCTGTCTCGCGTTGCACAACTGGCGTCGTCGGAAGCGGCGTTGAAAATTCTAACGCCAAAGCTTTGTCGGCCTCGCGTTTTGATTGCCCGCAAAGCGAGAGCATCGCATCTTTTCGTTTTTCCGGAGTGACTTTGGCTTTTGCGAACTTCTCGTGATGACGAATGGTTGTGCGGGCTTGTGTCACGGCCGAGAGACCCAATTCACCACTTTCAAGCTTAACTTCGATCTCAGGAGTTTCGCGCATCGCTCGCATGGCTTCGATTCGTCGGCACGCGGCCGCCTCCGAATAGCGAAGCACGTTCGTGCAATACGCGAAGAGTGAAGAGTGGCCAAGTTCAGCAAAGAGCTGGCGGCGTTCGATCTCGCGCAGGAGCCGCAGAACTTCGATCGTGATTCTTCGTTCTTCTTTCGTGACGTCACAAATTTTGTGAACGAGCTCCTGGTTCGTCATTGAGCGGATGTCTTGCGTTTGGTTCTCGACTGCGTTTGCCATAGGTTTCTCCTTTGAAAAGCCACTCTACACCCTGATTTTAAAATCAAAACAAGGCGCCTCACGGGCCTTGTGCTCAACGCAGATTCACCGAATCTATCCGCGAACAAATTGGTGAAGCGCACGCGCTCCTGGGGCTGAGGGCCGGTGATTGCAGGGCAGTAGAGGTCTTCGCGATCAAATGAGTGACGTCGAGAAAATTCAATCGACCATCATGTCAACTCATGTCCCAAGGCGGTAAAGAAAAATCGAGCGAAACTAATCTCGGAATGAATCTCGCAAGTTACCTGGGAGAAACGGAAATTTTGATTCAAGTTTTGCGCTTTGACCAACGATGAATGCCAGATCTCACCTCTGAATAATCGCCGTCGCCAGCGGAGGTGAAAAAAGAGACAGATTCTTGGGCGATTCCGGTCGCGATGAGAAGTGCTTTTCACCACGCCCCGTTGAAACCGTAGAGGGTTGTGGCGGTTCCAAAGTATGTCCGCTCTGTAGGCACGGAAGGAAGAAAATATAGGCCCGATGAGCTTTTCGCGGACTGAGGGCCGCCTCGGGACGGTGGGGCGCGGCCACGGTTTTGCTCTGTAAACTCAGCGGCCGATTTTACGTTCTAAGGAGTTTCGTGATGAAGTTTGCGGTTTTTGCTGTTTCCACGGCTTTGGTCGTCGGTGGCCTCGGGTGTTCGCGATTGGATTACTTCAACGCAGAAATCGAATCGGTCAGTCCGGATTCGACAGCGATCACATACGATTCTTACCGAAATCGAAAAGTTCTGATCAAGCTCTCGCCAGGCAATGGCAATCCGGCTCTTTCATGGGCGACTCTGTACAGCGAAATTCCGGATTCTTCTTTCAAAAAAAATAGACTTTCGCCCTACGCCGCGGATCCTGAGGGTCTCAAGCAGTTTCTGGACGCTGCTTTCGACAAGTCCATGGTCAGCATCACTCGCGACCGCCGAACTCTTCAGACCATAAAAAAAGTAGCCGAGATTTACGGAGTGAGTGCAGCTACAATTCTAGCGACGATCTTGGGAGAACACACTTTTAACGTGAGCCTCACCGATGATGTTCAAAACTTGGTAGGTGCTGCGCCCGGGTGGGCGACGGCGTGGGCGAAGAAGTTTTCGACGGTTGCTTTTGGAATGGGAACCTCTCTTGTTGAGATTCTCGCCAAGCCCGAGTTCGACGGTTGTCGTAACCCTGTAAAGGTCACGAACGAAGCGGATCGATGGGAATGCTACAACAATGTTTGGGGTGCCAAGTTTAGTGGCCAAGTGGATCCAAATTCTCCGGTGGGAATGAAGTGGCCGTCGGGTGGACTGCGCACTGTGTTCTTTAATCCAACAGGAGTCGGTCGAACCTATGGGCTTGGCCAACTGGATCCGCAACGGGCTTTGATGGTTGCGGACCGAGTTCGCGATCTTGGCGGACTTCCCATGATCACGATCGAAGATCCGCAGCGGATTTACGAAACGATTATTAATCCCAACACCGGTCTTCATTACGTTGCGGCGAACATTCGTCTTGCGATTGAGCGCTATGCGGACTTGGCCAATTTTGATATTTCAGCAAATCCAGGATTGTCAGCGACGCTTTACAATCTCGGCCACGAAAAGACGCGAGCCCTCACTCGTTATCAAGAGAACTTGGCTCTGCTGAAAAAGGGGCAACCAGTTGGTCTTCCTTTTGAGAATTACTACGGCTGGTACGTGAACACGCGCATCGCAGACATTCAGCGTGTCGTTGATACCGGTCGCTAGGGCGCGCGCCCTCTGACGTAGGATCCGTCGTAGGATCAGTGCTTTTTCACTCGCGAGGCCTTCGCTTCGATCTCACTCTTCAATTTTTTATAAGACTCGATTCGATCGGAATCGAGTGATCCGACTTTTAGAGCCGCTTGAATTGCGCAGCCTTTTTCGGTCTCGTGACGGCAATTTGTGAATTTACAATTCAGAGCGAGATCTTCGATGTCGCTAAACTCTTCTTCGATTTTTACGGTACCGTCAGCCAGCTGAAGTTCGCGGATTCCCGGTGAATCAATGATCACGCCGCCACCTGGAATCAGAAAACTACTGCGTCCAGTGGTTGTGTGTCGGCCCTTGTCGTCATCCGATCGCGATTCACTCACGACCTGTGTGTCGTGCTGAATTAGAGCATTCACCAGCGACGACTTTCCTACACCGGACGTTCCAAGAAACACGGCGGTCTGACCTATTTTGATAAGCTTCCGTAGGTCGGTGAGTCCTGCGCCCGTGCGGGTCGAAGTCGCGATGACAGTGATGTCGTTCAGACGATCTTGAAGCTCTGTCTTCGCGGCATCGATGTCGAAAAGTCCAAGATCAGATTTCGTAAAGATAAGAGCGACCTTAGATGGTGGCCCGTTCACTCCGGAATCTCGCGCAGCGACAAGAAACCGCTCAATGCGTCGGGGGTTAAAGTCTTTGTTGAGACTGGTTGTTATGAAAATCCAATCGATATTGCTCGCCAAAATTTGAATGTCTTGAGTTTCTCCGGCCGCTTTTCGACGAAGGCAGGTGCGGCGCGGAAGCACATCATCGACTTGTCCACTGTCATCAAGAACGATCCAGTCGCCGATAGTTGGTTGCACGGCGCCGTGCTTTCGCAAGCGGCCCTTGATTTCAGCTCGCTGCGGACCGTCGTTAGTGATGACATCTAAGTAGTCGCGCTGCTCGGCAAGAACACGTGCGGGAATGTGGGTCGGAGCCGGCGAAAGGGTCTTCCACACCTGGACCCAGTCTTCGGTCCAGCCCCAAGCGCACAGCGAGGCAAACTTTTTGTCCGCGTCAGGCATAGGACTTTTCTTTCAAGTGATAAATGTCTGTCTCCATTTAGAGAGTTCTTTGATACTTGAGTCTATGAGAAAATTTCTTCCGGGTCTTGCTGTATTCGCAACGTTCGCCGCGGTCGGCTTCCTCTCTGTTCTACAGAACTCACCTAACTCCCTGCGGGCCGGGGACGAGAAAAGTGCAGAGGTCCGCGCGCCGTCGAGTTTTTCCGATGTGAGTCTGGCGATAGACCAAATGACTAGGGACATTTCTAACTCGAGAATTTTCAACACGTCGACAGCGGCCAATTACATCAATGGCCTGGCCGATCAGGCTTACCAAATGAATAGCTGGGAGTTTATTCCGTCGAGCGAATCCGACACACGCGACTTCCTTGATCGGGCCGAGTCGATGGTCAACCGGATGTTTCAGATCCGGATCGAGCTCACGAACCGCCTCGAGGCCTTTGAAAAAAGCGAGTCATGGACTGAATCCCAGCGAGCCGAAGTGATCACCGCGTTTCGTCGGGCGCACTTA
This sequence comes from Bdellovibrionales bacterium Ga0074137, assembly GCA_001464715.1. Lineage (GTDB taxonomy): Bacteria > Bdellovibrionota > Bdellovibrionia > Bdellovibrionales > JAMPXM01. Next base: position 180,061 of record LNDT01000031.1, on the reverse strand, counting down.
TATTTGCGTTATGCCGAGGACTACGCAACCCAATGGCTTCATCGCTTAAAACCGCTCAAAAATAGTTCGGTGTTTTTTCAAGGTGAGGGTGTTTTAAGTCTTCCCTCGACACCACAGAACAAAAACGCTGATTCAGCGAACGGATTCAAATATCGTCCTGGGGACGTGATTCTTGTTCGCGGAAATTCTTTTTTCAGTGCGACGATTGCGCGCATCGGGGACATGCCGACGAACATGAGTCACATCGCGATGGTCGCGGAAGCTTCCGATGGCAAGCTTCATGTCGTCGAGGCCCTTCTTGAAAAGGGTATGGTGTCTTATCTTTTGGAAGACTATTTAAAGTTCGAGCCTCTTCCGCGAGCCGCGATCTATCGGCTTCAAGATCCGGCTTTGGCTCAAAAAGCTGGGGTCGAACTTTGGAAGCTGTATCAAGAAAATTTGAAGGCGCCAGTTCCCTTCGACATATTGATGAATCCTACGGACCACTCGAAAATTTATTGTGCTGAAGCAATGTCGATGGTGATCGAGCGAGCCTCTGGGGGCCAAGTGATAATTCCCCGCTACCAAACGACATTTTCTAAATCGCTAAAGACTGAATTTTTTCAGTCGATGGGAATCACTGCCGCACAATCCTTTGCGCCGGCCGACATCGATGTCGACACCAGATTCCGCCTTGTTCGAGAGCATCGAGATCTTTCACTTTTAGATGAATCGCGTCGTTATGACGTCGTCGTGTCGCGGCTGTTTGAGATGTTTCAGGACGGATTCATGTATCGTCCGGACGTTTCGGCCAAGTTTGACGCCGTGAAGGCCGTCTTCGCACGATCGTTTGGATTTTTGAAAGATCAGGTTCCTGCGGACGCAAGTGTCGCGACGATGGCGGGCCTGATTCGGCACAAAAACCTCGTTGTCGCATTGATGAAAGACCTCGCGACGGCCGAGAGCGAAGCCGTGGCCAAAACGGGGCGTCCTCTTTCGTATCGAGAGCTTGAGTCCTTATTTAATGAACTTTGCGCCGGTCGATGTGTCGACGGCCGCGGTGCCAAGATCGGTGCGAATCTTGAGCGAACAGGCGCTGCGCGATGTGAGTCGCTCTTTAGGTCGACTTTTTAGCCCGACTTTTTATGCCGAATTTTTACATGAGCGCTTCGGCGCGTGGAACCGCAGTTTCGACCGAGTAAACGCGGTCTCCCAAAGACAGACTTTCGAACCCATTTTCATTGAAGAGCTTTACTTCAAAATCGTTGAATCCTCCCTCAGGACCGATCGCCAGGGGAATAAGCCCTGCCGTGCTCGAATTTTTCATGAACGTCGTGTTCTGTGAACCGGGTGCGGCGACGAAGGCCCGAGAGGTCACAAGGTGGGGCGCGACATCTTCTACGAATGGCCGAAAAAGGTTGTGCAGGCGAACGACCGGAAGGACGGTGTCGCGAGCAATCGATAGTCCATCGATCAGAGCCTCGCGAAGCGATTCAGGATTTAGAACCGGTGCTTTCCAGTAAGACTTGTCGACACGCTGTGAATGAATCAGATGAATCGATTTGATTCCAAGATTGGCTGCGGCCCTTAAGCAACGCTTCAAGCTTTTTGGACGAGGCAGCGCCAGAATTAGCTCCATACGGCTGGGTGTCGGCGGGGCTTCGTTCATGACATCCAACCGGATTTCAATTTTTCCATTCGAGATCGAGATGATTTCTCCGACTCCAAGGCGGCCGTTCAGTTTTCCCATTCGCAAAGTTTGTCCGACCGCAAGTTTCAAAACGGTTTGAATATGAACGGCGCGGTGGTCCGCCAAAAAAACGGTCTCACCGCCGCTTGCAGGCGAAAGATCGTCATCATCGAAGAGGATGATGTTCATTATTTTAGAAAGCTCGGTATTTTTCGAATGTAGTGGCACGTGTAACCGTTCGGCGTTTCCTCAAGATAATCCTGATGCTCTGGTTCGGCCGACCAGAAAGCTGTTGCGGGGACCACCTCCGTCACCACCGGTGACGGCCAGGCTCTTGATTCATCGACGATTCGAATCAACTTTTCAGCCGATTTTTTTTGCGCGTCGGAGTGATAGAAAATGGCCGAGCGGTACGAGCTTCCGATGTCGTTTCCTTGCCGGTTCTTTGTCGTGGGGTCATGCATCCGAAAAAAGAAATCTAAAATTTGATCAAAGGAAATGAGTTTTGGGTCAAATTTGATTTGGATCGCCTCGGCGTGGCCGGTCGTACCCTTTTTTACGTCACGATAGGTGGCGTTGTTTGTGGTGCCTCCGGTGTAGCCCACGTCGGTGTCGATCACGCCAGGAAGCTTTCTGATCAGGTCTTCCATTCCCCAAAAACAGCCGCCGGCCAAAGTCGCGGTTTCGAAGTCTTGTGTTGAGCTTGAGTCAGTCAAAGTGTCGCCTTTCTGAAAGCGTAGGAATTCAATTTCCGATTGAAAGAGAGAGTGTGAGTGAGCTTGGTTTTTTCGCGCCAGGGAACTTCCATCCGATGAAGTGCTTTTTGACGACGGCCAGAAGTCGTCGTTTCTCACGGTTCGTCTGCTCGACGTTGGCCGATGTTAGCGAGGAGGCCAATGTCGTGACTTTCCGAGTGGTGCCCTTCCGATCGATTTCCATGCGATAGGCGAGCGTTCCGGTGGACTGAACTCCATCTTGAAGCTCGCTTCCCATGACCTCATCGAAGGCTAGTAGCGATTGGTTTGCAGCTTTTGTTGAAAGTGGTCCCTCAACAAACGGTTGAGGCTGCGTGAACCAGCCATGAACAACCAATCGTCCTTGGCGGGCGTCCATTGTTCCTGAAACTCGGCTGACCCCATGCGGAAGCCGCGGATCGAAGACAATCAGACGTCCGAACGCGGCGGGAATTCGTTCTACGATGTCTTCTTCTTCAAAAGACTTTCCGGCCACAGTGGTTTGGTTCCAAAGACTTAAAATCTCTGGGCGAAGAATCATTGTTTCGCCGCCTTGAAAATTCCGTTTCTCTGGCGCCAGCGAAAGAACAAAGGCCCATGGTCCATGAGGCCGATCCGCGTGAAGTCGCTGCTCGCAGCCCTCGACATAGTTACTGAGCCACATTGGTGAAATATTCTGGCAACCAAGGTGCTTTCGCCCGTACGCGATCAGGGCCGTCGCTAGCTCTTCATGTAATTCGTCTGTAAAAAAAGTGGCGGCGGGTGTTCGGAGATGGGTGTAGCGTCCTGGTAAATGCCACCAGTCCCACTGAAACCTCTGTGGCGAATGAATATCGTTTGCGACGATATCGAATTCACGACGGAGTTTTTTAGAAAGGGCCTTGAGATCGTTGGAGACAATAGCGGAAGAGGTTTTCATTTTCACTGCTAATCCTCGCTGCCGCGCCGGCGAAATTCAAAATCATATAAAGACTCGCCTCGCTCAAAGTATTTTTTTTCAAAATGAGTTCGCGGTGCAAATTGTGAGTCCTGACGAATCACTCGAGACGCGGTATTGATGAGACCGCAACTGGAAGCAAATTCCAAACTCTCGTCGGCATAGCTCTTTATATTTGTCGCGAGCACGAGGCGTGCATTGGGTTTCATAAGTTCGACAAGACGTTTCATGAAAGGCGCTTGAAACCAACGCCGCGAGGGTTTTTTTGGCTCTGGGTTGGGGTAGAGAAGCCAGACTTCATCGATCGACGAAGTTTCAAAGTTTTGGTCCAGGAAATGGATCGCATCTCCGTGAACCGCGCAGATTTGATTTTTTAGATGTGGATGAGACTCGAGGCGTCCAAGAAAACGCTGAAACTTTTCCGACGTACGCTCGATGGCCACAATATTTTTCGACGGGTTTAGTTCGGCGTATTGAATCGGGTGGAGTCCGACACCGCATCCGATTTCGACAACAAGCGGGCGAAGAGGCTGCGCTTTTAGGCTCTCTAATGTAGCGCCATAAAGAGTGGTTCGTTCATCGCGACCATTTTCAATTGGGCGCGGTCGAAAAGCACGTGGCATGGCCGCGACCGTCCTCTTAGGAACTTTTCGTGAGCAGAGACTTTTCAAGCTGGTCGCAGAAGGCGGTTTCAGAAAGAGCTCCCGATGCGGATTGACTCGCGGCTTGTCGCGCTACGTTTTCTATACACTGAGGGCAGAGGCACTTCAATTGAGTTGAGGGGAGGGGCGCGACATAGAGCATTTTTGTCATTTGATCGCAAAGTGCACATCGTCCTTTCGCCTCAATTTGTGCCTCTTGAAGTTTTCTATCGATGACGATCTTGGATCCGTTGGCAGGTTCAAGGAAAAACTTTATCAAAGCGTTCTGCGCAGATAAATGCATTAGGTAGGGAAAATGTGAATAGAGTACGGCGACAAAATGGGTTCGGTCCTTTTTCCCGCTATTTCCAACGCGATGGTAGAGGGAGGTATTTACGAGGTACCCCGAGCCATCCGCCGGTAGGTGGTATCGCTCGCCATCGACTTCCATCCATGCCTCTGGATCAGTTTCGATCGGGATGTGCAATCGCACCGCCATCTTGCCGTCGACGTGCGGAGTTTTCATTTCGAAGCCGGCCTGGATGGTCAAGAGGCGCGAGCGGAAAAGTCGGAGGGGTCGAACTCGCGAAAAAATCGGCGCAAAAAGCTCGGCGGCTTCATTGTCTTTTTCGTAGAGGTGGAACGGACGAATATTTATATCTCGCGGGTACTCCCCATTGACGGCAGGTTCGAACTTCGAAGAGGCGTCAATGGCATCAGTGAAGCGGTGGTCGGCATCCGAAAACTGCAGCCCCAAGCTTCGATACTGTCGATACCGGTCTTTGCTCAGCCATGGAAAATCAACCTGTGCGACGCGAAGACGTTTTTGAAGGTCGTCGAGGTCTAGCCGCAAGGGAACTTTGCGGATGTGAAAATCTAGGTTCTGAGCCTGGGCTATGAGCTCATTTGGATGTATTTGCGCGAAGTGAGATATTCCCATGCTCATTATGCAAACACAGCTTTGACCTTGATCGAAGCAGAATCCATGATGAAGAGATGAAATCGAACACCGTTTTAGACCCTATGAAAAGCAGTCGTCGAGGCCTAGGCGGTTTTTTTGAAACGCTTCTCCGGCGATTCAAAACGGTGCTCCACATCGGATTGATCGTTCCCCTCTACGTTTTCGGGTGTGTCGTCATTGGACTCGCCGTGGCGCCAGGCCTACTTTTGATTCGGTGGATCGACTCTTTGTTTCTTGGAACTTCGCCCTTCATCTCAGCCTGGGCGAGTGCTTCTGCGGTTGTGGCCGCGATTTTTATGACCGGTTTTTTTCTAGTGTTCGTACTGCCGGCGGCCAATTTCATTCTTCTTTTCGGGGGAAGGCTAAAGGCTTGGCGGGGCCCCTATTATTCCCTGGAGGCTATTAAGTGGTACATCCACAATGCCCTTACCTATGTGTTGCGCTACACTCTTCTTGAGTTTTACACTCCTTCGCCCATTGCAGTTTTGTTTTATCGATTGATGGGTATGAAAATCGGAAACGGTGCCGTCATAAATACGACCGCGATATCCGACCCAAGCTTAATTACCATCGGGTCGAAAGTGACCATCGGTGGATCCGTCACGATTGTCGGTCACTATGGTCAATCGGGATTTCTAGTTCTTGCGCCTGTTTGGATTGGTGATGGCGCCACGATTGGACTCAAAGCTTCACTGATGGGTGGCGTGAAGGTCGGCGCGGGCGCTCGAGTTATGGCGCACTCAGTGGTTCTTCCAAAAACCGAAATAGGAGAAGGCGAAACTTGGGGCGGCGTTCCTGCGGTTCGCATCGAATCCGCACGTTTGGCAGAGCCCGCTAAGACAGTTTCCTGATTTGATCGAGTTTACTGGATACGATTGCGAGCTCCTGCCGGAGTGAAATATTCTCGTTTTGCAGCAGCTGAATTTTTCGTTTTAGCAAAAGCACTTCGTTGTCGTGTGACTTTGCGGTCTTGGTATCGGCGACATTTTGAAGTTCATTTGTATCGATCGAGTTAACGATGCGCAGATGCCGAGTTTCTGGCCCCGTGTCAGACGTGGGCAAACTTGCAACAGCTTTTGCCAACGACTCTGCAGCAGTGGAAACTCCTGCGATATCTTTTCCCTGCTTCAATCGATCCTCAATATCAGCATCAATGAAAAGTGGTGGATCGACTTTGTCTAGGCGGAGGACGCCTTCTTGTGACAATCGACGAATGGTTTCAAAAAGTTTGTTCAGTGAACTTGAAAGTTCGCCGGCCGATGGTTTCTGCGCAAGAAGCAGGTCCTGTACCTTTCGACGTTTGATGTGCGGGAGTGTGCCCAGGAGGCGAGTTTGCTGTGTTTCGTCCATCGACGAGATAATAGCGGCGACATTGATCTCCATCATTGCGCCAGTCACTTCGGCAATAGCACTATCGCTCCAAGAGAGAAAACGGTTGAGATCAATCATTTTCGCAGTCAGCGCATCAGCCCAACGCGCATCTTCTTGCCGGACGATCTCGAGAAACTTTTGCTGCTTTACGCTTCCGCACGTTTCGAGAAGAGTGAGAAGTTGATTGAATCCACCGGTTTTTTTGTAGCGATCAAGCATGGCCATAGAAACTTATCGGCAAACGCGCGGCTGAATTCACAAATTCTTAGTAAATTTTGGCGAATTTTAAGAGCGACGTAGGTCGAGGTTCCTTCGCTCATTTAAGAGCTTGCGGAGCTATAAGAGCGCAAACCCCGATTCCAGAACAAACTGGACGCTTTTATTAACAATACGCTCAAAATGAGACCCCAGATAAGAATCTCTGGACGACTCTTGTCTAAAAGAATCTCGGCCGGAACGCTGGCTAAGAATGCGATCGGGATCAGAGTCAAAACCGCATAGCGAAGGACTTCAGGGTAAATGGCGTGAGGCCGTGTCCCTAAACGATACACTTGGTACCAAATGTAGGTCACGGCATCGGCACGAGTGAAATACAGAGCTGTCGCCGAAGTCATAAAACGGATGGAGTAGATCAAACTCAGTCCGATCGGAATCGTTAAAAGGAGCCAGATAAGCCTCACCCATTGAAACTCGCCAATCTGGCTAAGTGCATATAGAAGCCATCCGATAGCGATGATCAAATTTCCGATGTAAGCCACCGAGATCTTTTGGAAGCTCAGCATCCACTGAGAATTGATGGGCTTTACGAGAAGAAGATCAAGATCCCCTTTCCTAACCTTTTCTCCCATGCGGTCGAGATTCTCTGAGAACAACATCATATAAATGGCGTCCGTAATAAATAAGATCCCCATGAAAACTCGAGTTTCCGGAAGATTCCAGCCGTTCAGATTGGTGGTGTGTCGGAAGAGAACTTCAAAAACGGAAAGTTGAGCTGTGTACCAAAGAATGTCGGTCACAATGCGAGCTCCAATATTAAATCGATACTCAAGCTCGGACATGAGGCTCGCTTTAAAAAACGAAGCGAGTAGACCTAAATATTTCAAGATCGTCTTTTGTAGCATCGTCATGCGCCTGTTCCTGAGTAGCGTTTTCGGCCGGCATTCCAAAGGTAAGTCGCCACGACACCGACGATGACGATACCGATTGTAATCGACACGAAGCCTTCCCCGATCGATGCGAGTGAAACCCGCCCTGTCATATAGCCAACGGGCCGAAACACGGCGCTGGAAAACGGGAGCGCTATGAGAATCGACTTCAAAGGTTCAGGCGCAATATCGAGGGGAAAAAATTCTCCCGTCAGCATCCATAGGGTTATATTTTTGGCGACAGTCAGGTGGTGGATGCGTGTAAAGAAAAAACCAAGGGAAGCGATGACCATGCTGATGAGGTGGACGAGAATTAAATAGTAGAACACCAGGGCCAGCGCCACAGGGAGTCGAGTCATATCCACTGGTAGATCGAGAAAAAGACAAATCGCGATGGGTGCCATTAGCGAAATCGCTGTCGTTAAAACTTTGTAGCCCATCAGTTGACCCAGGTAATATTCGAAAAACGAGATGGGCCTCACAAGAACGGCGTTCACATTGCCGGACTCGACATCCTCAATCATCATCGATTCGTACATCCAGCTTGTTGAAACTCGCGAAATGAATGCGGCCCAGAGAGCGTAAGCGAGGTAGGACTCACGGCTAAAGCCGACGAGCTCTGCTCGGCCCGTCGAAGCAAAAAACGCGACCCACAAAGTGATCTCGACCAGCCCAACAATAAAGGGCTGAATCATCGTATCGGCTATGAGATTGAACCGATATTCAAGTTGTTGGAGAGCGGCCAGGCGTGCGCAGCCGAGCATCTTGTTCCATGAACGAACGAATGACATCTTCGAACTCGACTTCCTCTATTTTAATTTCCTGGATCGGACTGACTTGCATAAGGGCCTGAAGAACATCGCCAATCGCGTGAGCCGGCAGATCCTGTTTTACAGCCAATGCTCCCGCCTCAAGAGTGAATTGATTGGCAATATTCGTGTTGTGAGCGGGCGGGTTCAAGATTTTTAAAGAAAGTGTCTGCCGAGCTTCTTGCCTTCCGGTAAACTCTTTCACGCTTCCGTCGTAGACGATGCGCCCCTGACTCATCAGTAAAAGTCGATCCGCAAGAAGTGAAATGTCGTCCATGTAGTGGCTCGTCAGAATGACGGTCGGATTTCTCTCGTGAACATATTTCGCCAAAAACTCGCGGATTGTCGTCTGGGCTATGATGTCGAGACCGATAGTAGGCTCGTCAAGAAAGAGCACTTCAGGCTGATGGAGCAAACTTCCAATGATTTCCATCTTCATGCGTTCGCCCAATGAAAGTCGCCGCAATTGAGTTTGCAGCTGTTGGGTGCATTGCAAAAGCTCGGAAAGTTCCCGCACGCGCTCGCGCGCCTTCGTGCGGTCGATCTCGTAAATGCGAGCCAAGAGGTCGTAACTATCCGCTGGGGGGAGATCCCACCACAGCTGATTTTTTTGTCCCAAGAGGATGCTTATCTTTTTTAAGAATTCGGGTTTGCGAGATGTGGGCTCGTAGCCCAGAACTTGGGCCGAACCGGAGCTTGGGTGGATCAATCCAGACAAAAGTTTCAACAGGGTTGTCTTGCCGGCTCCGTTCGACCCAACAAGCCCCACGATTTGACCTTTATCGATGCGAAGAGTCGTAGGGTGAACAGCGATTTTAAGCTCTGTTTTGCGCGCCCAGAGGCCTTCAATGGATTTAAGAAGACCCTGCGCTTTCATGTAGGTTTCGTAAGTCCGTGTCAGATCTTTTGTTTCGATATTTGCCGTCATGCCCAGTCACTGTTACCGTTTCCTAATGGATAATAACATCACAAAATCTGCGATTATCGGTCTTAGTTTTGCTTCTGTCCTTGCGGGCCTCCTACTTTTGGATTCCCGCGGATGGTCGCAGACACCTTCTCGAACATCGCTCATCAAGCCCGCCACGGATGTGGTTGTCGGCGTCAAATCCTTGCCCGACCCACTGATTCCCTTTGCCGCTCTTGTTCGCCCAGAGCTTCACGAGCGTGCAGTCATGAAGGAAACAGAGGGCTGCAAGACGTTAAAACTTTGGGAACCAGTTTACGTCACGTCCGTGCACTTGCGTTCGGTTTACGAAGTAGCGCGTCCCACCGTCTCTGAGGTCGGCGTTCTTGCCATCGCGGGCGACACAAACTGTGTTCGCGTCGGTCATCCCGCCCACCTTGCGGAGCTCGACGGTGCTACGGGAGCGTCTTCGACGCTAGGTTACTTTATGCCGACCGCTATTTCTGGTCGACGGGCCAACTTCGCGAACATCGAAAATTTAATTTTAATTTCGGCCGGACTTTTCGGAAAAGATGTCCCTGTCGTATTTGTGACGGGACGTTTAATAAATGTTGCCGAAAGTTCACCGCCACTTTATTTCGCGCCTCGAATGATTGGCGTTCGGATGTTGGAACGTGCCGAAGTCGAGTCTGCGATTGCGGACGGGACCCAGATTGTCGATGTTCGCTCAAAACAGCAGTTTGATTTAGTCCGCATCAAAGGTGCGATTCACGTTCCCTACACAATGGGGCCTCGAGCGCGTCGGTTAGATCCCTATTCGTCTTACGCAAAAAGTGGAGATGCTTTCGATATTCGACGGATCAATCCGGATCGCCAGAAAACTGTAGTTCTGATTGGAGAAAATAACGAGTCGGAAGAGCCCATCCGTGCAGCCATCGTTTTGAGGTCGGAAGGTTGGAAGAATATTTTTATCTTTCAAGAGGGCATGAGCTATTTTGCCGGAATGCTTTCTAGGCCGCCTCACAAATCAGTCCTCGTCGGCTTTGTCGAAGGTGTTGGTCAGATCCAAAGTGTACGAATGGACGCGGCTCTCGGCGCAAAGTTTGTCGACGTACGTAGCACACGTGAGTTTAACCAAGGGACAATAGCGGGAAGTTTCAATGCACCTTATGTTGAGCGTGATGATCTTCGACTTCGTCGGCTCGGATTAAATGGATCGATTCTTTCAAATTACGGTGACACCTGGGCCTCGCCGGAAAACCTTGCAAAGACGACACCGTTAATTTTTTTCGGCGAAAACGAACGTGATTGGCGTCCCTACAAGGCGGCCCTCATGGCAAGGGCGGCTGGTTTCAATTCGGTCTACATCTTTCCCTCTGGTTTTTCTGCTTGGAGGTGGGGTTTGCTTTCCGAACCTGCTCTGTTTCCAACGACGGTCCGAGGTGGTCAGTGACGTCCGACTGGAGCCGCGTTCAGGCCGTCAATTTTGAGCGGCTCGGCCTGTTTCAGCAGCTTCATATTTATGGCGACGTCATACCTTTGAAGCCGTTTGTAGACCCTGTGCACGTGAGCCAGGAGCTTGCTTCTTTTTCTGAGAAATGGGTTCAGTACAATCCCAGCAAATCTCAAAATCCTCGCCAAGGATTATCTGTCACCTCACTGGACGGCGGCATGTCTGGCATTCCGGATCTTTTCTCGCTTTATGAGTGGTCAAAAGAAACCGGAAAAAAAGTTTCTGAAAGAGACTTTAATAAAACGACGGATGCCTATCGTCAGTGCTCAGCCATTCGCGAGCTCATTGAACCTTTCCAGGAAAATCTTGGCCGCTGCCGTTTCGTAAAGTTCGCGGCTGGCGGACATTTTCCTCCGCACCGTGACGGTTCAGTGAGTTTTCAAATCCCAGATTACTTTCGCATCTTGGTGCCACTGGCTAATACGGGTCCCGATGATTTCCACTTTGTTCACGACGGCCGTTTGGTGTCTACGGAGCCCGGTAGACCATATCTTTTCAACGCTCTGAAAACGCATTCCGTTGTGAGCTACAGGGACGACGCAATGACGCTTGCGATAAGTGTCGCCCTCAACCAAGAGATGGTCGCAAAAGCGATTAGTCTTTTTAAGATCTATTAACGCCGGACATGCGTGATCAGGATGGCTCTGGTGCCGATGGCTGGGAGTGGCCGCCAATCATTTCCTTGTGTCCGGAAAGAATGGCCAATATTTAGCAGAATCTGTGGACCAAATTTGCAGAATTCTTTCGGCTATTGTCCGGTCGCAATAGCTCAGAGAATTCGATTCTGTGTAGACCAATACGTAGTGTTTAATTGACATGCCAACCGTCATTCGAGAACCCAGATTCCCATTCAATTTCGATTGGCTCTAGAGAAATCCCTTTATATTCGGGATTCGCATCTTTAACTCTAGCTTCGACTTGTCCAATTCTTTGGGTGGGAAACCGAACTTCTGAAACGTAAAGAAGTTTTTCCTTTTTTAACGTATCGAAATAAAAAGTTCTGCCCCATTCATTGAATAGAATATTCCCTGCACAGTAGAAGCGAGAGATATCCTCACCCATGACGTAGTCGACAATATCTGTCTGCTGAAAAACTACGTCTCCCGAATCTGCGATTTTCAGCTTTAGGTGCACACCTGGGTTCATCCAATGGGGACCATGCCCATTCTTAAAGATAATACCTTTGACGCTTGGATCACAAGCCGTGAACTCGCCCACTGTTTGTGGAAAATAGAAGAAATAACTCCATACAGCGAATACAATAATGATCGATCCTAAAAAAAACCTCGATAGCTTTTTCACACCTCTCAACGGTATGCCCGAGCTAGCTTGTTGTCCACCAGTCAAAGGTTTGCGGTGCGCCTAGGCGTCGTTAAAGCTCAACAGAGCTGGCTAAGCTCAAATCGAAATAACTCCGCCCAACCGGAACTCGCCCACCTATCGAATAAGTGCCAATCCTACGTTTAATTTTGCTGCGATTCGATCGTCGTCGATCATGAGATCGCGTCTTCCGAAACTAAAATTGAAGTTTGAAATCTGCGACTTGTGAGCGCTCAAGATTTCGAGCACGAATCAACTTCGTAACAAGTGTTTTGTGGGTACCTGCACGGTTTGATCACTTTCGTGTTTGTATTCTTTTATTTGCTGGCCGAGGTGGGTCGTCAAAATGATTTGCGGCATGTACGAATGCCTCTCGAATCTTTCCTTTAATTTCGTCTTTCCGTCTGATAAATTGGGAGTCTGATTTTGAAGGAATGACTCCATTTCGGGTAAATCTGAACGAAACTTCGGTCATGAAGTCGGCCTGAGAATACCACAAGCGCAGACATCGTCGGACAACTTCACCTTCCGAAAGTTCTGCCGTCGGTCCGCCGCCAACTTTACTTGCGAACAAATTCTTGGCCTGCAGACTCGCTGTTTCCGGGTCGATAAGGGGCAAAAGTAAGGATACGAGCGTAAAAGCGCATTTGTTAGCGGCATCGTTTTCTTGTACGCTATCCAATGGCAAATTAATGGAGTTAGATTTTTGGCCAAGTTGATTCCAATAGGCCACCGATGAAAGTGGAGATTCGCTCTTCGGCTCGTTCCCAAATGCATCGAAAGTGCCCAGTGCAATAGCAAGAATGATTGCGGGCAGCACGATGTTTCTATTTTTCCAAATCACACGACCTCCTATGAAGTGATAATGCATTAGTAGAAGCAAGTCGGCGGCCACTCCTAAGTGTCCGATTTTACTTAAATTTCTCTGGCAGATAATTATGGAACGCCACAAATTGGAGTGTTGTGCAAAAATCTTGAACAGTCCTCATCCACCCTGTTCAAATAGTGGAGTCACGCGTTTAGAACATAGATCAGTCTGAGTGCGTGGCGCGAGTAAGGCTAACCGGGCGCCAAAACCCAAGTCTGCGGAGCACCTCGGCGGTCATCAATTCTCAACCATTCTGATTGAACTCATAACGAAATAATATCGTCCTACCGGACCTCGCCCGTACCGGAAAGAAGTGCCATTATTTCTGTTCATCTAACACTACGTTCCCGATTCTTTGCCGCACACTTTGCTACAGGATTTCCGAACGCCGATCGTTCGAGCTCGAACGTCCGGCGATTGAAGTTTGGAGATTCGATGCTTAAGTTCGGATTCGAACTGATTGTTCGGTTGTGAAAAAGAAAAAGGGCAGGTTTACCTGCCCTCAAACATTCGTTGCTTTGTAAATTTGAATTAGGCAGCGGCTTTGCCACCGTTGGTGTTCGCAGGAGGTGCGCCCGAACCTTGGCCACCGCCTTTTAATAGCTTCAGATTACTTTCGTTCATCTTGAGCTGCTTCTTTTCTTTCTTTGAAAGCGCTGTTTTCGGTTTCTTGTGCTCTCTCATCGACTATTCCCCCTTGATGACCAAGCTTTATCATAACATCGCTTTGGCTACTTTCCGGTAAGGCCTGGAAAGTCGTCTCAAAATGGAGCTGCAAACAGCTCACTTCAAGTCACTGAGCGGCCGTGGGCGATTTTGCCAATGCACGTTCGAGTTCGAACTTCCGGCGGTTATGTATAGCGCATTTTAGCTCAAGATTTTCAATGTCGTTCGTGCCTCCATCGGCGAGGCCCTTAATGTGATCAATTTGCAGTTGGTAGGTTGATCCGCAGCTACGGCCAGTAGGATCTGTCCAGCGGCAGGATTTGTCGCGCTGATGCAGGGCTCGAACAACGTACACGCTGATGTATTTGCGGGAATTTTGCTTGGGTACGATGGAACCTAAAGTCGGCAATTCACTTTTCAAGTTCGGATTCGAACTGATCGTTGGGTTCGGCCTCGGCGGCTTGATCTTCGTTTTTAGCTTCCGTGGGTCCTTCTTTTCTAAAAAGAACTTCGCTGCTTCGGCGACGGTTTCCCCAAGCTTCGCATTGTGGTTTTTGTGCGTATTCAAATCTCGCACCCGCTTTAAGTTTTCGAACTCTTCCTTCGAAAGATGAACTTCGATCGTGACTGATCCGTCTTGATGCACGCGAACTTTTTCCACGGGGTCTAATTTGATGTTGAGTTCCTGAGCGACGACCTGGGCCGCAGCGCTGTCGGATTTTGCGTTACTTGTATTTACGATCGTTTCGACCAAATGCCTTTTCTGATCATTCGAAACTTTAGTGCCTGGGTTCTCTTTTTCGACTTGGCGGACTCCCATCGATATCAATGTGATTTGACCAAGATTGATTTTTCCAGTGGCAAGATCCTCTTTGATCTCCGGAACAGCGTCGAGCAGCCGAGCCGCATCGATTCGGTTTTGCGCCGTCGCCCGCGGGTAGCCGAGTTGATCTGTGAGGTAGCCGAAAATACTTGTTGATCCGTGATCGAGATAAATTCGTCGAATCATAAACTCATGAATGTGAGAGACGATTTCCGCTGTAAGCCGCAAGTCGCGTTTCGAAAGATCTCGAAGCTTTTCTGTCAGCGTTTCGTTTGAGAGTGATTTTAGGCTCATGGTGATCCCTTCACTTTTCAGGAACATGTTTAAGCAGCCACCTTAACATCGGTTTTAAAACCGAAATTTTTCGCGCGAGGAACCTCGCCAACGCTTCGAAAATTTCTGCACGCCACCTCTCGCAAACTCTTCGTGGAGTGCAGTTTCATGCGCGGATACGCGACCACAAATGCCGCCTGAAAGAGATTTGGAATCGCGACAAATGATTTCGATTTTTCATCAAAACCATCGTCAAATTTTATTTTTCGAAATTTTTCGCAATCACGGCAGCGCGTTGGTTGTCTGACTTCTCAATCTTTAAAGTGTCGCGAGCTCATCAACATAGCATTCGACCTCGGCTATTCAGGTTCCAAGTTCGAACTCGAACCAACGTTTGTTCGTCGGTTCAAATCAGCTCAGAAACGCTCGAATCGTGTCCGTCTTGGATTTTATCTCGTTGATTCCGTCCAAGTGTCCGCCGTCGGTTTCGATTCGCGTTGTTTCAACGCTGAGGCCGAGGTCGCGCAGCTCTTTGATGCCTTGCTCGGCGTATTCGTTGAAGAGAAGCTTGTCGTTTTTTGCGGGAATCCATAAAAATTTCGCGCGAATTCGATTCTTCAGAGAAGTGATGTCGAAAAGCTGTACGGCTTTCGCTAATCTCAGAAAACTATTCGCGTCAGCCAGCGACGCTCGCGCCAATGCGGTTTGCTCTAACGCGGCTTCAACCGAAAAAAGATTGTCGAGAGCCTGTGCTGGCGAAAGGCCGCTGTCGGCGGAGCGTCTTTTGAAAGCGCGCTCGGCCCACGCAGGCGAAAGCGCTGTCAGCGTTACGAGCTCCAAAGCGGCGGCCAATCCATTGATTGGTTGCTCTTTGGAGTCGTAGTCTCCGTTTTTGAACATCGGATCTAAATGAATGGGGCGGCACCACTGGCGCAGCATCGCGATGAGGTAGGGACTGTTTGAAAGAGAGCCGCCGATCACTCCCATAACTCGCGGAACAAAATCGGGAAACCGTGCGGCCCATTCGAGAGCGTTCATGGAGCCCATAGATGATCCGCAAATCGCGTGAAGTTTTTTAATTCCGAGAAAGTGACAAAGCGCGTACTGCGCGTTGGTGAAATCACCCAAGGTGACAACCGGGAACTTCGCTCCGTACGCGCGCCCCGTATCGGGGTTGATCGAAAGTGGCCCCGTCGTAATCACCATGGGATTTCGGCAGTAGAGATTGGTGAGACTGTCGACACCAATCACAAAATATTTGTCGGTGTCGATCGCTTTTCCGGGACCGATAATGCTGTCCCAATAGCCAGGCTCAGCATCGGACTGTCGGTAGCGACCGGCGGCGTGAGAAGAGCCCGTGAAGTAATGCAGAATGAGGATCGCGTTGTCGCCCGACGGAGAAAGTTTTCCGTAGCACTCGTAACCCATGACGACATTTTTCAATTTCTCGCCGGACTCGAGTTCTAACATTGGCAGAGTAAATACTCTTTTGATGACGTCGGTGGTCGCAGAAAAAGCGGGTTCGTCGCCGCTCGGTTGCTCATGCGAGATAGTTCCCGATGTGGCCGCCGTGATAGTAGGGACATCGCGGTGCCGGGAGATGGCGCTTTTGTCGGGAGAATTTGTCATAGCGAGACCAAGTATGTCAGTGTCAGGGTTTTGTCACGAAAGGACAGCAAGATGGCAGGAGTTGCTTCACACGCGGTCATTACGGGTTCCACCAGCGGCATCGGCTGGGGATTGGCCAAAGCTTTTGCGAGCCGCGGTTACGATATCACTCTCAATGGATTGGCCGATAGCGATGCGGTTCAGCGCCTGGTCGATGAGCTAAAGACCGAATTTAAAGTTCAAGCGTGGTATTCGCCGGCCAATATGATGAAGCCCGACGAGATCCAAAAGATGATTGTCGAGGCCGAGAGTCGAAATTCAAAACTCGACGTTCTCATCAACAATGCTGGGATTCAGCACGTCGCCCCGGTTGAGGAATTTCCTGAGTCAAAATGGGACGCGATTATCGCGATCAATATGTCGAGCACTTTTCACGCGACCAAAGCCGCGCTTCCAGGAATGAAAAAGCGCGGACACGGGCGCATCATTAATATCGCCTCTGTGCACGGATTGGTGGCGTCACCGTTTAAGTCAGCTTACGTCGCGGCAAAACATGGCGTGATTGGTTTTACAAAGTCCATTGCGCTTGAGCTGGCCGATACGCCGATCACGATCAACGCGATTTGTCCTGGGTATGTTCGGACTCCTCTGGTCGAAGGTCAGATCGAGCAGCAGGCTGCGGCTCACGGAATCTCAAAGGAAAAAGTCATCCGCGATGTCATTCTTGCGGCTCAGCCTAAAAAAGAATTCATCGAAGTCGAACATTTGGCAGAACTCGCCTTATTTCTAGCAGGACCGGCCGGTCGAGCCGTCACAGGATCGTCGATGACGATGGATGGCGGATGGACGGCTCGCTAAAGAGTCGCTAGCAAAATGACGATGAGAACCCGTCGGCATACGGATGTCGAAATCAGGCTCTCGGAGGCATTTCAATGTCAGCACCGCAAGGATCTAGGATCGTAAAAAAAGGCGAAGTGCTTTTTAAAGAAGGCGAAAAGTCTTCAGTGCTTTATTTGATTCAGTCCGGTCAAGTCTCTTTGCAGATCACGCGCGGACGTCCGATCGAAATTTTTATTGTCGGTGCGATGCAGGTCGTAGGTGATCACGCGCTTTCTGGATCTGGCGCGAATCCGTTTTCGGCCGTTGCATTGGTTGAAACCAAAGTTTTAGAACTGCCGTTAGAAGCTGTAAAAGCTCAGGTTGAAGGTTCGTCGCAATTTGTAAAGCTGCTCTCGAAGTCACTCTTGGATCGAAGCAAAATGCTTCAAACAGAACTCAAGTCCATCCGCATGGAGCGGGACAGTTATGCGTGTCCGCCAGATCAGCTGGCAAAGATCTTCGCGACTCTTTATCACGTCGCAAGACACAAGGGTGAAGAGCAAAAAGACGGTTCGCTGATTGTGCCTTGGCCCGTGACAAAGCAGTACGCTCAACGTGTTTTTTTGGAGTCGCCCAAGCGCCTTGAGTCGGCCGCCAAAATCTTCGTTAAGCTGGGTCTTGCAAGCTTCGTGATGGAAAAAAGCGAAGAAGATCCAGAAGCACCAGAAGACATCGGTAAAGTTATTTTGAAACGGCCCGAGTTGATTGAGTGGGTCTTTGAACATTGGCAGTACTACTACTTCAAGGGCGGAAAAACCGAGCTTCTGAAGACGGACGAAAAAGTGATGCAAGTCGCTTCAGCGTTGGTCGCTTATGGCGAAGAGCTCGAAGCCGACCGAAACGGATCAGTTCGAATTGAATTTTCGAACGTCGTTGAAAGATTTAAGGCTGAAAGCGGAATCGTTCTAAACGCTGATTTTTTTGGAGTCATGGAAGCCAAAGGTCTTTTTCTAAAGCGAGTTCCGACGGAAAAAGGTGTTCTTCTTCAGTTTGAAATCAAAGAATTCGCACGCTGGGCACAGATTTGGGTCGTTCTAAAAGAGATCGAACGCTGGAATGAAAAAGCGAATGTCGATATGGACGAGCCGGCGTTTGATCCTCGTCGCTTTCAAAAAGCAGCGTCGGGCACGAAGTGTGGAAGCTGTGGTCATCCCTACGAGGGCACGCCTAAGTTCTGCGGTGAGTGTGGAGCCAAGATCGAGATCGCCGCCTAAATATGCCCAAGAATTTTATTGCGAATGTCTTCCATTCGCTTCCGATTGACGCCCCAATCGCTGTACCCAACACGTGAAGCGCTTCGAAACTGAAGCGTTTTCGTTTCTTCGTTAAAAAGAAATTCGACGTCGTCCGTGAACTTCATAACGGCCGAACGACATTCATAGTGAAGATAGGGCCCGTCTTCTTTGATCAAAGTGGCGCGAGGAATCTTTGCCATTTCACGCTTAAGTGCTTCGCGCGCTTCATCCATTGGTTTTGAGTACGTGTAAGGAACAATCGCGTGCTCGGGCGTCGATGCTTGGGTTGAAACACAATTTGGTTTTTTCGCACAGTCGACAAGTCGTCCCTCTTTAAAGAGACTCTCGCTGGGGCCAGCAGAATTATTGGTTGTGTCGCCGGCTCCCAAAACAGAGCAGCCAGCCGTCGTCAAAACTAAAAAAGTGGAGAGTAGTGATTTAGTCATTGGCTAAGATCCTCGTCGAGAAACGTCTTAAGGTAAAGTCGAATTCGCTTTTCGAGCCAACGTGGTTCGTCGCTAAGTTTTGCTGTGAGGCCGACTTGGTCGATGAATCCCATGTGACCTCCACACTTCTGAAAGTCTTTGATCAAAAATGGATTTGCGATTTCCGATGGGTCTTTTTCTTCTCCACTGAAGGCGAGGTCCTTTGATCCATGCGTGATGGGATCATCGTCGGCTGTAAGCACGACCAGCGGGCGCTGCGCGAGATTCAAGTAAGGTCCCGAGGAGGCTCGTTTGTAGTAATCAAAATGATCATGGAATCCGCTGGCGACGCCTGTGTAGTGAGCGTCAAAAGTTCCAATGCTGTCGTAAAGTCGAAGTTTTTTTCGCGCTTTTGCTGCAAATTCGTCAGCTGCCGATCGGTCATCAAGACTTTCAATTAGCGCTGGAAGAAAACTTTGCCCGTAGATGCGAGTTCCGCCGGAGCTGAGGCGTCGTGCGGCTTTTGCAAGGTCAAACGGAGGACTTACGGCGATTGCGAAATCCGGAAGTGAGCCCTTCAATGTGTTCTCGAACACATTTGCCGAAAGTGGTTTTTGACCGAGAGTCGGGACCACTCCAGCCGCAAGTAGAACCGTCGCATTGCCACTGAGGCTGAAGCCGACGACACCATGACGGCCATCGGTTGTGCGACCTTCTTGAATTTCTTGGTCTCGGCCCCATTTCACAACCCTTGAAAGATCGTCGCTTCGTCCCGAGTGGTAGGGCTGAAGCGCCAGCTTTCGCCCCGGGCCACAACCGCGGTGGTTCCACATCACAGCGTTCAAGCCAAGCTCTCGAGCCATGTGGGCGGTCCGCCGCATGTAGGATGATTGCGTCGAGCCGGCGAGGCCGTGAAAAATGTGAAGGTAGCCTTGATCGCGAAGATTATTTCTGGGCCGCCCGCGAAACCCGATCAGCCGATCGCCATCGGGAAGTAAGAGTTCGACTTGCTCAAGTGAGGAGTCGAAACCTGGGGCGGACAGATTCGCGCTGGGGAGGAAGTGTCCGAGAAGAGTTTGAATGTGCCCATTCTCTACGACCCCGCGAAATGGTTCCGCGTTTTCAATCAAGCAACGTAACGTCCTCACAGTTTCGTTCATGCTGAAAAGCTCGCGACGATTTCAAAGTGACGAGTGAACGGGAACTGCTCGACGATGGTGATTGATTGAAGTTTAAGACCCTGGCGCTCAAGTTCGACTCGGTCCTTGGCGAAGCTTTCTGGGTAGCAAGAAACATAAACCCAGTCGGCACCCCGCGTATTTTCAGCGAGGCTTGAAATGAAATCCCCCAGTCCGGGACGTGGAGGGTCGACAATCACAAGATTGAAATCAAAATTTCCAGAGGCAGTTTTGGCCCGTTCGGCCGCTTTCGAGGACAGAATAAAATCGCCCACGTGAACCGTCAGACGGCTTCGGTCAAGACCTGCGGCCTCGACACCAAGGTGCAAGGCTTCAAGAGCCACACGATCAGATTCGAACACATGGACCGCAGCACCTGTTGAAAGCAGCGGTAGAGTAAAGTTTCCGATGCCGGCTCCGAACTCGGCGATTCGAAAGTCTGAATCAAAGTTCGGGTGACTGATTTTCGCGTGCTGAAGAACGGTTTCGACAAGAACTTGATTCGCTTGAAATCCAGGTTGGGTGAATGTTCCGATGGCTCCAAACAGTGGAGTGGGTGCCAATTTTTCAGATCCACTTTTATAAACCCAGCTCTGAAACCACGGTGCGTGGTCGACTTCGGTTAGCTTGTGGGATCTTGGGCCTGAATCGGCTCGAACGGCCCGTTTTCGTTTCTGTCCCATTTCAACAATGACACCGGCTGTAAGCTGACGTTCGAGCCACTGGCCTTCCTCAAGGATATTTAGAATGTCTTCGTTGGCAAAATCGAGCCAAACACCGCGAAGGTTTGTGGGTGAAACTCGAAGCCGAACACTGCCGCGCGCCTCCAGCGGCGGGAGATCTTTGCGAAATTCGGAGAGCCACGCTTGAAGGTTTGTTGAAAGCTGAGGGCAAACATCGATATCGACGATCTCGCGTGGGCTCGAACTTGTCGGGGCAATTGCGAACAAACCGAGACGAGGTGAAGCCTCTTGAGCCTCCGCCACTGATGTGAGTTCAAGTGTAAATTCGAGGCGGTCGCGAAGACCGCCAGCTTCAATCCAACGTGTCTGAACGGGAACGTCGAAAAGGCCAAGGCGTTTTAAAGCGGTGGATCGCTCCAATGTCAGATGATTTCTATCGAGATGAACTAGATCGCAGCCCGAACAGAGGCCCGCTTTTGCGCAAATTATTCGATCACCTGAAACCGCGTCAGCCATTCTTTTCGTGTACGGCTTTGTTGTTGGCACGGCAAGTATCGATCTTGAGCGAGAGGCCACAATTGGGCCGATTTTTGTGCAGGGTTTTCAACTTTTTTTTGACGAAATCGAATTGAAACTGTCGGGCTGTTAGATGATTTGGCATGGTCTTTTTTTTCTAGGGCAAAACGCGCACTTGTGGTTTATGGAGGCATTCCAAGAGACCGGTTCGGCGCCGGTCAAAAGTTGGCGCGAAATTCGCCTGCGGTTGGAGTGAGGGAAGGAGAGGGCTTTTGAAAATATTTAGTTTTTTCGCCATTTCCTTGAGTCTTTTGTTTGCGGTGATTTCGCCGCCGTCGGCACGGGCGATGGATTCAACTGAAGTTTTGCCGGAATCCGTGAACTCTCCGTCGATTCGAATGGGTGTCGTCTCTGGCATCGGCTTTAAGTTCATGTCCAATGGCGATCTCATGAGCCTTGGCGAAATTAATTCGATCGAATTTGATGCGAAGGCGCTGGCTCAGTATGAACCTAGAGTGAACCAATTGATTGCGGTGCTCAATCAGTTTGGAGATCAGCGCCTGGGTGATCAATTGTCGCTCGGAGTTCTTCGAGTCGAGACGAAACCTGAAGTGCGGTACATGGCGCCGGTCTATGCTCGAGGGATTACAGGCAACTGGACTCTTGGAGTGGGTGTGCCGATTCTCAATTATAAGAACAAACTTTCGCTCACGCAAACGGGTTCAAACGTGCAGGCTGTTCGCGCTATCGTCGGCGATGCATCGGGAGAAATTAATCAGGGTCTGGCGGACGTAAATATCAACTTGGCCGCGACGGCTCAGTCGATGCTTGCTCAAAAAGGCTACCGCACTCTCACAGACCGTGACGAGACTCAGCTGGGCGACGTGCAGCTTGTAAGCATATTGCAATTCGCAAAGCGCGAGACGACGTCGGCCCAATTCAAAACAATTCTATCTCTTCCCACCGGTGAGGGCGATGACCCTGACGATCTGGCCGATCTTGGGGCGTTCGGTTACTTGGCCATTGAGAATCAAATTCTTGGAAATTACGTGTTCCGAGGGCGTTGGCAGTTCGCCGCGAAAACCGGCTATCGGTACACTTTCGACGACAGCGTTGTTCGCAGGGTTCCATTGAATGAACAAGACACGCTTCCTGGCGTTGAGACGAAAGAAACCGTATCTCGTTCCACCGGCGGCGCTTTCTTCGCGGGCGGCAGTGTGACTTATTCAGCGACAGAGACGTTGGATCTGGCGCTTGGTATTGAAGGCACACGAAAAGCTGGCGACGAGTATTCGGGCGGCGGGGCGAAACGCTATGATCTCTTGGCGCGCGGTGTATCGAATTCCGACCGTGTGCGAATGGGCGTTACTTATTCCAGCGTTGAGACGTTTCTCGATGGGCGTGCGATTTTGCCAGCGATGATCGCTTATGAATTTTCAGATACGATCGGTGGAATCAATACGGAAAGGGCGACGATTCATGAAATCTGGCTTCAGCTCTTTTTCTAGTACTTTGGTGGCCGCTATTGTCGCTGCGCTTTTGGTGTCGTGTTCGCCAGAGCCCGTTTCTCGAAAATTTAAAGATGTGAATCAAAACTTCGGCCCCTCCCGCGAGGACGGCATTATCAATATGGCCGAAGTAAAAATGGAGTCTTTGCCGCAGGCATCCTCAGTGCGCTGGAAGGGCGATATTGAAACGGCCTCTTGGTACCGCGCGGCCGAGGACCTTGGGTGGTTATCTAGAACCGTGAAGGCTCCGGCACTGGGGCGCATGGCGCTTCGGATGCATCGATCCGTCGCTCGAAAAGACGTTGCGTGGTCGCACTCGGTGCGGAACTCCGCGTTTGCGTCAGCAGCGATTGGCGAAACACGATCGGATACAAAGAAAGCGGTCAACTCGGGCGTGGCGATGCTGTCGTCGCAAGACACACTGATCAAAGAAATTCTTCGTTTTCGCAGCGAGAAAACGGCTTGGCCGACCGAACGAACATCGCTTGTTTCCTTGGTGGGCCTGATCGACACCTTTCTTGTCGACTTTGTGAGAGACGTTGAAAAGAGCCAAGTCGACCGCGCCGTGAAGACAGAGTTGATTCGCGAGCTTCGCGTGAATTTTGGTCCCAAGCTAAAACGGATCCGCGCGCAATTTGCGTTGGCTTACAATGAACCAAAGGCCTACGATTTTGTGGCGAAGATTCGCCAGGTCCTTAAGCAAGAGGGTGTCGAGCTGGGTCGTGAGATCGATCAACAGCTTGATCTCGCAGAAAGATTGCCTCGGGAGGTCGAAAGAATTCGCGATGCAAAGTCGGCTCTGTCGGTTTTGGTCGACTTCTGGTTGGTGTCGTCGACAAAGGTTCGTGAAACGAAGTTCAAGAAGATGGCGCCGGATCTTTATGACTTCTTCATCAGTCAGACAGCGGAAGAACTTGAATGTGTTAAAACTGGCTGCGGGTTTTTCACTCGAATAAAGAGAGCACTCTTTATCTTGCCTGAAGTGGAAAAATTCGGGATCGCAAAAATTCGAAACCTCTTGGCCGCCGCCGCGGAAGAGTCCATTCGTTCGGAACTTGAAAACGAGGCCGTAAAGTTTCTTCCGAAGTTTCACGAAGAAGTTTACGCACAGATCAGAGACGAACTTCAGCGACAAAAAGCGACGATCACCGAAATCGTCGACGATTACGGAAAGTATATGCGCGTCGTTTTGGACCGGATGGCGGTCTCGCGCCTTGGGGTCAAGGAGAAGGATACGATCTCAGGAGTTGAGCCGACCCAGATTCGCGTCGACCTCGATTTTTCAATTCCCTCTGAGCGTCTGGCCGAGCGTTCGGCCGAGCGTTTGGGAAGTTCGTCGGACCGCGATCAGATCAAAGTGGCACGAAGACCCGGTCCGGGGGGATCGCAGAATCAGAGCCGCATTGAAACAGGGGCCGCAGCGATTGGCGCGGGCTTGTCATCGGCGACGGAGATGCATGACTTTCATATGGAGTCCGCGCTAGGGCTTTCTGGAGTCAATCCGATCCGCATTCGTCAGGCGATGAGCCGCGTTTTCTTTGAACAGATAAATAAAGTTTTGATGGTCGGTGGGTTCACCACAGAGGGTCGTAAGCCGTTTGACTCATTCTCTTTTTCAGTCGCTTCGCCAGAGGCGGCCCTCAACAGGGATCCGAAGCGTTTTAATCTTCGCACACTCCTTTCGTCTGAGACGATGTACGCAGTTCCCGATGCTTTTACGATTTCAGGAGCAAGGCCGTTGGACCTTGTCGTCTCCTCGACACTGCCAGCGACTCTGACCGTCGGTGTCGTGGGTCAGGCCGAACTTTTACGAGGCCTCAGTCGCTTGGCGATGAGTCTTCGTGATTGGGAGCCATCGGCCTTCGACCGCATCTTAGGTAACGTCAACGTTGCGGATTTTGTTCCGGATCTTCCGCGTGAATCTGTCGATCAAAAGCTGTTTCCGAAAGATTTGTTTTACGCTGCCGCCGTTGGAAATGCGGGTGCGATTTTAAACAATATGACCAAATTCCGTTCGCCCGTCGCATTGATCCAGCCCGGTCGAAACATGCACTGGGCCAATGAAGAAGATCCGTCCAAAGATCCAACCCAGCAGGCGCTTCGCGCCACGATGTTTGATATGGTCGACGGCGTCCGTTCGACAAAGTCGAACACGATCGATGTTGCGAGGTTTTTGTCGGCGATTTCTGAATTTTTGCGAGCGACCGACGGGATTGAGAACTCAAAGTCCGACGTGCTGACAACGGCTGACGAGAACGGCTTACGGCCCGTTGATCAGATTATTTCGGCGCGAAAGGATCTTAAGCTTTTAGTGATGGTGCTGGCGAACTTTCTTTCCGGCGAAGCGATAGGATCCAAAGGCCTGGTTCTTCCGGTCTTTATGAGGTCCGAAGATAATGTCGCGCTCGGAATGTGGGGTGAACCAAATCTCATAGATCAGGCCGTTGTCATTCGCGCTCTTCTTGATGCCTCCGAGGTGATTTCAGCGGGTCTCTTTAGAAATGCGGCCATTGATTTGTTCTCGGCCACGACAACCGCGTTTTTTAAACCGGATCTCGCGTTCTTTTCAGAAAAAACTGATATCAGTGCGCCTCTAAGTCTTGAGTCGGTTTCTACACTTTTGGTCGCGGGCGAGCGTTTGTCTCTACACATGAGCGCCGAAC
Source organism: Bdellovibrionales bacterium Ga0074137 (assembly GCA_001464715.1). Lineage (GTDB taxonomy): Bacteria > Bdellovibrionota > Bdellovibrionia > Bdellovibrionales > JAMPXM01. The sequence continues at coordinate 154,732 of LNDT01000031.1, read as the reverse complement.
GAGCGACGCAGTGGCGCAGAATTTCTCGCCCTTGGATCAATGCTCTGCGCGACGCCTCCGAGTCAATTCCGTGATTTTTCAAGCCTTAATTTTTTAAGGCTGCTACACTTTCCCCGACAATGGGGGTTCAACAATGAAGATGTTTGCATCGTGTTTTGCCGTGATGGCGGGGTTCGCCATCTTAGCGGTCAGCGGACCAATTGAAGCGTCCACAAAAGTAGCGTCGCCGAAAGAAGCGTCGACAAAAGGAGCTTGCGGAGTGAGTAACGAAAAAAGTGCTTATGATTTCACGGTCACGGACGTTGAGGGAAAATCTGTCTCGCTCAATCAGTACAAAGGGAAAGTGTCACTGATCGTGAACACGGCTTCGCGCTGTGGCTATACGGATCAGTACAAAGATCTTCAAAAACTTTATGAAACCTATAAAGCCAAAGGTTTTGTCGTCCTCGGGTTTCCATCGAATGATTTCGGCGGACAAGAGCCTGGCACGAATAAAGAAATTAAGAGCTTTTGCGAAACCAACTTCAACGTGAAGTTCCCACTTTTTGATAAGGGACCTGTGAAGGGTGCGCAGAAGCAGCCGCTTTACAAGTTTTTGACGGAAGGCGCTGATGAAAAGCTCAAAGGCGAAGTTGGCTGGAATTTTGAGAAGTTTCTGGTGGATAAAAACGGAGTCGTCGTCGCTCGATACAAGTCGGGCGTTCAGCCTCTCGATTCGAGTTTAACGAAAACGTTGGAAGCGCGCCTTTCCGATGCGGCGGCATGTCTCTGATAGGAATTAGAAACGTCAGTAAGAGTTTCGAGGGGACGGGACTGGTTGTTCCCCCTCTCGACCTTTCTATTCCGGCGGGTCAGTTCATCTCTTTTTTAGGTCCCAGCGGTTGTGGGAAGTCGACACTCCTTAGACTCATCGCAGGTCTTGAAACTCCGGACACGGGGCTCATTGAGGGCGTCAGTGGCCTCAAGGTCTCTTTCGTCTTTCAAGATGCGATGCTGCTTCCGTGGAGGACGGCTCTTGAAAACGTGCGACTTCCTTTGGAGCTTGAAAACACGGCGAAAGATGACATCGACAAAAGGGCCCGCGAAGCTCTTAAGCGCGTCGGACTTCAAGACGCGTTTGATCGAAAGCCGAGTCAGCTGTCAGGCGGAATGAAGATGCGTGTTTCACTGGCGCGCGCGCTGGTCACAAATCCTCTAATTCTTCTGCTGGATGAACCGTTCGCAGCTCTGGATGAGATCACCAGATTTCGATTGCAGGAGGATTTACTGCGATTTTGGAAAGGGTCAGCCGCGCAAAGTGGATCGATAGCTTCTCCGATGACGGTAATTTTTGTGACACATTCAATGTCCGAAGCTGCATTTTTAGCCGAGCGGCAAATTGTTTTTTCGAATCGCCCGGCACGTGTCATTGCCGATCGCCAGTCAACACTAGAGAGTGCTCGAGCGGTTGATCGCGGTCGCCAAACGAGACAATCCATTGAGTTTCTAAATGACGTGTCAGCGCTTCAGGACTTGTTTCGTGAAACAGGCAGTGACCAACCGGTGGCATCGTTGTGACATCACCTCGTTCTAACTTTTTTGGAACTAAGATGATGACGTTGGCAGCGCCACTCGCGCCGCTCTTGTTCGGGTCCTTCATCCTTGAATTTTTGGTGCGTTCAAAGTTTGTCCCAAGTTACATCCTGCCGGCACCGTCGGAGATCGCGATATCGCTTTACACCGATCGGTTCGAGTACTTGATGGGTTTTTTTGCGACCGCAAAAGCCGCACTCATTGGTCTTGTATTGAGCTTCGTTGCTGGAACGTCGGCGGCTCTGCTTTTGTCGCTCTCGCCATGGCTGCGAAAAGCCTTTCTTCCCTACGCTACATTTTTCCAAACAGTCCCGATTATCGCCATCGCTCCGGTGTTGGTCATATGGTTTGGTTTTGGTCCACCGACAGTGATTGCAAGTTCATTTATCGTTTCCCTCTTCCCGATAATTGCGAACTCGATGCTGGGTCTTCAGTCAGCGGAGCCACGGCTTTTGGATCTTTTTCGAATTCATCGCGCCAGTCGCTTGGCAACGCTGTGGAAGCTTCAGCTACCGGCGGCGCTTCCCGCTATCTTTAGTGGGCTTCGCATTGCTAGCGGACTTGCGGTGATCGGAGCCATCGTCGGGGAATTTATAGCCGGTGGTGGCCTAGGAGAGGTCGTGGATGCGGCAAGGACCCAGCAAAGGCTTGATAAAGTTTTTGCCGCTGTTTTTCTATCGTCATTTTTGGGTCTTTTCCTTGTTGTACTGATCGATTTCATCTCGCGTCGGATGCTCCGTTCGTGGTACGCCGATGAATCAGCCGAGCAAAGACCCTAATTTGAGGACCCAAACTCATGATTCGTTACGCCCGTCTTCTGTCGCTACGTTTTTCTTTTTTCATTCTTTTTGCGGGTTTGTTTGGGCTCGCGCCGACCATCAGCCTCGCATCAAAAAGTGTTTCAAAGGTTCCAGCCAAGCCTGTCTCGAAGCCTCTTGAAAAAGTTCGCCTTGCGCTGAACTGGAAGCCAGAGCCGCAGTTTGGTGGATTTTACGCCGCTCAAATTACTCAACTCGATAAAAAAAATGGTGTTGAACTTGAAATCGTACCAGGCGGCGCGGGTACGCCGGTGGTCCAAATGGTCGCCGCAGGACAGTTTGATTTTGGAATAGCAAGCGGTGACGAAGTTGTTGTTTCGCGGGCACGAGGGAGCGATGTCGTTGCTCTATTTGCGGTGTTTCAGACAAATCCTCAAGGTCTTTTGACTCACGCCGAGCGCAGCTTTGAGTCGTTGGCGGATGTGTTTAAGAGCAACGGTACGATCGCGATGCAAAAGGGTCTTCCCTATGCTGTTTTCCTACAGCGCAAATATGCCAGTGGAATGAAGGCCTCAATCGTTCCTTACTTGGGCGGGATTTCCAACTTTCTTGCTCGGAAAGATCATTCCCAGCAATGCTTCGTAACTTCCGAACCCTTTCTGGCGAATCGTCAAGGCGCCAAGATTCGTACCTTTTTGGTCGCAGAGAGCGGATTCAATCCGTACACCACCGTGGTTATCACGCGTCGCAGTGTTCTGCTTGAGCGTCCCGAACTTGTTAAAAATGTCGTCATGGCGGTGCGCGCTGGGTGGCTGCATTATCTCAACCGACCAACTGAGATTAATCAAAAAATGAATGAGCTGAATCCTTCAATTGCACTGGAGACGTTTGAGCAGATGTCGACCGCTCAAAAGCCGCTGATCGAAGGCAAAACAATTTCAAAAACGCCGCTTGGCTCTATGACATCGGCCCGATGGAGCGAATTGTCGGTCCAGCTTCAGGAAATGAAAATAATTGAAAATAAGCCGGACTCTGCAACACTGTTTGTGGAGCTCTAGGCGGGGCTTTAAGGCGGAACTCCCACTTAATGAATCGTGACTTCACTGGTTATAAAATTCTTGTCGTCGATGACGAAGAAGATTTGCGGGATATCCTTTCGGAGGATTTTTCTTTGCAAGGTGCGACAGTGTTCACTGCTAAAAATGGCCGCGAAGCCTTTGAGATCGTATTGCGCGAGCGTCCGCACGTTATTTTGAGCGATGTGAGAATGCCTGGCGGAGATGGCGTCGAGCTTTTAAAAAAAATAAGAGATGAGATTGCGGAAAATTCTCCGCAAATTTTTTTGCTGACGGGGTTTTCAGACTTGAGATCCGAGGAGGCCGCTCGTTTCGGAGGGCAAGGGCTTGTCTCCAAACCCTTTAGCCTTAAGCTACTCCGGGAACGTGTGGCGGAGGCTCTGGCGCAGTCGGCGTCGGGCCGACGGCGCGAGGGCGAGAACGATTAATTCTGCAAACTCTGAAGACGTGCAGCTTCTTGCGCACGGGCTGTCTCAACGATGCTTGTTACCATTTTCGCAGTGTCCGCTCGGTCCTGGTTCAGAGCTTGAGCCAGGCGGTCAATCATCGCGATCGATGGGTCGCCTGATTTTCCAAGACTTTTCACTTCGTCGAGGTCGATCGAAATCGAAGCGAACGCAGCTTTTGCGGCTTCATCGTTCGTCGCTTCTTGAGCCGACTGAAGTGCATTTACAAGTTTCGTAGCACCAGCTTCTGACAGCTTGTACGTCGACGCGACAGTTCCGATGTCGAGTTCGGCGGCTCCGCTAGTGCCGACGCTCATTTTGTAACGGCGATGGCGTGCGCAGGAGTCATAGTTCGAGTAGGTGCACTGATATTCGCGGTGGCCGTAATAATTCGTGATCCAGTTGCAACGTTCGATGCGCTCAACGCGGCAAGTCCGCGACGGACGTGGGGGCGGCGGTGGTTGGTTGGCGGAATCGACAAGAATTGCGCCGACCATCGCGCCGACAATTCCGGCACCGATTTCGCGATCGGTACAACCCGTTTGAAGCGTTCCCACACAAGCGACAAGGGCGAGGACCGCCATTTTAACCTTACCAAATTTAAACTTAGACAGTGAAAGCATGAAGGCCTCCGAAATAGACAAAAGGGTTACAAGCGCACGGCCCACTGGAAGCAAGTTTCGGACGCAGGCGAAATCGATTTGAGAGCGCACCGCCGTGATGAAGCTATGGAGTGAGTGACGGAATTTGTCAGGGGCGCTCCAAGAATTGGCTCGACGAGGAATTGGCTCGGACGCTAGTCTTGAGTGATGTTGAAGTCACTGAATCGAGTTATCGGGAGCGGTACGCTGGCCGCTGTTTTAATATTGTCCTTTACGATGTCTCTTTTGGTTCTGGTCGGCTGCTCCAGTGTGATGCAGGCGGTGCTGGATGAGCCCAAAGTGACGTTCGGTTCTATCGCTGTACGAGATGCGGGAAATGACGGAGCGACCGTTGTGGTTGGACTCAATGTTGAAAATCCGAACCGCGTAGGACTTCAGATCGATGAACTCAATTACGTTTTGGAAATGGGTGGTCGCCAGGTGGCGGCTTCGAAACTTGAAAAGATCGCGCAGATCGAGCCGAAGGCCACAACGAAAGTCGAAATTCCAATTCCGTTTCGCTATGATCAGGTCTTCTCGTCGGTTCTTGATTTGATATCGAAAGGTACTGCCGCTTACAAAATAAAGGGCGAGGCCCAAATCGGTCTTTTCAAGCTTCCTTTTGATCAATCGGGTGAGCTTAAACTTTGAACCCGAACGCGATTCGTCTTTATCTTTATCGTCATGGTGAAACCGATTGGAACCGACTTGGTCGGATTCAAGGGCGTGTCGACATTCCGCTGAACGAGCGTGGTCGCCTTCAAGCTCAACAGGTCCAAGCGTTTTTTAAGAACTATTTTTTGAGTGGTGGTGCTGGCCATAAAAGCCTGGAAGATTTGTGGGCCGGTGCCATCAGTTCGCCTCTTCAGCGAGCGCAGGCAACCGCTCGTATCGCCGTTGGGCTTGATGAAAATCTTGAGCTGCTACTTCGCCACGATGTCCGCTGGTCAGAAACACATTTGGGCGAAGCTGAGGGACTGACAAGAGACGAGCTTGTAGAAAAATTCGGCGAAGAGTCTTGGATGGCGTGGATCGGACTAACAGAGGCTTCGTGGCATGCGAAGTTTCCTGGGGGAGAATCCAAGGGCGAAGTTCGCGACCGCGCCCTCCAAGCCATGACGGACCTTGTCCGCGCTAGCGAGACGGACCCGACAGCGCCGAGAGTCTGGACGGTTGCCACACATGGTGGGCTTTTGCGCCGACTTCTTCATCACTTTCATCCCGATGAAACTAATCCGATCGATGTACCGAACGGATCTGTTTTTAGATTTGTTTGGGATAAAGGTCTTTGGAGCGTTTCATCACAGCCGGTTTTTCAACCGCCTGAAAAGTAGTGCAAGCAGATTTCTGCTTCGCTGTCGAATTACGTAACTTGTTCGACGCGAACGATGCCCGATTTGTCGAGAACCACGCGGTGGGCCGCAACGTGAACAGTGTCGGCACGGATGATCATCGGTTTCATTCCGAGCATGGCTCTTAAGGCTTGTTTCCACATACGGACGCGAGACGGAACGGCCAATGGACCTTTCAGCGTCGACGTGCGTGTTACCATGTGGAAGTGATAAACTCGGTGTGAGCGGGACAGGGTCAGTCGACCGTCCGCCTCAAGATCAGTGAGATCTTTGAAGGGATCATCCATGAACTTCAAATGTCGATCAAGATTCAGACGTACGTTTTCGTGAAGGGCGCGGGCTTGTCCACGTCCCGCAAAATTGGGTCTGAGGAAAAACACGCGGCGCGTGCTGAGCACGTCCTCAGGAAGGCGAAGACTTCGTTCGATCACGGAATCGCTGTGCCGGGCTTCGATAGTTTCTGCGTCGCAGACCTTTGAACTTGAAATCTGAAGCCACTCTCGGCTGATTCCAAACTTCTTTTTATCGGCGATCAGCTGCGTTTCGAAATCGGGAATCAGGCCAAGCGCTTTTTCGTGAAGCTTGGCTCGCGCCCAATCTTTCAAGCGGTCGCGAAGAACGTAGAGAATGATACCGAGGCCTACGACCATCAAACCTTGCGAAGCTAAAGTCGCAACATTTTTTCGCCCGACCTGTTCAAGTATAGCAGCCGTAATAGCGGCTGCAGCCGTTCCGACAAGGGCCGTCGATTCACTGATTTTTTGCGCCGCTTGCGTTTTCGTGACGTCGACAAAGGTTTTACTTTGAAAGAACTTTTTTAATTGGCTGAGACGGCTTAAATGCCGTTCGCGCTCAAGATCCGTTTCACTCTCAAATGAAAGCCCACGTGTCTTGCGGTAAACGGCTTCATCCTCTTGAAGGGCCATCAAAAGCTGACGGGCTCGAGCTTTGGTGGCTTCCGATGCGCCGTCACCATCGATCGTCGAACCCTCGCTGGGCTCGGGGGCCGCAAGCATTAAATCATCGTTCTTCGAAACCGGCTTCTCGTCGTGGCGAGTCCATTCATGTGACGAGTCGAAGTTCACAAATTCCGAGTTAATAGCTCCTAGATACTGAACGTAAATTTGGCTCACGTACTCATCGAGCAGTGAGTTCAATGCTCGGCCGTCTTCCGAGTTTGAACGCATGGCCTCGCGAAGGGCTTCGATTTTACGACGAACCGCCTGAAGATTTCTGACAAAAGCTTCGAAGCCGATAGAGCGGCTGGCCGACGTCATTAGTAGTGTTTGCGAGAGAAAAAATTGTCGTCCGTGCTCGCTCGAGAGTCGCTTCAGCCGTTCGGCCACGATCGCTGCGACGTCTTTCGCGGCTTCAAGCACACCCTCTCGAAAGTCCGACGAAACGTCTTGGCCCATGGCTTGGTTGGCGACGATTTCTTGATCCAAGCGTGTGTTGGCTTTTTTGAGTTCCATCAGGGCAGTTCCAAAATCCTCGTCGTCAAATCCCTCTTCCGAGGGAACCGAGAGTCGCAATCGTGTCCTCAAATCTTTGGTCAGCTCGGCTTTTCCGACGAGCCCAATTTCGAAGCTTTTGGGGACAAAGAGAAACATCTCGGTCACTACTTTTTGAGACTCATCGCAGAGGTCGATGACGGACTTGATTTCGATATTGTGATGGTCATGCCGCGAAACCTGCATCATCGAGCGCGCGCCTAAGCTGGTCGAGGACGTCGTGGCGCGAGGCTCGATGGTCGGTTTTGCTTTGGGGCGAAACGGTACAGACAAAGAGGTCACCAGGGTCGTCACACGTGACGCCACGGGAGAATTCATTAGGGCGAGAAGGGAGAGATCTGTGGGCTTCGTTTTCACTTTGTTAGGTATGAGCTCCGTCAAGTCAGATTTATGTTAGGGTAAGTTTGATCTATCTCTTAACCAAGCTTTTTCTGGTTGAGAGTGAATTTCATTCGCAAACCTCGTGCTTTTAGCTGCGTTTTTACCCTCTGAAGGGGGTCTCGGTTCGAGTTGATTGTGACTCCTACCGTGAGCCCCTAGTCTGAACGATCTATGCGCGATCACGTACCGCGTCTCTTCCTGAGACAAAATTTTTCATCAGAAAGGTTCAAAACTCGCCGCGAAATCGGACTTCGCTTTGGAAAATCAGTTTTTAAATTCGCAGTGATGTTGATGGTTGTCAGTGTCGTCGCGTCAGTTTCTGCCGTCCTGGTATTTTCGGTGGTTCCTGTACCACTAACGCCGTTGGTTGTTCTTCGGTGGATCGACGCCAAAGTCGATGGGCGCGAAGCGCGCGTCGAAAAAAAATGGGTGCCTATCGAAAAGATTCCCGAAAGCGCTTTACGGGCTGCCATCGCGTCGGAAGATTTCCGTTTTGTCGAGCACTCCGGGTTTGATTTTGACGCCATTCAAAAGGCGATCAAATTCAATCAGAAATACAGCGAAAGCTCGCGACGTCGGGGACGGCACAGAATGCGCGGCGCCAGCACGATTTCACAACAGACTGCGAAGAATGTCTTTTTGTGGCCCAGCCGAAGTTGGCTTCGCAAAGGCGTCGAAGCTTGGTTCACTGTTCTGATTGAATCTGTTTGGTCGAAGCGGCGAATATTGGAAGTTTATTTGAATGTGATTGAATTCGGTGACGGGATTTACGGCGTTGAAGCGGCGTCTCGCCATTTTTTCAACAAGTCAGCGAGTCGGCTGACAAGATCAGAAGCCGCTCTTCTAATTGCAGTTCTTCCCAACCCACGAAAGCTCATGGTCCATCGACCCTCGGCTTATGTCCGGTTTCGGCAGACGGCAATTCTGCGCCGATTTTCGTACGTTGACCTACCATCGCGGTCACCTTAGCTGTCATAGCTTGGCCCAGACAAAGGCCGTGCGGACTTTGAAGCCGCTCATTTTGGTGCGATTTTCATCCGATAAAGCTTCATCAAGAAATTAGACCGCAATGAAAGCGGTAGGAGCTTGCATGAAAACGAACGCACCAATGAATTCTCCGCTCGAGTCTCTCCAAAAAAACTTCTGGCGATGGCTTTCGCTTTCGGTGTTGGCATTGGCGGTGGTTTCGGCAGCGCCTGCGATGAGCGCCGACGTCTTTATAGATGAAGGCGATGCGGACTTCGCTCCAACTCCGGTCACCGAGGGATCAAAAGCCCCGGCCAGCGAATCATCTGCGGAGCCGACGGAAATGTCGAACGATCTCGATAGTGCCATCGGAGAACTTTCGCCACCAGAGGTGATGGACGATGTCCCTTCTGGCGATGGACTTTCGGGTGAATCATTGTCGCTTGATGAACAACAGACCGCGCCAGTGGCAGACGCGATGCCAGGCGCAGCACCTGTGATGAAATCAGACGCGGCTGCGGCGCCCAAGGGTTTCGTAAAAGCGGAAAAGAATGCGGCAAAAAAAGAAGCAAAAAAAGAAGCCAAGAAAGCCACTAAAAAAGCGATGAAGAAAGTCGCTAAAAAAGACGCCAAGAAAAAAGCTATAAAAGCTAAGAAGAAAATTGCGAACGGTAAAGCGAAGAACAAGGCCGCAGGAAAGTCTGGAAAAGCGCGCAAAGTTGCTTCCTCTGGAAAATTTGCTGGTGGCCAATATGCAGTGACATCGCGCGAGTGCCCTATGGAATCGGCCCCCGGTGCTGGTGACGTTGTCGGTACGACAAAAGTTTCGAAGAAACTTTGGGTGGAAGAGTCGGGCAATACGAGCTACTGGAAAGTTTACGGTAAGGCAGGGAATCCTGCGTACGTGTCGCGCGATTGCTTCTAGAGGCACCTCCTGCGGAGCGACCTTTGAGTCGGTCAGCACACGAGCCGGTGTTCTAAAAGAAAAAGCCCTCGCCGAAAGCGAGGGCTTTTGTTTTGCCTTAGAAAGGGAGCTTTTTAAAGCCCTACTTTATTGCTGAGGCCGCGGGGCCAGCGTGTCCCGATCTTGCTTGGCTAACGGAACCTTTAGCAGAGTGCTTAAGGAATTCGTCTTGAGTGAACGAATCGACCTGAATCGCCTCTGTACGAAGTTCGTCCGCGCGAATCAGATCCGCGTGTTCTTCTTTCGTGATGATCCCTTTCGCAAGAGCGGACTCGACGAGGATCTTTCCTTTTGCTTTCGGAATGACTTTCTCGCGAACGGCTTTGCGGATTCGTTTCTCCGTCGCTTCCGCTCGTTTGACGACTTTGAATGTTTCTTCGAGCTTTCCAAGCTGTTCGATCGTGTTCTTTGGAATGAACACGCCTTCAGTGTGGCGAATGCGCTGTTCTGTGTCGGCCAAAATCATCGTCGCAATTTTGTGAACATGTTGGTCGTTGTTCTCGCCAGCTAGTGCGTTCACGTTGGACCAGACACGGATGATCGATTTGAAAAACCAGCTGAGACCGGGAACGGTCAAGTTCGCGTAGATTCCATCAAACGCTTTTTGAATTTCATAGAGCGCATGGTTCATCGCGTAGTGAACAAACGGAAGATCCTCCTTGCGACGTCCTTCGGCTTCGAAGCGGCGTAAGATCGAAGTTCCCATGTACATCCACGAGAGGATATCGGCGAATCGGCCAGTGATCATTTGTTTGCTCTTCAGAGTTCCGCCGAGCGAACCCATTGCGATGTCCGCCATGATCGCAAACGATGCGGACGCCCATGATAGCTTGCGGTAGTAGCGAGCTGTCGATCCGCCCACGGGGCTTCCAGCGAAGAGACCTCGAGTCCACGAGAGGACGATGGCGCGGCACAGGTTTTTTACGACGTGGCCGACGTGACCCCAGAAAGCTTGGTCGAAAGCGACAAGATCTTTACGTCCGATCGCATCGACTTCTTTGTAAGCGTAGGGATGTGCGCGCATCGCGCCCTGACCGAAAATGATCAGGGTTCGTGTCATGATATTCGCACCTTCTACCGTGATGCCGATGGGAGTCGCGATGTAGAGGTGGCCGAGTAGGTTCTTTGGTCCCAAAGAAATTCCCGCGCCGCCCATGACGTCCATGCCGTCATTGATAACTTTTCGACCAATTTCAGTGGCGTTGTACTTCGCCATTGCGGTTGTGACAGCGGGCTTGATGCCTTTGTCGAGTGCGCCAACGGTGTACTTTCGCATTGCTTCCAGCGTGTAGTTGAAACCGCCGATGCGCGCGAGCGGCTCTTCAACTCCTTCCATCATACCAATGGGCATACCAAACTGTTTTCGAATAGACGCGTGAGCACTCACGACGCGAGTGATGAGCGCTGTGCCTCCTGCGGATTGAGCCGGAAGAGAAACACCGCGGCCCGCAGCGAGACACTCCATGAGCATTCTCCAGCCTTTGCCGGCGCCTTCGATTCCGCCGACGATGGTATCGACAGAAACGACGACATCTTTACCTTGTGTCGGGCAGTTGTAGAAGGGCGTCCCAAGGGGGTCGTGTCGCTTTCCGACGATGACACCTGGGGTTTTCGTGGGGATCAGGGCGCAGGTGATTCCAAGATCTTCACCTTTTCCGAGAAGATTTTGTGGATCGCGAAGTTTAAACGCGAGTCCCAAGATAGTTGAAATCGCCGCGAGCGTGATCCAGCGCTTATTCCAGTTGAGACGGATATACAGTTTTCCGTCTTCACCTTTAAAGAGGACACCGTCTGAAGTGAGCGACCCTGCATCAGATCCAGCACTGGGCTCGGTCAATGCAAAACACGGAATCTCTTCTCCCGAAGCGAGGCGCGGAAGAAGTTTCTGTTTTTGCTCCTCGGTTCCATAGTGATTGAGAAGTTCTGCGGGCCCCAGCGAGTTTGGAACCATGACACTTATACAAGCGGGCACCGAGCGAGTGCTGAGCTTTTTAATAACTTCCGAGTGGGCGAGAGCTGAAAACTCCAGGCCGCCGTATTTTTTTGGAATGATCATTCCCAAGAATTTTTCTTTCTTGATGATTTCCCAAGCGGCTGGAGAAATGTCTCGCTGCTGCCAAACTTCCCAATCGTCGATGACTTCGCAAAGACGCTCAACGGGACCATCCAAAAACGCCTGTTCTTCTGGCGTCATGCTTGGGTAGGGTTCTTCCATCAGTTTTTTAAAGTTGGGGCTTCCGCTGAAAAGTTCCCCTTCAACACCGACCGTTCCTGCTTCTAGGGCGATGCGCTCGGTCTCAGAAATCGAAGGCATGATGCCCGAAAGAACTTTCATGACGATGTTCGAGACGAGCAACCTTCGTACGGGGGGAACGTTAAAGACCGCAAGTACGACGGCAATCCCGGCAATGACCGGAAGTGGCGCGCCGAAGGCGAACGCAACCGCTGCGATGAAGGCCGTCCATAAAAAGAATGGCGCGCCAGTGTAGCCAAAAACAATGGCGATGGCGACGGTCACCGCAATCCAGCCACCGGTCGGTAGGCCGCCAGCCCCTTGAGTCAAAATTCCGTAAAAAGATTCCACTTCTTATCTCCCTGTTGATCTGCGTTTCAAAATCCGTTTTTTAGTTCCGTTTTTAGTTTCATATGCTTTCGAAACCTTGTGTTCCGCTCCTCGTGCCACTTTAAACAATCCCTCGACAGAGCGCTGAAAGTGCAGCTCCGACTTTGGGTCGTTCAACATTCGCGAGAAGTGATGATAGCCAAGTACGAACGAATACAGCGACCATGCGAACTGCTCACAGTCGAGATCCGATCGGAAATGCTTTTCATCCACAGCTAGTTTCGCTGCTTTTTCGATATTTGTTATCAAATCTCGCTGGGCGGTCTGGACGAAGTCTCGCAAGGCACCTGGACGATCATCGAGTTCAACGGAGGCTGCGATAATGACACTCCCGCCGGGGAGGGACTTCGAGCCATTGATAAATCGCAGCCAATTTTTAATGAGTGCTTCTAAGCGCGGCTCTCCGCGCGGCTTTGCGAACGCCGGACGCATCACTGTGGCAACAAATCTTTCGACAGCGGCCTCAAGAACGGCCAATTGAAGCGAATCAATTCCGCGAAAATGTGCGAAGAGTCCGCTCTTCGACATGCCGACGCCTTTTGCGAGTTCACCAATCGTAAGGCCAGCCAGACCCTCGCGCGAGGCAACGGCCAATGCCACCTCGATAATCTGCGCGCGTGTATTTCGCCCTTTTGACTCACGAGAATCCAGTCCCATGCCTTAAAAATAGCACGACCGTTCGTTTTAAAAAAGGACAGAATAAGCGCGCCGCTTCATTGCGAGACAGGAAGGATCAAAATAGAGATTAGTAAAATTTTACGAGGCCGGAATCGAGATGGTAAAGCGCAGGTTTGATGACGAGGGCACCGCTCTCGACGCGCTGTCGAAGAATTTTTGACTTCTGAATGAGATCTGACGCAGCACCATGCGCGTTCGCCGAGGACTCAGTTTCAAGTCCTTTCGAAGTCGCGCTGGCGATGCCGCGCTCATTCGTCCGAACAGGAAGACGAGGACGGATTACCGAAGCGAGGTCATCCACCGATGACGCATCAGAATCGAGCGCTGTTTGAACTGCGCTACAGCTGGTGTGACCAAGGACAACAATCAATTTCGGATCAAGTGTTTCTACAGCATGTTCGATCGAAGCAATCACGGCCGAATCAATGGCCTGACCGGCCGTACGAATCACATAAATTTCACCTAAGGATTGATCAAAAACAGTTTCGGGCGGAACACGCGAATCGGAACAGGCGAGAACAATCGCATGGGGCTTTTCCGACTTTGAGAGCCGTTGGCGATCGCTCGGTTTTGATCCGTCTTTTCGTACCGTATTCTTTAAGTACCGCGTGTTTCCGTTCTTTAGCCACAACAGCGCTTGATCCGCTGGAACAGTGGATACATCTAAGTTTACTTTTGAAGATACTTCTGGAGACGGCGCGGCTTCTGCCGGTGCCCGAGTTCCAGGAGCTTCCTCGACCTCGACTTTGGTCGGCACCAAGATCGGACCGTCGACATCTGGAATGGAATCTTTCGTCGAAATTGTTTTCAGCGTTTCATTGGCGACAGTTCGAACTATCTGCCGGGTGGCGGGATCCTGTACATTCGACTGCGCAACGATCCGATTCTTGTTGGAGGCGGCGTGGGCGAACTCTGCGCTAGAGACTGCAAAAGCCGCTAAGATCACGACGGATGTGCGCAAAACTGACATCAAGCCCCCAAAAACTAATGGGCGGTGCACTTGACCGTCCCAACCAACAACACCCTTTTGTTCGGCGTTGCTGGCGGGAACCTAAAGATAAGATTTGTAGCTTCTCAGAATGAGATCGGGCCTCACGGGCCCATTCCTCTAGTCAGCGATCTGGCTGTCCGTTTCTGCTTTCCAGAAATCTGTAAGCTCCCAAACGAGTCTGGGGGAATTTTTGCCGTACTGAATCTGGGCTCGCCCATGGGCTGGCAACTGTTCATATTGCTCCAGCGGAATCGAGAAGATCAGGGTGTGAGTTTTTCCGTTCGATGGAAAACGAGCAATAGGGAAGAGGCGACCTTCAATATTGAGAATTGGCAAAGCGTTCGTAACGGGAAACAGGTCGGCTGTCGAGGCCGAGAGCTCAACGCTGGACGCGCCTTTTAGGTAGGAGCTCTGACGAATTTTGCGGGGCTTCATCCAAGAGGCGCGACGCGATGGAGGTTGGTGCGTGCGACCCGTGAGCGAAAATGGCGTGCTCAGGTGCGGACTTCCTGGAGGAAGAATGAGTTCGGGTGGAGTCGTCTCGGCCGGTTTAGAGTCCATCGTGTTGAGAGACTCACCCATCAATACCGCGACCGCATTGTTGATGTCTTGAATTTGAGCAAAAGTTTTCGAACCAAACGTTGTTACTTTATGAGCCTCAACGCCGAAGCGGACGTGCGCCGCACGAATCGTCCCTTTTGGTGTTTTGTTGAAAACAAATCGAACGCCGCGAATCGCCTTAAGATCTGTCGGTCCGAAGGCGGAGAGCGGAACTCGAACCGTCTGAGTGAGTTCTGCGCCACTTTCTGGTGGTCCCGTCAGTGTTGCGAAGTTTGCGACTTCCACCAGTTTTGAGAGCGAGTCGTCCGACTGCACCAGCTGAACACTAAATTCCACCGGCGACTTGAGATTTTTTTCCGCGTCCGAGAACGAGCGTCCCACGCGGAAATCTAAGAAATCAAATGTCGACACGTCGGAACCTTTTCCAAGATCCGACATATTCATTTGGTGGTAAGTGTTTGCCTTGGCGCTCTTCCAGTACATGTTGGCAACCGGCGGTTCAGAGTTTTGATCGTGCGTCACGTCGACGTCTGAACTTTTGTTTTTAACCCCCGAGGAGCTTGTTCCAGTCTTTGAAGTGAAATCGTCGATGCGAAGAAACTTCGGTAGTTCGAATCCGGGGACAAAGTCGCGATCAATTTGACCAACGCTTGAAAGCTGGGCCGGAAGACCAAAGGCAGGATCGAAAGTGCGTCCCAGTTCTGGCAAAGCTTCTTCACCGACATGCGCACGGAAGAACGCATTCATTGTTTGCAGCGCGATCGCTTTTTGTTGGGGAGATTCGATTTTGTCGCCGTCGAAAATGGGAGCGTGGGTCGGCTCACCTTGGCAGCTATAAGCGTCGCTCGTTTGCCATTCTGTATTGAAGTAATTGTGGTTGGCTCCCCAAACCATCAATAAAGACTTAGGAGTGGGCCGAGATTCGGCCTCGGATTTCAAATTAAAACGCGACATCATTCTTTCAAAAGGCATGCGTCCTTGCAGATCGCTGACATCTCCATCGCAGAGGGGAAGAAGTTGGGTCCAGGCAACAGAAGGCGCATCGAGAACGCGATCTGACTGGCCGTCGACAGCACCGATTTCATAAATCGCTTTGATGTCGAGATTGGGAATTCGAGTTTTCCAAACACTGCCAGGGTCACGATACAAATTAAGGGCCGCGCGAACGCCTTCTCCGCCTCGCGAGTGGCCCATCAAACCAACGTTCGCAATATCGATACGGTTGAGGAACTGTTTCGGATCTCCCAAAGACGCCGGAGCTCCACCGGAATTCGACCATTCATTCCAAAGCTGCAAATGCTTTAATACCAGTCGACCGCGGGCAAGAATCAAACCCCAGTCGTCACTTCCGCCGCCGCCGCAGGTAATGCCGCGATTGGCGTTGATCGATACTACCACGTAGCCCCATGAGGCGAGATTCTCGGCCGTGTAGTTGTAACCTTCGTGGTTGGGTGTCACGACGAAGCCTGAAGGACAGGTACCTTCGTTGGTGTATTCGCACGACACATCGTCACGGGGATTTGTTCCGCGGCCACAAGTGCCGTGGTTTCCGTGAAGGAAAACGAGCAGTGGGTGCTTTTTGTTTTTTGCCGTCGCTGATCCTGGCTCGGGCCAATAAACGCGGGCCCAAATTTCTGTCGCAAAATCCTCAAGTACGTCCGGATCAATAGATGGTTTAAGTCGGTACTCGGCCGTCGCCGTTTTCATTGGTCCTGCTGCGGACGTCGCCGGAGCGATCACCGAAGCCGATGCAACAGCGGACGTAACAGCCGAAGGCGTCGCCGCAATGGCTGTTGTTAGGCTGACCACAAGAGTCAGAGCAATTGTGGCCATAAAAAGGCTCGCGAAATGGTTTAAACCCCTCGACATCATAAATCCCCCCAATGTCATAAGACGTTTCTTGCCATCTTGATGTCACACCTGGAACGATTTGGTATGCTTTTGCAATTAGTCGCCGGTTTCATCTCTCGCCGTCCCGTGATCTTGAATTGGCGTTGTGCAATCTGCGCATTAATTGCCATTTCAGCCATGAGCTTTGCGCTTTTTTCGAGCCCATCACGCGCAGCGACGTGCGATATAAAACCACACATTAGTGACGTGGGTCGATTTAAGTCGGACCCGATCGATGAAGCGAGCGGTCTTGCGCTGGCACCCGATGGGCAAAGTTTTTTTGTGACGAATGATTCCGGAGATAAACCGAGATTTTTTCAAACACGCTTGACCGGAGAAATCATCGGCGAATTTCGGATGATCGACGAGACCGGTGGATCCAAAGTTTGGAAAGCGTTTGATGTTGAAGCTCTCGCTGTCGGCCCGTGCCCGGGGAAGCTTGTAGGGGACTGTGTCGCCGTCGCAGACATTGGCGACAATCGTGAAAAACGAAAATCGATTGAGATTGGTTTTTTTCGAATTGATTCACTTCCAAAGCCTAGCTCTGCGGTACCCATTACCAGCGTCGATGCGAAACTCGATTTGAAATTAAAATTGAAGTACCCGGACGGAGCGAGAAATGCGGAAGGCTTTGCGATATTAAGTCGGAAGTTCGGATTGATTGTGACCAAAGAGCAAGATCGCAAAGCCCGCGCGACACGAGCGGCCGGAGTCTATGTCATAAACTTTGAAACTTCAGAGATGGAACGTGTTGCGACTTGGGATGTTCCGACGTGGGTCGGTGATCAGGGCCTGAGTGCTCTGGTAACAGATTTATCGGTGGATGTGGCGGGGCCGAATTCAACAATTCGCGTTCTCTTACTGACCTATCAAGATGCTTTCGAGTTACTTGTGCGCACCGACTTGCCGTCGCCGTCATCGGGAAAAAAACAATGGCCGCCTCCGGCTTGGTCGATCGAATCGCGTAGCCGCATTCACTTGGCGGCCTCGTCACTTCCTGCGCTTCAACAGCAGGAAACAATCACTTACGATGCACAGCGGACGGGCTTTTACTACTCGACAGAGGTTCCCTTTGCGGCGATGGGTGCGGGTTCAGCCCCTTTGCGTCGGGCTGAGAAAGTAGCGTGTCCGTGACGTCAATTTTGTTCGGCCTCACGGTCACGTGCCTAAGTTTCAGCTCGGCGCAGGCACAGGTCTTGCCTCGAGCCACCAAAGTAAAAGCCAAGGCTCAGCCGGTTTCATTGGCTCGAGCTCTGACAGCGATGAGCACCTCACTAAAGAGCGGACACCCGATTTTGTTTTTGAATGGTGAAGCGGGACGTGCGGGGCGAGCTCCCGATCTTTTAGCCACAAGGCTTCAGTTTCCTGTCGATCAAAAATACTCAAAGTGGTCCGTCGTTTTTAATAAACCTCTCGAGATAGATTCTGTAGAAGTAGAAACTTGCAAAGGTACGAAGCCCTTTGCTGACGGTGTCGAGCTTTTTCTCGATTTCAATGTGCGACGCTATTTTAGCGATGGCGGCGGCCGGCTCGTAAAATTTAAGGTCAAACGGGCAGCTACGGCTTTAACTTTAAACTTTCTGGAGTCACAGGGGCTTTGCCTAGAGACAATTCGTCTTGCGACAAAAAATGAGTGGTTGCGACCTCGTGCTCTTCCAGCGATCGGAGACCTTGTGGTCGCCGATGGCTCTTACGGAACCTTTGATCGCCGTGTACCTGATGGAAAGAAAACAAAGTGGGAAGGCGCTCGCAAGGCGGGAGTCTGGAAACTTGAGTGGGAGAGTCCGTTGATCGTCGACGGACTTCGAATCTGGAACGGCAATCAGTACCCTGGGGCAGCCTTCGGCGACAGCGATAAAGTGAGAGAGCTGGACGTAATTGTTGATGGCGGAGATCCGATGCGATTTGCGCTGGAAGATGTCAGAGGATTCCAAAATTTGAAAATTGAACCTCCCCGTGCCATTCGTAAAATTGAGTTACGATCGGTCTCTGTATTTTCCAATCCGGCCACGGGAAACCAAGAGACGCTAAAGAGCGAACCTGTTCTTTCAGAAGTTCAGATTCTCGCTGGCGGAGAAGTATGGTTTCCGGTTGTGCCCGTTGTTGCTTCCGAGGCCGATGTTGAGTCAGAAAGTGTTTCGGCAAAACAGGCCCGAGCCCACGGATATGGTGATATTGTTGATCGTGAGCTGCGAACTGAGGATCAGAAAAATATCTGGAAGTTTCGATTCCGAAGCGACGGAACGTTTTACGCGCGAATCTTCGTGGATAAAGTGAGGGTGGCGCGATCCTGGTCATCGACGGGGACCTGGCGCATTTTGGAAGTCGTGCGCAAATCTGAAAAAGGCGAAGTCACGGGTCTTGTTCTTTTGCTGACAGGTTCGAAGACGGCGACCGCGCATGCAGAGGACTCCTTGTCTTGTGCGGAAGAGTGCGGAACAGCGCAAAGTGCCGCATTCCTTGTGGAAGAGACTGTTGAAATTCAGCGACAAGGTACCGCCGCTTTTTTCCTTCGAAATCGAACCTCCGAAGAAGATCGCTCGATAGAATTCAGCGACCTAAAATTACGTCGTCATTCGCTGTATGATTGATTTCAGTTCGGCATGGTTCGCTATGAGGCGACTAGACCTACCTCGGGTGGATCTAGGGTTGACGCAAAGCTCATCTGCCCTCACACTTTTAGTATGAACGATTTCTGGGGCAGGACGTCCCTTGCGGCAACGCTTTCACTTATTGCAGGTTTGGCAGCTCTCAGTTTCTCGGCGTGCGTTGACCGTGAATCATCGATGAAGGGCGCGCGTAGTCCTGCAGGTTACGATCCCGAAATGGGCGGACCTCAGGAGTCGGTACAAGCCGTGCTCGATTCCGTTCTCTCGAAGGATGACATTTCGCTTTCCTTAGGATCCGAGGTTGTTCACAACCGATTCCCTGCGGAATCCCAATTCTCTGTTGGAGCAATTCCTGTCGTGGGTCGCCTTCAGTATTCGTTCGAGCCCGAAGCTCAGGCCATGATGGAGAAACTTCTCACTCAGTATCGGCCCGACTTCGGTGTGTTTGTCGCTATGGATGCGCGGACGGGTCGAATTCTCACGATGGCCAGCCGAACGCAAGGTGACTCGGGAGCCGAAAATCTTGCCTTGAAAGCGACTTTCCCGGCGGCCTCAATTTTCAAAGTCGTTACCGCTGGTGCCGTGCTTGATACGGACAAGGTGTCGCCCAATACACGAATTGCTTTTAACGGTGCCAATCACACGCTTTATCGCCGCAACGTTGTCGATGCGAAAGAAAATCGTTGGACGCGTCGGATGACGATTCGCGAAGCGTTTGGCTCTTCCGTGAACACCATTTTTGGAAAGCTCGGTCTTTTTTACGCGGGCCCAGAAACACTTCGCACCTACGCCGAGAGATTTCATTTCAATCATCCTATTCGAGCCGATATTCCCATTCAGATTGGCTACTCACGCTTCACTGCGGACGATCCGTGGAGTGTTGTCTCGGCAGCGTCGGGCTTTACTCAAGACAATACGATGTCTCCAATTCAGGGTGCGATGATTGCGGCTGCAGTCGCGAATGATGGCGTCATGATGGAGCCCTACATCGTGGACTCGGTGACAAATGCGCAGGGCGAATCGCTCTATCAGGCGGCGCCTCGTCGTGCATCGATCGTTGTCGGACCTGAAACGGCCCGCCAGCTGCGAGAGCTCTTTGAGCAGACCGTGCAAAGTGGAACGTCTCGAAAATCATTTCGGCAGGCCCTGCGTGCGCGCCGTTTTGAGACGGTCGAATTTGGCGGAAAAACCGGTTCGCTCACTGGACTCAATCCACGTGGTAAGTGCGACTGGTTTATCGGTTATGCGCGATTTGGCGATCGTAGGATCGCTGTGGCTGCGCTGACGGTGAACGAAGAAAAGTGGCGAGTGAAATCGGCGACCTTGGCCCAAATGTTCCTCACGAGTTACGTTAAAAACCATCACGTTTCAGAGCCTTAGAACGGATTCGTTTCCACTTTCAGCCCCCTGTTGGAAAGTTCGACACTTCGTTGAAACCCGGTCGGACAATCGTGACGTGATCGTCATGGTTCCCCGGCAACTCTCGTCTTTTCGTTTCATATCAGGACACACTTCTCAACACTGAACTCTTGGACTCAAGGGGAGCGTTGCAAATTGCGATAGGCGATTGTCGCTTGCGACAAAGTGAGGTTCCCCCATGGCGAAGACGGAAAATAGCCAGTATCACGTGTCCAAGAACGGCGAAACGCTGGGGCCTTGGACCGTTGAAGTGATAGCTCAAAAGTTGGCGTCGAATGAAATCGCAATCACCGATTTCGCTTGGGACGATTCCGCAACGGACTGGGTTCCTCTTTTGGAATTCGGCGATCTCAAGTCGTATCTTCAAACGCTGAAGCCAATGGCGCCCCCGAAATCCGGAGGCGCACCGTCGTCCGTAGAGACTTCGAAAGCGCGTCCCGCCGTTGTTCCGGTGCAGGTCACTGCGCCCGTTTCAATTTCGATGTCGGATGACGACGCCATCCAGTGGTATGTGACTCGCGGCCAGCAGAAATTTGGTCCCTTCAATTACTTCGGTGTCGTCAAGGCGTTGCAAGACAAATCAGTTTTTGAATTCGACTACATTTGGAAAGAAGGAATGGAGTCATGGGTTCGGCTGGCCGAGCATGAAAAGTTCGCAGCTGATGCCATTCGATTGCTGCTTGAGGCTCTGGAGAACAAAAAAGCTCACGGTGAGGTTTTCGCTCAACGTCGGCATGCGCGCCTTGCGATTGAGAACGATGTTCTGATCAACGACAACACAACCGTTTGCCCCGGGCGCATGGTTCAGGGAAGCGCTGGTGGTACGGGATTAATCATCCGAAATTCAAGTTTGGTCCCAGGTCAGTTAATACACGTCCACTTTTCTTCGCTGGAAGGACTCCCGTCTTTCAATGCGATCGGAGAAATCGTTTCTAAGAAATTTGCTCGCGGTGCAAGAGACGCAAAAGCACCCATCCACTACGGCGTTCGGTTCGTAAAAATGGATCCAAAAGCCGAAGAGCGAGTGAAGAACTATTTTAAGAATCGAGCGCAAGCGGCTTCGGCCTAACGTTTCGATGAGATGAATTTGAAGAGAAGTTTTTGTTTTAAGGTTTGAATTATAAAGGGGATTGAAGATGAATACGTTGATGAAAATGGCGGTCGATTTCTACCTAATCGACGTCGTAATTGGTTTGTTGGGTTTGTTTGCTGTCGCACTGACGTTCGAGAGGGTCAAAGCGCTTTATTTTGAATACAGCATGGACTCCGACGCTTTCATGGCGAAGATCATGAAGTGGGTTGAAGAAGACAAAATCGAAGAGGCGATCACATATTGCGCAGCGAACGAGAAAAAGCCGCTGGCCGCTGTTGTGAAACGTGTTCTTGAACGCGCCGATCGCGACGACTCTGCGATTGATCAGTCTTTGGATATTGCGGCTTCGGAAGTTGCTCCAAAGCTGACCAAGGGTCTCAGCTATCTTTCAATGGTATCGAACGTTGTGACTCTTGTCGGTCTCTTCGGAACGGTTGTTGGTCTGATCATGTCGTTTAAAGCGGTAAGCTTCGCCGACCCTTCGCAGAAGCAGTCGCTTCTGGCCGATGGTATCTCTCTGGCGATGAACGCGACGGCGGCAGGTCTTTTGGTGGCGATCCCGGTCATGGTTGTCTATTCGTTTCTTCACGCAAAGCAGGGGCGTCTTTTCAACGAGATCGATCAGCACTCGAACAAATTGATCGAAGGTTTGCGTTCGCGCGACTTCAATCATTTTGGAAAAGCGTATCCGACTCCAATCGGTATCGACAAATCTCCGAAAGCTAAAGCTCAGAATATCAAGACTGTTTAAGGGATGTTTCAATGAGATCACTTAAGACCAGGCTGGACGATTCTACATTCGACCTCAATCTTGCACCGATGCTCGACATTATCGTGGCGATCATTCCGATGCTGTTGTTGAGTGTCGTGTTTGTTGAGATCACGGTCATCGATACTCCGATTCCGCAAGCTGTCGAAAAGGCCGTCGCGGCTGCGAACGAGAAGAATAAAGAGCTCGTGCAGATGCGGTTATCGGTGGCTCCAGACAAAACGGTAAATATCAATATTCTGGATCGTGGAGCTTCGAAGGACTATCAAGTCGCGCCGATCAAATCGGCCGCAGGAAGCGCGGAGGCGGATCTTGATGGTCTGCACGAGCGAATCATGGCGATCAAGAAGGACTACCCTGATGTCTTTAGAATGGAATTGAATCCGTCGGATGCGATTCCACTTTCCGAAATTATCGGCGTCATGGATACGTTGCGCACGACGCGCGCAAAGAATGGGCAGTCGGTAAAAGTAACTTTCACTGATGCGACCACCGGGAAACCAATTGAAACAAATCTGCTTTTTCCGGACATCGTGTTTGGAAATGTAGCGGGAGGCTAATGTGGCTCTAGGTCGCCGACGCGGTATGGGCCGCTATATTGATAAACGAATCTCTTCGACGTTTAAGATTCAGATCACGTCGATGGTGGATATGTTTGTCATTCTTCTCGTCTTTCTTTTGAAAAGCTATTCGACCAGCCCGGTGCAGATCACTCCCAGTGATCAGTTGACACTTCCGGCTTCGACATCGACGAAAGATCCGGTCGATGTCTTGAAGCTTGTAGTTTCAAAGACAGGCATCTTTGTCGACGAAAAGAAAATCGTCGAGCTCAAAGATGGTGTTCTCGCCGTCGGCGATGTGGATGTGAATGATACTCAATTCATCCGAGCTCTTTACACGGAGCTCGACGAGCAGGCGAAAAAAACGCGCATGATCGCGAGCCAGAATACCGAGCTTGAGTTTGACGGGAAAGTCGTCATGCAAGCCGAACGCTCTCTGCCCTACGATGTGCTTCGAAAAGTGATGTACACATCGATGATGGCTGGCTACTCGGACGTTAAAATCGCAGTGATGTTGAAGGAGTAGCAGATGGGTCAGCGCGATCTCTTTCTAGAATTTAAACGTGAAGGCTCGTCGTCGCGACGTCATCGTGTCACGACGCGAACGAAGCTCTTCGTCATAGGCTCGTCGCCCGAGGCAGATCTTCGCATCGGTGGTGATGGCATCATGGGTTGCCACGCTGTTCTTCAATACCAAGCTCCGAACTGGGTTGTGCGAAGTCTCGCGGTGGATGGTGCTGCAGTCACCGTGAATAATGTGGAGGTGATTGAATCTGTACTTCAGGAATCGGCGTCAGACCCGATCGTGATTCAGATTGGTCAGCACCGAATTCAGCTTGTTTCAAAAAATCGTCCCGAGCATCTTTTTAAAGATTCGAAAAGCGTTTCAAGTGGGCCGCTGACTCTTCACCAAGTTGTCGTTTGGTCGGACAAGGGAAAAGTACTTACGACGAACGTTCTTCAAGCTGGGCAATCTTTTGCTTTCTTAGATGGCGAGCAGCGTGCAAGCTTTGCCTCGCCTCCGGGCGGCGAGTGGGTTGAGACTGCAGTTGGTAAAAAAATAATTCGCCAACGTCTGGTTTCTGCGCAAGAAATCGCGGCGGTTGAGAGCTTTGCTGTCGACAAAGACATGAAGCGTGCGATCGGGGCTTCTTTGGCTTTGATGCTTTTGCTTCTGGCATTTGCGTTTTTGATTCCGAAGCCGTCGGAGAATCCTGAAGTGGCACTTGATCAGAAGTCGATGGATATGATCTTCAACGCCGATGCGATCAAGAAAAAGCGTGTCGAGTCAAAGAAGGTCACACAAACGGCTAAACTTCGCGCAGGTGGATCGCCGGATGCCGCGAACACAAATCAAACTGCGGTTTCGCAGCCTGATCAGTCAATGGCTCCGATGAAGTCCGAAAAGGCCACAGCAGCTCTAACGTCGATTCGAAATTCAGGACTTTCCTCTTTGGTCGGTAAAATTGCCAAGAGAGCCAACAAGAACGGGATCATGATCGCGGCTCAAGGGACGTCCGCCGATAATAAGAGTGCCGGACGAGCTTTCTTTAGCAACGGCACAAGCACCACCGGTGGTGGTGGAGCAGCCGCGACCGCGGGCGATTCTTATCGCCTGGGTGGAATTGCGACCAAAGGTAAAGGTGGCGGCGCAACGGGCGTTCGCGATGGAACTGGTCTTGCGGGCGGAACTGTTGGCACCGGCGATGTCGCAATGGTTGATGAAGAGACAGTGATCGAAGGCGGACTTGACCGCGACGTCATTGCGGACGTGATTCGACGCAACCTTGGTCAAATCCGTTACTGCTATGAGCGGCAGCTGAGTTCGAATCCAGACCTCTACGGAAAACTGCTCGTGAAATTCACGATCGATGCTTCTGGTGGAGTTATGGAACCGAAGATCGATACATCGACTTTGAAGAGCAACTTGGTTGAGGGCTGCGTACTTCGTCGCCTCGCCGGTTGGAAGTTCCCTCTTCCCAAAGGTGGAACGCAGGTACGGGTGAGTTATCCCTTCTTGTTCAAAGCTCTTGATTAGAATTTGACAGCTCTCGACCTTCCGCGCGAGGAAGGTGCGATGCCAGTGGCCGAGAGCTTTCTTCCTCGAACAGATTACTCAATGCTCCCTCCGGGATTCTCGGACGCCGTAGGGCCTGCGTCGTTTCCGAAACTTCAGCTGAGATTTTGGAACCAGCGCTGGGCTCAGCGCCTTGGACTTGGTGATTTGTCAGCCGGTGAACGCGAACAGCACTTTGCGAAGTTCGTGTCTCTTCCGGGAGCGCAACCTCAACCTCTGGCGATGCGTTATCACGGCCACCAGTTTCGCCACTACAATCCGAACTTGGGCGATGGCCGAGGTTTTTTATTCGCACAATGTGAGGATCCCGTTGATCATCGCTGCTTAGATTTTGGCACAAAGGGAAGCGGTCAAACGCCCTACTCTCGAGCGGGCGATGGCCGTCTCACTCTCAAAGGGGCCGTTCGCGAGGCATTGGCGACAGAAATGCTTGAGTCACTTGGGGTGAGGACATCAAAGACTTTTTGTTTTTTTGAAACCGGAGAAGCTCTCGAGCGAAATGATGAACCCTCGCCCACGCGTGCGGCCGTTCTGACTCGACTCTCGCACGGCCATATTCGGTTTGGAACATTTCAGAGGTTCGCAGCTCTTGGTGAGTCTGACAATATTCGAAAACTTCTCGACTATTCCCTTCAAACCTACTGGCCAGAACCGGAATTTTCGAGCGACTTACGTGAACGAACGGTTCAGTTCTTAGAGCTGGTCATCGAGCGTTCGGCGCGAATGTGCGCGCAGTGGATGATGGCGGGTTTTGTTCACGGTGTTTTGAATACGGACAATATGAATATCACCGGAGAAAGTTTCGACTACGGGCCATGGCGATTTCTTCCATATTACGATCCATCGTTCACAGCAGCTTACTTTGATCACGAGGGCCTTTATTCTTACGCGCGGCAACCTGAGGCCGTTTATTGGAATCTTGATCAGCTGGCGCGGGCGCTTTTCGCGATGTCGCCAGCCGAGTCTCTCGACCGTGAATCTTGGCAAGCTGGATTTGTTGAAAGACTCGAGAAGTTTCCAGGAATTTTTCGAAAGGTTTTATTGGAATCGTTTTTTCAACGGCTCGGATTGGTCGCTGACCTAGACAAGATCGAACAGGCAGAGACGGTTTTTACGGCGGTCTTCTCGCATTTGCGGGAAACGAAGTGCCACTTCGAAAAATTCTTTGCCGATTGGTTCGGAGGCACAAAGACTACGCCTCTTTTGCCAACGGAAGCGCCCCTGCAAATGGCTCTTGAATTGGGGTTTCGAGAGGGATGGATTTCGGTCGCTGCGGAAGCACCGTCAATTCTAAAAGAAATCGAGCGAACCCGGTTTCAACCGCCATCTTTGCTGATCGACGAGGTTGAAAAGATTTGGTCGGCCATCGATAAGAGCGATGATTGGTCGCTGTTCCATTCTAAAATCGAAAATTTACGTAAGAGGGGAAGAATTTATGGATTCCACCTCGGGTAGTGTTTTGAGCGGTGAAGATCATGAATCGCCACCGAAAATTCACGAGCTTCAGATTTTGTTTCAAAACGATGACTTCGTCGTAATTCACAAGCCGCCCGGACTTCATGTGCATCAACCGGAAATGGCCCGTCGACGTGTCGCTCGTGAAATGACGGTGCTCTGGACATTGCGACGGCAGATCGAGAAGTACCTATATCCCGTGCATCGTCTTGATGTTGCGACCGAAGGCGTTTTGGTGATGGCCTTCGAGGGAAAAATCGCAGGCCACCTGCAGCGAGAATTTCAACACGAGGCTAAGCAAGGAAGTGTTCGGAAAGTCTATCATGCGATCTGCCGTGGATGGACCGAGGATGAAGGGCGCATCGATATGCCACTCGAGCGCGATTCAAATAATAGTTTGGTGGACGCTGTGACCGTGTACCGAACTTTGGCCCGCGTTGAGCTTCCGCACGCGGTCGGTAAACGGTATCCGACAGCGAGGTACTCTTTGGTCGAGGCGCGGCCTGAGACGGGACGTTGGCATCAGTTGCGGCGCCACTTCGCAAGGTCTCATCATCCGATTATTGGTGATCGCGAGCACGGCGATTCACATCACAGCCGATTTTTTCGTGAGACAATGGGTCTACCCGGTTTGTGGTTGCGCGCTTCGGATTTGAGTTTTACCTACAAAGATGTCGATTATCATTTTGCGGCGCCGTTCACTGAGCGGTGGAAGCATGCCACCGAACGTCTGGGCCTGAGTGTGAAGTTTTAAACGACGATTTTGTTCCGGAGGATCTATGACTGAATCTCGCGACGAGCTCAATGATTTTGACTGCGACGGATATCGTCCCATTCACCACGCGATTCTGGCTCACGATAAGTCTCGCGCTGAAGCACTGCTGAACCAAGGTGCAAGGCTAAATGCGCCTACGGAGAGTGGTGATGGAGCTTTGGTTCTGCTCTGCAAAGCCCTGAGGGATCATGAAGTTGTCGAATGGTTGCCGCTTCTTTTATCTCGCGGAGTTGAAATCATCGATACTGACCGAAAAGGTTGGTCGGCTCTTCATCACGCCGTGAGCCGAGACTTATCGGCTTCAGTGAAGGCTCTGATGGAATCTGGTGCCGACCCATTTTTAAGAGCGATCGATGGCCAGCGCCCTGTCGATATCGCGACAGCGGAAATCAAACCGTTACTTTCGCTGGCCGGGGTCGGTTTGGCGAAGTCCGAACTGAACAAGTAGTTCGCGTTCCATTTCAAGCGCGCTGAGCATCTCTTTGAGTCGTCCGCGTGAGCGAAGCTCGGCGAAGATCAAACCTTTCACGTCTTGCAAAGTGTCTTGCTGTGAATCGGCAAACACGTCGCGAAGCCCAGAAGTCGAACCAGAGGTCGAACCAGCCGGCGACTCGAGCTCTCTTTGAAGTTCGATGATACGAAGAGCGGTTGATGCCAAAGCAACTTCGGTGGCCGTTTTCAAAAAGTCAGTTCTCTCGACAGTCACATAGAGTCTATCGAGGCGCCGATTGAGCTGCCGCCAAGCGCGCTCGTCAGGATTGGAAGCAAGATGGCCGCGGAGTTCTTGAACACTTGGAAATAGGTCATTGGAGTCAAAAATAAGAGCGCAGCGATCAACGGCAAGAGCCTCAGAGGTTGCAAAAACCGCCATCAGAATGAAGCACAAAGACAGTCTCATCATAGTGGTCCATAATCTTGGCAAAGGCTGCGCCAAGATTTTCGGCCTATTCGCAAACGAGGCGTAAGTAGGCCTTCCGAGTTTGTGATTTTTACGAGGCCTGCGGTTCAGTTATGGGTTTCGAAGTCCTGCGTCCAGTTTCGAAATTTCTGCATTTGAGTCTCAATAGAGTCCATGGACGGTTCGCGTCCACCAGGCCCGACGGCAGATTGTAGGGGCTGGATTTCGTAAATGACCCACGAAGCCTTTGGCTCGAAGATGGCTGTCATCATGAGAATCGATTTTTTTGAAATGAGCCATGCTCCGGTGCGGCTGGGGTGTTTTGAAACTTCGATGGATTCAAAACCTCGGGCATTCAAGACTGGTAATGTTTTCGAGTGCAAACGACTGGTGTCGTAAACCCATTTTTGAAAACTTCGGTACATTTGTGAAGGGGGAACCGCCGAGGTTTTTACGATTGTCACGGTGGAGAGATCGTCTTTGTAGGTATCAATTCGATCGGCCCCAGCGATGGCGGGGCGCCCCGGCGGGCTGACTCGTTGAAGGCCGGCGCGAAGATTCGCTCGGTAGGGGACGTCAAGATCATCACTCATGCTTCCTGCGGACGTTGAGATAAGATGAAGGAGGCTTCGAATCAGCGGCAGGCGACCTGGGTCTGTGGTCCAAATATTTAGACCGTAGAAATCGTTTCCGACTTCGATCCATTGGCTACTTGAAATCGCGCCCGCCTCGGAATCGTTTTCTGTCTCAAAACCGCAAATTGCGGAGGCTCTTTCAAAGAAGCCACTTTTTCTAAACTTCGGTGTCGACCGTGTTGTCGCTGTGGAGGTTGTCTGCTTTTTTAGATCAATGCAGTCGGCCAGCTGAGGTCGCGAATAGAAGGCACTTCGGTTTTTTGAGTTCTCATTCCAGCGACCTTCAGATTCGAGCCGATCCACCAAAGTCAGTGGGCGAGGTTCGACCAAGCGTCGCCGATGAAAAGACGCCATCGGTTTCTTTGAACTGCGAGTTCTTTTTTGAAGTGTAACAACGATATCGCCACCATTCGAGGTACAGGTGGTCGACGTCGCATTCGAATTTTCGTCGGATCTTTCGCACGATGGAAAAATTTCTGGAAGCAGCATGAGAAATGAAGTTTCAGAGAAGTGAGCTCGCATCCACTTAAAACCCGTCGGACGTTTTGCAGGATTAGAAAAACTTTCGATGGCTGGTTCGACGGATCTTTCCACAGCTTTTTGCGCACTTTGAGCGGAACGAGTTAAAAAATCTTTTCTCGCGTCGACGATGCTCAAGAAAGGAAGGCCTAAGTCTTTTAGGCCCAGCATCTCTGGCGCGAGGATCCCGAAGTTTAGATTTTGCCCATCGCGCTCGAATTGGTAGACGACGCCGATCACTTGGCCCGACGGATTTATAATCGGTCCACCGCTGTTTCCGGGGCTGATGGCCGCATCGATTTGAACTTCGCGCCAGCCTGAGGGGTGGGTCCGAAGAGCACTCACAATGCCTGTTGAAATTGAAAAATCGAGTCCGCGAGGATGACCGATCGCGACGATGGATTCTCCGGGTGTCACTTCCACAGCGTTCAGCTCAAGGTAGGCCGTGGGTCTGTGTTCGATTTTCAAGAGGCAAAGATCGATACCTCGTACGTCGCCGCAGCCTCCGATTTTCGGTGCCTGAAATTGTTGGCCCGAGGCGAGTTTGATTCGTATTTCTGTTTCGGGATGAACGAGGTACGGGCGAACCACGTGAAGACTTGTCGCGATTTCACCCGTCTTGTTGATGAAAAATCCGCTGCCGACGCCGAGCGAAGCGCCATGAAGTAAAACTTCAATTCGGACCACGGCCGATTTGTAGCGCTTGAAAATGGCATCCGGAGAAAGCGTCGTCGAGGCGTTCGAGGGCGAAGCTGTGACGACAGCAAAAAGAGAAATTAGGCCGAGGCCTACTCTGAAAATAGGAGCGAAAAACGTCTTCGACATCTCTTGATGTATCGGAATAAGTCGTGGGAGCATTGAACCGACAGGACCTATGAATTTCCTGTTTTCGCTGGGAGAGATTGTTATTCACAAAATCGATTGGGTGATTTTCGACCTGGGCGGTGTACTGATCGATTGGGATCCCAGATCCGTCTATGGTCGAGGTGGGTTCGACCCGATCAAGGTCGACCATTTCTTGGCGCAAATCGCGACCAGCGAGTGGAACTCGCAAATGGATGCAGGACTTCCTTTCCAAACCGCCATTGATCAACGCAGTTTAGAGCATCCCGAGTGGAGAGAGTGGCTTCAGGCCTGGCGGAACGAATGGCCCACGATGCTTCGAGGTGTTTTGCACGAAAGCGTTACTATTTTTGATGAAGTCGTGAGCCTTCGAGAAGCGGGAGGCCTAGAAGGTGTGTTGGCCTTGAGCAACTGGGCACCTGACACCTTTAAGGTCGCGCAAGCTCGATTTCCATCTTTGAACAAGTTTGATGCACGCCTAATTTCCGGCGAGGAGCGTCTAATCAAGCCGGACCCAGCTTTTTTTCGACTTCTCTCCGAGCGCCATTATGTCGTGCCGGAGCGCGCGATTTTTATCGACGATCTTTCTAAGAATACCGACATTGCAAAAAAGCTCGGCTATAACGTTCATGTGTTCAAGGATGCGCCCACCCTGCGAGAAGACCTCGTGCGGTTGAAAATCCTGAAGGAGCTCTAATGGCTAATACACCGACACAACCTGTTCGTCAGCGCCATCGCGAGACGAGCCTGATCAAAAGTCCGATGTCTCCAATGACTCCGGCAAAGCCAAAGAGCACTTGGATTCCTGAAGTGACGGCCTTGGTCGCGGTCGGACTCCTGTTTCTTATGACGATTGGTTTTGTAAAACCACTTCTGATGGCCGGTCTTTTTGCCGCCACGCTTTACCCGTATCACTTAAAACTCAAAACTCGAATCGCTTCGAACAATGGACGTGCTGGTCTTTTGACATTGGGTTTCGCGATTACTTTTCTTCTGCCCATCGGTGCCGTGGCATTTTTAGCCGCCAATGCCGGCGTTAAAAAGTTTAAGGCACTTCCTGCTGATTGGACCGAGAAGATTCAGATCGAAAATTATCTTCAGATCCTTGAGACCTATCTCCCGCTTGAGAGAGCGGAAATAGTGACTTACTTAAATCAGGCCGGTTCGGCGGCGGCGGAATTCGGACTTACGTTACTTCAAAATTTGGCCAGCGATTTGCCGCACGTGATGATTGTGAACGTCGTCATCTTGATCGGCGTTTACGTTATTCTTGCTCAAGCACCGGCACTGCTTCACTGGCTGCATCGCTTTTCTCCGCTGTCGGATCGAAAGACCGACATTCTTTTTCGACGTGTCGGCGGACTTTCTTCATCGAGCATTCTTGCGACGATAGTCTCTGGAATCGTTCAGGCGAGCATTATCGGGCTCGTTCTTTTGGTGGTGCAGTACCCAGGCGGTCTTTTGATCACGATGACGGCTTTTGTGCTTTCATTTTTACCTGTTGTCGGTACGGCACCGGTCGCTGTTTACCTGATCGGTTCGTCAGTGATCGAGGGCAATTGGTCTTTGGCGATTGTCTTTCTAGTCACTGCGGTCATCGTCAGCGTGAGCGACAATATCGTCCGGCCCTATGTCTTGAGCGATTCCGCGAAACTTGATGGCTTCATTGCCTTTGTCGCTGCCATCGGGGCATTGGAAACAATGGGATTCTATGGCCTCTTCTTAGGTCCCGTCGTGGCGGGAGCTGTTTTCACACTTGTAGAGTTGGTGCATGAGGACCGAACAGCGTAAGCTAAGAGACAACATGAGCGCAGATTTTGATTTGATTGTCATAGGATCGGGACCCGGCGGACAGCGAGCCGCAGTTCAAGCCTCAAAGCTTGGAAAAAAAGTTCTCGTCGTCGAAAAAGATAAGCTCGGTGGATCGTGCCTTCAGTTGGGAACGATTCCATCAAAAGCTCTACGTGAATCGGCACTGATGGCAAAACCCGGCGAGCTTTCGCTGATGGGCGTGATGGAGCGGACAAAACGCATCATCAACGAAGAACGCCGAATCATTGAAAATCAGTTGGATCGAAATGGAATTCAAGTCGTTCAAGGTGTGGGTTCCTTTCATGATACTAAAACAGTAATTGTGGAAAATGACGGAACAGCCACGCGCTTTACTGGCGAAAAAATTCTTATCGCGACCGGAACAAGACCGCGGCGTCCGGCTGAATTTGATTTCGATGGGTTTACGATTTTTGACAGCGACACCGTTCTAGAAATGAAATTTCAGCCTCGCACGATGCTGGTCGTTGGCGCCGGAGTCATCGGCGTCGAGTACGCATCGATCTTCGCAAGAACCGGCGTGCGTGTGACTCTGCACGACGCGCGACCTGAACTTTTGAAATCTATCGATCAGGAAGTCGTTTCGTCGCTCATCAGTCAGCTGAACGCGTCGGGCGTGAAGATGAGATTGGGTTGGAAACTTGTCTCGGTCGCGACGGTCCCCGGAGAAACGGGACGTGCTTGGCGAGCCGATGCGACTTTCCATCACAACGATGAAACAACGACCGAAAAGTTTGATGCCGTTCTTGTTTGTCAGGGTCGCACCGGAAACTTTGAAAAATTGAAGCTTGCAAGCGCAGGTCTTTCGACCGACGAGCGTGGATCGATGAAGGTCAATCGCAACTACCAAACGACGGTCCCAAGCATTTATGCGGTTGGCGATATTATCGGAGCTCCTGCTCTGGCTGCGTCGTCGGCCGAGCAGGGTCGACTCGCCGCTATGCACGCTTTTTTGGGTTTGCCGGCGCAGTTTCCCGACACTTTCCCGTACGGAATTTATACGATTCCCGAAATTTCGACGGTCGGTATGCAAGAGGAAGAAGTGAAGTCCAGAGGCATCGACTATGTGGTCGGAAAAGCTTCTTACTCTGAACTTGCGCGCGGAAAAATGATTGAAGACGAATTCGGATTTTTAAAACTGATCGTCCATTCAAGCACTCGCCGAATTATCGGTGTTCATGTCATCGGTACCGGTGCCACCGAACTTGTTCACATTGGTCAGGTCGCAATGGCGTTTGGCGCGACTGTGGATTTTTTCGTGGATAACGTATTTAACTATCCGACGCTTGCGGAAGCTTACAAAGTCGCCGCTTACAACGCTCGTAATAAACTTTAAAATTTGCAGCTAGATCGGCCGGGGTCGGCTTGCTTTGCTCGGTTTTAAAGTTCCATTTAGTGGGCGAAAATACCTGACCCAATTAGCCTCGCCTGTCTTTTGCAATGATATCAAACCGGATATCAGAACCGTGGCCTTTCTATTTTGGGGTCGCCTGGGTGAGGAGAATGCTTTTGAAAGTCTTTATTTTGTCTTTGGTGGCGTTTTTCGGCACTTCGGTGGGCCATGCAAGTGAGTTTGGTACTTACCAGATTTTAAATACACCTGAGATTAGGTCGGAGATTGAAAAAGTCATTCTGGCCGAAAATAAGAGTCCCAATACTTTCGTTATACAGGAAGCAGGCACCTCGGGGTCGAGCACGATATATTCGATCGACCTGAGTTTTTTTGAAAAGAAATGTAAGATGAACATTGAGCAAGTCTGGTTAACTGCGACCGAACGGCTTGTCTCTCGCATCGACTCTCCGATGAAATGCAAAGACTTGAAACGTCAGAACGACCCCGCTGCACCGTCGGCGGATTAAGAGTAGGGGCCACTCGGTGTTACCTCAATGGCGCCGACTAGCTGTCAATTGATTGCGCGCGGCCCGAATTTCGGCGGGCCAAACTTCTTGATTGATTCGCGTTGGTTGCAGTTTCGGCAGAGAAGCCTCAGATTTTCTAATGTTGTCTTACCGCCCATCGCAAATGGAATACGGTGATCGTATTCCAACGCGAATCGCGACTCACAAATTTCACACTTTCCTTGGTCTCGGTTCCAAATTTCTCGTTTTAGCGATGCGCTTGGCTGCCGCTTGTCTTCTGGACCAGGTGTTTCAGATCGAGGAGGTTCGCCCGCTGCGCGGCGCTTTTTGTTCTCGCCGGATCTTTGTTTCTTGATGGCGGTGACGGCCTCTCGCAGCGCCGAGCTAACCACTTCGCCAAAGGATGCATTCGGTATTTTGTGTGCGAGTAGACCACTAAGTTCGCGAACAAGCGCCAAGTCTTCATCCGATAAGACAAGCCGCACTTCGTTCGAACAACCCGCGAGCGGTTTAACACTCTCGGGGCGCTCTAGCTTCTCCGGCGCGCTCGATTTTGAAATGAGAGTCCGTTGTGCTTCGCGCGATGTCTGCTCCATCATGCAGTTTAGAACTTCAACTTTCTCCGCCATTGTGAGTGACGACCTGGGCGCGCCTTCTTCGACCGGCAAAAACGAAATCGTTTTTTCAGTTTCGGGCAGCTTACGGTTCGCTTTCGCTTCGTTTCTGAAGTGAGTTTGAGCGAGAACTATCTTGGTGAGATCCAGCTTTCCATTTTCAATAGCCGGAGCAATTTCTGGAACCTCTTGCATCAGGCGCAAGGCGCTAACCCTGCGCCATGCAGATTTAGAGTCGTAGCCAAGAAAACCCACTGCATACGCGTCAAGAGACTCGAACCGCGGACTGAACGATTTTCGACGATCGACTTCCATCAAGTGCTCGAGCACGTCAATCAAAGCGAGCCGTTCATTTTTCGCGGATTTTAAAGCTGCGGCATCAAGTTCTAGAACCGTGAGGTTCTTTAAATTTTTCATGAGTGATCTCCTCTAAAATTAAAAGATCAATCTATCATCGATTTCCAACGGCAAAATTTCGCTTCAGAACGCGCGCGGTGACACTCCGGAATTAGATTCGCGGCGGGACTCGAAGCCAACGAACGCGCTTCGCTGTCGGCCGACCAATACGATTTAAAGAGTCGTAGCGATTGAGCTCAGGCGGCTTTCGACAATGAAGAAACATTGTCTGAATCCGTCGCAAGAGAAATTTTCGAATTTATAAGGATTTTGCGATTCGTCATCCGCCGCGCGGCGGAGCCGAAGGTTTACTTTGCCCCGGTGACGGAATGGATTCACCATTCTATGAATACAATTCATTTCTATGTCACGACATTGCGAAAGTACCCGAGCATAGGAATTCGGAGCAGGAGAATTTATATGGACGAGATCGCAAACTGCTGGGATCAAAAGGCCGCTCAATGGAAAAAATGGGTCGGTGAGCGGGGTGACAACAATCGGTTTTTCAATTCGGATCCCGTATTATGGAAGTTTGCTGGTGAGGTTAGTGGACTCAACATCTTGGATGCGGGTTGTGGAACTGGATACTTGTCGATAGCTCTTGCCCAGAAGGGCGCTACGGTCGTTGGTGTTGATGTTTCTTCAAATATGATTCGCGAAGCCCATTTGTTGGCTACGGAAAAGAAGTGTGTCATTGATTTTCGCATCGATTCTTGTGAAACGCTTTCGACGGTCAATGACGGCTCCGTTGACCTTGTCGTTTCCAACTATGTTTTAATGGATCTTCCCAATATAGAGGCTGCGGTTATTCAGCACCACAGAGTTTTAAAGCCGGGAGGAAAAGCGGTTTGTATTGTTGGGCATCCCTTCAGTAGTGAGCTTTCATCTGATGAAAACTACTTTGATGAAATCAGAAAGGTCGATCGCTGGGGACCGTTTGATTCAGACTTTATTTTCTTCCATCGGCCGATAAGTCAGTACTGGAAAGCTTTTAAGCAAGCGCAGTTTACCGTAGAAGATTTCGATGAACCAGTGGCGCAAGATCCAACCGTTCAGGGCTTTAAAGCCGAATGGCGAACAAAATACCGCCGAAAACCGTGGTCATTGGCTTTTCTATTGAGAAAATAGTCGGCCAAGACATCGCGACCCAAGTTAGATGCTTTCCATTCTCCGCCGCGCACCGGATTCCGCTGGCACGAGAGTTCAGAGACCCTTTTGGCGATTGGTGCTAATCGCTCTCGTCGCTAACTGATTTTTCGGGATCATCACCGGGATCATCGTCGGTCTCTTCAGAGTGTTCTGGTAAGTGATCCTTGAGAGCGGTTTTTATAAAAAGTTTGTTGTAGTGCCGGTCGCGTCGCTTTCGCTTTTTTGGGGCGCGCTTTTCAATTCGTTTATCGACGACGGTGTTTGGAAGATCGCTTAAATCTTCGAGACTCTTTATGTCTTTCGGTGAGTTTCGTTTTGGCATTTCAAATTTCTAGTCCGACAAGTTAATGTCGCGACCCCTTCCACGTGCCACCGTATTTGTAATGCGGCTTGGTTTGGGCGGCCTTGCAACAAGGCTCGCACACAAAAATCCATGCTCCGCTTTTTTCGACCTGGATTCGAAACAGAACGGTTTTCTCAAGAGCACAGCCTGCGCAAATCTTTGTTTTCATGACTCAATTCTAAAGTATCGTCGCTTAGCACTTAACATTTCACATTGATTTCCGGTCGACACAAGTCGAGAGGCGATCGGTGGGTTGCTTCGTGTTCAGAAAGTTATGATAATTCTCTGGGACTCACGGACCGAGGGAATCAAAGAAGGATATTAAACGATGGCGAAGCTCTATTACGTGTCAGTCATGTCGTTGGACGGATATATTGGCGACGGACATTATGACTGGTCACTTCCGGTG
Organism: Bdellovibrionales bacterium Ga0074137; assembly: GCA_001464715.1. GTDB lineage: Bacteria > Bdellovibrionota > Bdellovibrionia > Bdellovibrionales > JAMPXM01. The sequence goes on along the minus strand of LNDT01000031.1, from coordinate 118,069 downwards.
GAAGGGTCGACGGCGTTTATCACTGAGATCATTCGTCCTTTCGGAACCTATCTTTACGGGCGTAAGAATTTCGAGACTATGTCTTTCTGGGAGACACCGGATCTGTCCAACATGGGCCAAGAGCATCATGATTTTACGCGCGTCTGGCAGTCGGCCGAAAAGATCGTCTATTCAAAAACTTTAAAATCGGTGGCCACTCAAAGGACACGTCTTGAGAGTCAATTCGACGTTGAAAAGATTCGTGAAATGAAATCGAAGTCCGCCAAAGATCTTTGTATCGGCGGCCCAACTCTGGCAGGGCAAGCCCTTCGAAATGACCTGGTCGATGAAATCCACTTGTTCGTCGTCCCAACCACAATCGGCAGCAGCATTCCCGTAATTTCAGTTCTACCTAAAGACGCAGTCCTAAGGCTTGAGCTTATGGAAGAGCGCCGTTTTAGCGGAAGTTGGGTCTACCTCCGCTACCGAATTCAAACTTAGGTTGATGACTTAATTTCTTCGGAAGATAACGATAAACTATGAGAAAATTACTAATTTCTACCTTCGTCATTTTGTGCCCGCATATTGCCCTCGCTGAGCCTGAAGGAGCAATGGAAGCGTTGTTTCCGAAGAATTCCGTACACAAATGCTCGCCAATTATTAAAGCGATCCAGAACATTGAAAAGCTTTCGAATCTGAACGTTCTTGCATTCGTCAACTGCACCAAAAGCAAAAAGCAAGACGACATAATTCATCTAGCTATCTTCGAAGAAAAGCCTCCGAAGCTAATTTCAAAAGGCTCTGTCGAGAAATTCAAAAGTGAAGACTTTAGTTTGCACGCAATAGTTCTTGAGCCTAACGACACGAAAATCAGCGACAAGAACCGTGTCTTTCAAATGCGCGCGCAATACAAATCCAAAAAAGATGAGTCGATAAAGGAAGAATTGATTGTACTTCACGACAACGGAAAGGAAATTTCCGCTATCTTAAGAGGCCCCATGGAAGATTATCCGGGCCGAGGTCGCGCATTTTTGATCGTCACGAAAAACAAAGTCGATGGCTATTCCGATGTCGCAATTAAATCTGAGTTCAAAACCCAAGCATTCCGCTGGCGTGGCTCCGAGTACGCACCCTTCACGCGAGAAGAAATCCAACAACTCAAGAAGTGATCATTTGGGGAATTTGTGAGAAATAATTTAACTGAATTGCCGAAAGATCTGCCTCGTCCAATTGATGACGGTAAAACATCACATTTGGTCGGTATGTTGATTCCAAATATTAAACTGACATCTACTCAGACGAGTGTTGTCGACCTGATTGAGTCCTTTCGGTCGCCGACTGTGCTTTTCATCTACCCGCGAGCTGGAAGTCCATTAGAGCCAAATAAAAATCCTGAGTTGTGGGACACGATACCTGGAGCGCGAGGTTGTACGCCGCAGTCTTGTAGCTTTCGGGACACCATTGATGAATTTAGAGAGTTGGGTGTTCAAGTCTTCGGGTTAAGCAGCCAATCGCCGGCGGTCCAAAAAGAGTTTGTTGAACGCAATCATATTTCTTTTCCGATTCTCAGCGATGAAAACCATTCGTTAGCAGATAGTCTCAACTTACCAACCTTCGCCTTCGAGGGAGAACGTCTCATAAAACGCATGGCGTTTTTTATTCAGAATGGGAAAATTCAAAAAGTCTTTTATCCTGTTTTCCCGCCAGATAAAAATGCTGATGAAGTTCTGGCCTGGATTAGATCGTCTCTTTGTTAACAAATTCAGATCGACTAAGGATTGTGCCACAATGATCGACCATATCGAAATTCCAGTGAGCGATTTGAAAGTTAGTCGCGACTTTTACGAAAAAGCGTTTCTACCCTTAGGTTTTAAAGTTTCATTTGGTGAAGAGGGTAGGTTTTGGGCGTTTGATCTTGCAGGAAAGGGACTTTTTGAAATCTATCAATCAAAAGGACCCTTCACAAAAATACACGTGGCGTTTCGAGTAAAGACAAGAGATTCGGTCCATGAGTTCTACAATGCTGCGATTAAGGCGGGCGCCGAAGACAACGGGCCCCCAGGTCCACGACCCAAATACACGCCAAATTATTACGCGTGCTTTATCTTTGATCCGGACAAACACAATATCGAAACTGTTCATGACAAATGGGGCGAGGAATAGTTTTAAACGATAAAAGCGAGTCGACCAAAGGTCGACGGCGTCTTCCCCGTCTCCGCGACCTCCGAAGCGGGAAGGTCGCGTACCCGCGATCCGAGGGCCCGGATGGCCCGAGCCGCTGCGGGAGGGCGGGACGCCCGCGTCGCGGAGACGGGGAAGACGCCGACGACCCGGCGTTGACTCTCTTCCATCGTTTGAAAATTTCAAGCTGGAAGACTTAAGACAGCGAACGACCAACAATTTCGCTGACGTTATTCGAAAGCCCGGGGTGCTTCGCGATTCGCTCGAGCTCGGCCTTCATCAAGCCGCGTCGGCTGGAATCAAACGTTTTCCATTGGTTGAACGCCGACACCAGACGGGAAGCGACTTGTGGGTTTCTTGCGTCGACATCCAAAACTTGATCTGCCACGAACCGATAACCAGCGCCATCGGTGGTATGGAAGGCCAATGTGTTGAACTTCGCAAAAGCCAAAATCAACGCATAAATCTTGTTGGGATTGTTTTTGTCGAAGACGGAATCGCTCAACAAAGTTTTTACTTCGCCTAGGGTGTGAGCTCCGGGCGAAATGGCGCGAATCATAAGCCACTTGTTCATCACCAGTGTTTCGTCTTTCCACTTCGCTCGGAATTCATCCAAAGCCTCTTTGCGGAGAGAGTGATTGGTTCTGTTTAATGCTTCGAGAGCGCCCAGTTCGGTCGTCATGTCTTTGGCTTCGCGGCGTTGCTGAACGGCAAGACTAAGATCTTTGGGATCATCGCTGAGGCAAAGGTAAGCCAAGGCCGAATTCCTGAGAGCGCGTTCACCTTGCGCGATCGACGAAAGACCCTGTGCTGGTTTTTTAGAAAGGCGTTCGTAGATTTTTACGAACAACGCACGGTGAGCCGTGGCGATCGCGCGCATCAAACCGTCATGCGCTTTGAAAACAGCATCTACATCGACCTCGTCAAAGAACTGCGCAAGGTAGTTCTCGGACGGCAGTTGAAGAAGATATCCGGCAAAAGCCGGATCGATGGCCGTCGAACTTTCGGCGGCTTGTTCGAGAAGAGGTTTCAACGCTTGAATCAATGCGGTCTCGAGAACCGTGCTTTGGCTCGAGGGCGTTAAACCCTTGCCAGCGACACGCGCCTTCAGCGTCAAGAGCATGAGCTGTTGAGTCGCTTCCCACCGAGCTACAGGGTCCGAGTCGTGAGCGATCAAGAAACAGAGATCTTCGATACTGAATTCGCAATCGACTTTGACTGGCGCCGAGAATCCACGAAGGAAAGACAGCACGGGCTTTTCTTCGACCCCTTCGATCGTGAAAACCTGATCGCGTTGAGAGAGCTCAAGGACCCTTGTCGGAATCAGGTCTCGGCCAGCTCCCGAGAACGGATCACGACCCAAAAGTCCGATGGCCACAGGAATGAGATAGGGCTTTTTCTCGGATTGACCCGGAGACGGCGACAGGATTTGGGAAAGTCGAATCTCGAATTTTTTCTCATTCTCAAAATACTTTGTCGCGACTTTTACAGTTGGGGTCCCCGCTTGATCGTACCAGTTTTTGAACTGCGTAAAGTCGCGCTCTTGGCCGGCGGCTTTCGCTCCGAGAGACATCGCGTGAACGAAGTCGTCGGTCGTGACGGCTTGGCCATCGAACATTTTAAAATATGTGTCTGAACCTTTTCGAAACGCATCGGGGCCGATCAGTGTTTCGATCATGCGAATCAGTTCGGCGCCTTTTTCATAAACGGTCATCGTGTAGAAATTGTCGATGGCGACGTAAGACTGCGGGCGAACGGGGTGTGCCATGGGGCCTGAGTCCTCAGCGAACTGGTGTGTTCTCAAGCGAACGATATCTTCGATGCGTTTCACCGCACGTGAACCCATGTCGGCCGAAAATTCTTGGTCGCGGTATACGGTGAGACCTTCTTTGAGAGAAAGCTGAAACCAATCGCGGCAGGTGATGCGGTTTCCAGACCAATTGTGAAAGTACTCGTGACCAACGACGGCTTGAATATTGTTGAAGTCTTTGTCCGTCGCCGTCGCGTTTTCGGCCAAAATATAGTGAGCGTTAAAAATATTGAGGCCCTTATTTTCCATCGCACCCATGTTGAAATCATCGGCAACGACGATCATGAAAATATCGAGATCGTATTCCAGACCAAACCGCTCTTCGTCCCACTCCATCGATTTTTTTAAGGAATCCATTGCGTGTTCGCAGCGTGGTTCGAGTCCTTTACGGCAGTAGATTTCAAGTGCCACGTTGCGGCCCGAACCGGTTGTGTAGGAGCTTCGAAGGCAGCCGAGGTCTCCGGCAACAAGCGCAAAGAGGTAACATGGCTTTTTGTGCGGATCGAACCACGTGGCTTCATGGCGTCCCTCGGGAAGATCGCGCGCACCCGTTCGATTCCCGTTGGAAAGAAGCACGGGGTATTTTTTCTTATCGGCCGTAAGAGTCACTGTGAAGACGGACATGACGTCGGGTCGATCAACATAGTACGTGATTCGCCGAAAACTTTCGGCCTCGCACTGAGTGCAAAACATACCGCTCGATTTGTAGAGACCTTCGCACGCTAAGTTTTTTTGCGGCTCATTGATGACTTCGATTTCGAGGACAGGTTTCGGAAGAGTGCCGACACCGACAAGAAGACGTTCGCCGTCAAATCCGTACTGGCCTTTTTCGGGAGAAGCGCCGTCGGCAGCTTTTCGGCAGCTAACGCCATCAAGCTTCACTCCGCGAAACTGAAGGCCTTCACCATCGAGGCGGATCACGGTCGAAGTCACTTGCTCACGTCGTTCAAAGGCCAGCCGAGACCGAACTCTGGCGTGATCTTCGTAGAGATCAAAATGCAGGTTCGTTTCACGAATCCAGAACTCGGGCGCAACGTAATCTTTAAGATGTACCATATCCGATGGAGCTATCGCGGAGGTGGCAGGGGCGCAATCGGATTCTTTGCGCGTTCAGGCGGCCGTTCACGGCGAGGTGCCTTCAGTTCGACAGATTCAAGTTTTTCCCAAAGACCTGGTGCAATCATGTTCGACCCAATCAGCTGCACTGGTTGTTCCGTCAATGTTCCAGGGCGTTTGGACATAATGTGACTTGGCACCTGACCGCGGCCGCCAAAATGCTCGATGTAGGTTTTTCGAATCGCCAATGAATTACTCACGAGCAGTTTCGAATGAGCCGTTTCGTCACGCTCTCGCTGGGGAGCGTTTCGTTTTCCGGTCTGAATAAGTTGCGCATGTTCAAACGGACTCAAAACTTTAAGTTCGGCGCCAGCCAAAGATCGGGCGTTTGGATTTTCGGCGTCAATGATCAAAAGATCCTGCCAGCCGAGCGTTCGGATGTACTTATGTTTGGCGCGGCCAGGTTCGCGGCAGGTGAGTGCGAGATCGAGTTCATCTTTTTCAAAATGCTCTTCAAGTTCGCTGAGATCGTAAACGTTGAGCTCGATCACGGGGATCTTGGTCTCTCGGAAAAGAGTCTGGCAAATTTGAACCGCCAGCGGGACAAGCCCTTCCAAAGTTCCGAAACTTAAATGCTGAATCTGATCTTCGCTTTGAACTTCTTGAAGAGCGGCCGCAAGCTTTCTCGAATTTCGAAAATAGATGTCCGAAATTTTATAAGCGATGGGTGTCCATCCTGATTTTCGCCGGGCCGCGCGATCCAGAAGCACGACGCCGAGTTCACTTTCTAACTTTGCGATCAGTCTTGAGAGCTGCGGCTGACTGAGACCAATATGATCCGCCGCGGCAGACAGATTCTTGTGATGAATCGCTTTGCCAAGAACCGAAAGCGGCCAGTGTAGGTGATCCATGTGCAGCTCCCTTGAAAAATTCAAGAACCGAGTCAGTCAGTACCGCGGCCCCTCTCATGCGCGCAAAGCATAATGACTTGTGTCGTATGTATTTACGGAGATTTCCGCAGCGTGAGTAGGGTTAAGCCCTCAATGAAAGGCACCATGTCATGACGAAAACTTTAAAAGAAACTTTTGGATTCACTGTTGGTCGTTCGCTTTCATTGATCGGTGCGGCTTCATTGATGGCTTTTTCGTTTGAGTTCGCTGCGGCTCGCGAACTTTCGACGCCTCGCCAAGACTTCATCGCCTGCGAAGGTGTCGACGGTGAAGTTCGCTTTGAGATTATGTTCGAAACCGCAGACACGACGCTGGGTCCTCAGGTTCTGGCGATGCGAGTCTCTGACCCCTACGTTTCTGAAGCTCGTTCGGAAATCGCGCGATTTGATTCCGCAGATGGCCTTTTGAACAACACCGGCGGAGTCATCGTCGGTTATGTTGATCCGACAAATCCGAAGACAGGGCGCGTGGGCGAGCGCATTGGCGGAACAACTTTGGGCCAGCTTCGCTCGATTATGGTGAGTCTTGAGGGCGAGGCGGTTTCGACGGTCGTGGCTTCAATGGTTTCTGGAAAGCGTTACTCGGCCCAAGCCGTCTATTTGAAAAAGATCGGTCAAGAGCTCGTGCAAGATCTCGACTGCATCCGCGAGAAGTGAGATGACCGTGCGATATGGTAAAATCCAAAGTCGCCGCTCTTGATGCTATTGAAGTAATGAGTGAAGTTACGGGAACCGAATCCAACCCAAAGGTCAAAAGTCTGATTGTCCTTCTGCACGGGTTCGGTGCGGATAACAGCGATCTTGCGACGCTGTCTGGAGTCGTTGATCCCCAGTCAAAATCTAACTGGTGTTTTCCAAATGCACCGCACGTGGTGCCGATCGGTCCTCACATGACGGGGCGGGCCTGGTTCCCGTTGCGACTGGCCGAGCTTGAAAGGCAGGGTGTGGACTTTACTCAAGTCACTCCCGAAGGCATGGACCGCGCTGTTGACCAGGTTTTGAAAGCTATCGACGCGTTGAAAGTAAAACACAGCCTTTCTTGGAATCAGATCGTGATCGGTGGATTCAGTCAGGGTGCCATGATCGCAATGGCCGCAGCTTTAAAGGCTCCGTCGAATTTTGCGGGCGTCACTTTGTTTTCAGGCTCTCTTGTCGATGAGCCGAAGTTGCGTGAGCAAGCGGCCGCGCACAAAGGCCTCAAGTTTTTTCAAAGCCATGGTCAACAAGATCCTATGCTGCCTTTTCCGCTGGCCGAGCGACTCGATTCGGTCTTGAACGAGTCGGGTTTGGACGGAATGCTTTATTCATTCCGCGGTGGCCACGAGATTCCTGCGCCAGTTCTTCGCGAGTGGACTTCGTGGCTGAAGGGTTTGGGATTTCTTTCCTAAAGGCTTAGGCCCTAGGGACAGAAGTAGGCGGTTCCACGAACGGCTGTGCCTGTGCCGCTGGTTTGTTCCATGCGAACGAAGTTGGCGCCCTTGCGAGCGGCATCCAGTTTTAAATCTTCAAGGGCTTGTTCGAAGGTTCCTGTAACAGATTGATTTCGGCCTTCGACGGCGCCGATCTCGCGGCAGTCGGAGTCAGCATCGTCGCGCGAAATTTTAATGTTCTCACTTTCGGGTTTGATCGGGTGCGAACCGCAACCGACAAAAAGAGCGGTCGAAGCTAAAACGAAGCAGGCAAGTAGCGACCCTCGCGAAATCCCAGAACGCTGGTCCGAAAACAAACTTAAAAACAACATTGAAAGCTCCTGGTCGATAGCTGAAATTAGCTGAATTTTTCACTGGCGGACAGCGTGCGACGTTCGCATTCACCCCGCATTTATTGTGCTACTTAATTTTTCGGACTCCAACAGGAGTCCGTGCTTGAGTCGAACCGCGTCGAGCGGCACACTCATTGTGCGTTCCTGAACGAAAACAGTTTCGAGCCCCGTATGGTGTGATGTTGGCGAAAATTTTCTCATTTCGTTCTTTCTTGGGGCCGTCTTTCTCGGCCCAGTCGCGTTCGGCGATGGCTGGTGTAAAGACGGCCATTGCACGCCTCGGTCAGGCGGAAATTCCGCTGATTGCAGGAAGTCTTTCTTTCACGACCGTACTGACCTTGGTGCCGCTCTTGGCCGTGAGTCTTTCCGTCTTTAGTTGGCTCGGAGGCATGGACGGACTTTTAAAACAACTCGAACCCTTTATTTTTAAAAATCTCGTCGAGAGTTCCGGGGCCGAATTCAGTCGCTATATCTCACGATCAATTCAGCGAATCCACTCGGGCGCATTGGGTGCCACCGGCGTTATTGGACTCTTCTTGGCGTCGACGAAACTTTTTTCTGAGATGGAAACGGCCATTCAGCGCGTTTGGATCGTGAAGAGAAAACGAGCTCTTTGGAAACGCCTCTTGGTCTATTGGTCGGTCATGTTTGTTGGACCCCTGGTGGCGGCGGCCTTTTTGGGTTTTATGGGATCGAAGCGACTTGGACTCTTAAAAGTCTTTCCGAGCCAGCTTGTCGCAGCGGTTTTTTCTATTCTTGCGCTCTTCGCGATTTACAAATGGATCCCCGCAAGGCGAGTTCAAACGGCTCCAGCCCTGGCGGCGGCTTTTTTGGCGACGTCGGGCCTGTTGGCGGCACAGGCCTTTTACGCGACGGTCATGCGCGAGATGTTTAGATTTTCAAAAGTGTACGGAAGTCTTGCGGGAATCCCGCTTTTTTTACTTTGGATCTACTTGTTGTGGTGGATCATCCTTTTGGGAGCCACACTGACGGCCGTTTTACAGGAAAGACGCGACACGCGACTTTGACAACTCGGATCGTTGCCGCGAGGATGCCAGTATGTTTGATCGTCCGCTAAACGCTTATGAACGGTTGTTGCCGGTTCTTTTTCTTGGAATTCTCATACTTCGTCTTGTTTTGGGCGGAATAACTGGTCTTGGTGACGACGAGGCCTACTACTGGGATTGGTCCAGGAATTTACAGCTCTCTTACTATGATCACCCAGGAATGGTCGCATGGATGATCAAAGCATCGACGTCGATTTTTGGAGACACGGCATTTGCCGTTCGGCTTCCCGCGATTCTCTTCAATACGGGTGCGACGCTGTTTTTATTTTTCCTAGCGATCGACATGTTCAATTTGCGTGTCGGTCTTTATGCGGCTTTGCTGCACACGATTTTGCCGATTTTCGCTCTCGGTGGAATGATGGCTGTGCCAGATGCACCGATGGGTTTTTTCTGGGCCTTTATGGCGTGGCTCGGTTGGAAGATCGCATCCAAAGTCGCGGGCGGTACATTTCTTGGCACCGATGACCGCGTTTCACCTGCACTGTGGATTCTTCTGGGTCTCGCCTTTGCTCTTGGGTTTTTGTCAAAGTACACATCGATTCTGGTCGGAGGATCGATTTTCCTCTACTTCTTTTTTGATTCGGGACTTCGTCGTGTTCTCGCATCGACGGGCTTTGGGACGGCGATTTTGATAATGATTGCGGGACTTCTTCCGGTCGTTATTTGGAACGGTCAGAACGAGTGGGGCAGTTTCGCCTATCATCTTCATGATCGGCAGACCGGCGGGGGCGGCGCAAATTTCACCCGCTGGCTTCAGTTCTGGGTGGCGCAAGCGGCTTTCTTTACCCCGGTTGTTTTGTTTTTAAATTTATTCGCGCTGTTCGTCGCGCTGTTTCGCTCCAGCGATTCGCGCTGGCGCTACTTGTTTTGGCTTTCTTTTCCGACGCTGCTGCTATTCACGGCGCAAGCTCTGTTCGCGGAATTTAAACCGCACTGGCCAGCGCCGGCGCATTTCACACTTCTCATCGCATCCGCAAAACTCCTCGAAGAAGGCTTTGGCGGACGCGAAGACTTTCAGCGTTCATCGCGGCGGCGTTTTGCTGGATGGATGATTGCGATATTCGCAGTTCCTCTCTTTGTTCTTTTCCACGTCGCTGTTTTAAAGCCAGTGCTTCCGAAGCTTGCGGGAATCGTTGCTCCTGCAGCGAATTGGGATGCGAAGTTTGATCCCACCAACGACCTTTATGGTTGGGACGAGCTGGCCGTTCACTTAGAGACAATCCGAAAAGACCGCGAGGCGAACGGCACCGGGCGGCCCTACTTGGCTTCAAGTCGTTATCAAATGGTGGCTCAGCTGGCTTTTGCCACCAAAGAAACGGTGTATCGATTGTCGCCCGGCAAAGACCATTACAGTTATTTGCAAACTCCAAAAGTGATCGAAGCGCTGAGAGATAAACCTATGTTGTTTGTCAGTGACAATCGCTACGAGCGAGATCCTCGCGGAGACATTGCGACTTACGGCGTGTATTCGATGTGCGCCGAGCTTGAGCCTTTTGTGGTGAAGCGCGAAAGCATCTACGCGCGAACCTTCAAGATTTACGACTGCCGCTAACACAAGTTATTCGGTAGACTGTCGCCATGCTTGCACTAATTTTAGCGACGGCTATCAATACGCACGCGACGGTCACCCTTCGCGCCCCTGAAAATTTTGAGCCCAGCGTTTCACAAAATGAGTTGGCTTTAGAATTCGTTCTTAAGCCCGAGTGGCACATCTACTGGGAAAATCCAGGCGACTCGGGCGAAGAGCCCCGCGCGTCTTGGACCTTGCCTGAAGGAGTCACTGCGGGGCCGCTTATCTATCCGACACCGCACCGAATTCCGGCAGGACCATTTACGAACTTCGGTTATGACTCGGGTCCCTCGGGTCAGAAAAGAATCCCTGTCGTTTTTCGCGTTCCGCTGACGCTCTCGCCAAAAGCGTTCGAACAAGCGCTTCGTGCGGGGTCCGGGGGTAAGGTCGATCTCTCTCTTAAGCTTACGTATTTGGTTTGCAAAGAAGAGTGTGTTCCCGAAGAAGCGTCACTGAAAATTTCGGTCCCCGTTGGTGGCCGCGCAGAGACATCTGAATCCAAATTTACTGCGCTCAATTTTGACGAGTCTCAGTTTCCAAAATCCCAAGGTCTTGGCTCTAAAACTGAGCCACATCGATTAAAATATCGGGAGCTTCAGTCCGACGAGCTTCGATTTGAAATCCCACCTTCGTTCAATGTGAAAGACTTTGAATTCTTTCCGCTGACGACACCCCTTCTTGTTGCGAGCGACAAAGGGCGAACCATTTCAGAATTTTCACCTGAAGGCCTTTCGCAATTTGATGTTTCTTTAGAGACATCGGTGATGAAGGAAAATCGAGCGGACACAGTCGTTGGTCTTCTTGTTGATCGATCCAAATCTCGCCCTGCGGAGTGGGTTGAGTTCACGAAGGATCAGCCGTTTGATTTCTTTGGGCTTCTTGGCACGCTGGGCTTTGCAGTGCTTGGCGGTCTTTTGTTGAACCTCATGCCGTGTGTTTTTCCCGTCGTTTCCCTCAAAGTTTTAAGCTTTGTGCGCGAAGGACAAGGTTCGCCAAAAGAAATCAGAAGACACGCCTATGCTTACACGCTTGGGATTTTGACGAGCCTTTGGGCGCTTGTCGCAGTTTTGCTGATCATACGCTCACTGGGAAGCGCGGTCGGTTGGGGATTTCAGCTTCAGAACCCGATTTTTCTTTTCGCACTTCTGGCTGTGTTTTTCATTTTAGGTTTGAATCTTCTTGGGGTTTTCGAAATCAACACGACGGGACCGCTGAAGCTTCAAAACCTGATGATGAAGCAGGGGTTGTCCGGCTCATTTTTTACCGGCCTTCTGACGACAGTTGTGGCGACACCGTGCTCGGCACCGTTCATGGGTGTCGCGATTGGCGCCGCTTTGGCCAGCGGTCCGTGGCAGGCCATTCTTGTCTTCACGGCGTTGGGACTTGGACTTTCTCTTCCGTATTTTTTCTTGGCCTTGAATCCGGCGTTGTTGTCGCGGCTTCCAAAGCCCGGCGTATGGATGATTCGACTCAAAGAAATATTGGCTTTTCCTTTGTTTCTCACGGCTGTCTGGCTGTTTTGGGTTCTATCGCAGACAGTGAACGTTGCTTCCCTCACAGTCATTTTGATTTGGCTTGTTAGCGCGGGATATTTCGTTTGGAGTTTGCGCGATCGGCGGTCGCATCCTTGGATTTTTTCATCGGGTGTCGTCGTGATTTTAGCTATGAGTTTTGCGACCCTTTTCACGTTGTCGTCGGCGACCCAGTCGTCTAACGTAAGCGCCGATGAAGGAGGTTGGTCCGAGTACTCGGAAGCGAAACTTCAAAGCGAACTCGATTTAGGAAAAACTGTCTTCGTCGACTTCACAGCCTCATGGTGTGTTACGTGTCAGATAAATAAAAAACTTGTTCTATCGACCGAAGCGACTCGCGAGCTTTTTGCCAAGCAGAAAATCGTAACAATTCGTGCCGACTGGACAAAGCGCGATACAGAAATCACGAATGCGCTTTCGCGACTTGGCCGAAACAGTGTTCCTGTTTATGCTCTTTATCGTCCGAGTTCGAAACCGAAACTTCTGCCAGAAATTCTGACTTTCGATATTTTGAAACAAGCTTTGGAGGAATGATTTATGAGTACTGCATCACGTTCTATGAAATCACTTGCACTGGGTTCTTTGTTTTTCGTCGCTATGGCCGGGGCGTCGATTGCCCCAGCAGCGCCAACAACAGCGGCATCCGCACCGGTAAAGAAAGCGACCGTCGGAGCGGCAGCGCCTGAGTTCACTCTTGTTGATTCCAAGGGTACAACGCACTCGCTGTCTTCCTTCAAAGGTAAAACCGTCGTTCTGGAGTGGTTCAACAAAGGCTGCCCGTTTGTGAAAAAGCATTATGAGTCTTCCAATAATATGCAGGCGCTCCAAAAGCGTTACACCGATAAAGGCGTCGTATGGTTGACGGTTGTTTCGTCGGCCGAAGGTAAGCAAGGCTTTGAAACTCCCGCCGACACAGAAAAAACTCGTGCCGAGTGGAAGATTGCAAGTACGGCGACCCTTCTCGATACAAAGGGTGATGTTGGCCGAATGTACGACGCCAAGACGACGCCTCACATGTACGTGATCGACCCCAAAGGAGTTCTGGTTTACAACGGTGCGATTGATAGCAAATCGTCATCGGACGCGGCCGACATCCCAAAGGCGCAGAACTACGTCGCTGGCGCTCTTGATATGGTCACTTCTGGTAAACCAGTCGCGACGGCTTCGACGAAGCCCTACGGCTGCTCGGTAAAGTACTAACGAATCTTTTGTTTCAAGGCTCGCATCGCAAACGGTTGCGAGCCTCTTATTCACCTCTTGAGTTTGGCCACAGCCCAGTAAATCCAAAAGCTTAGGCAGCCATAAATCGACGGTTGTTTAATAAGCAGAATGGTCTTTTAAGTTATGCCCATCGGCGTCCATCTTTCGGGCCCAATTCCGAACTTCGCTCGCTAGAGTAACTACTTTGACAATTCATAGTTCTAGTTTGTCAGCAGGGCTGACTCGATGCTTAGCTGAACAGGTTCACGACATTTTGGTTACCAATCATGTTTTCAGGGAGAGTTTATGAATTCACAAATTAGATTTGCGGGCCTCGCAGTTTCTGCCGCGATGGCTTTTTCAACGGTGGCCAACGCCGCTGGTTTTGAAAAATCGATTGTTTGGGGTGGAAAATCGGGCGGCTTCGCCGGGATCGCGGCTCCTTACATTGAAGGCGCTGACGCACTTTACTTCAACCCAGCTGGTCTTGTCGCCAGCAAGCCCGGCCACAGCCTGAGCTTCAATATCTCTCCGACGTCGGCGTCATTCAAAGGGCCGATAAATAACCAAAACACAGAAGTGACTTCGGAATCGAAGCTTTTGACGCCGGTCAGTCTCATTTACGGAAACTCTCTCAGCGAAGATCTCGGCTTTGGCGTCGGATTTTTCGTGTCGGGTGGAGCGAATGCAAACTTCCCGTCGATCAGCTTTCCAAGCTCGACGTACACTCCGGATGTAAAAACGGATCTTCAAATCTTTGAAGCTTCGGCAGGTGTTGGTTACCGCGCGTCTGAGGATTTGAAGTTGGGTCTTGCGTGGCGAGTCGTTATGGCTCAAGCGGACCTTTCTTTTGTTTCTCGTGTCAGTGCGACGTCATTGGCGAATGCAAAGCTGACGGGTCTAAAGGACACGCAAGCATTGGCGTTTAAAGCAGGCGCTCAATACAAGCTTGATGAGTCCACAGATTTATCGCTCACGTTCCGAAGCGAAGTGAACTTTGAAGCAAAAGGTAAAGTCCAAGTGACAGGCTTCTCGTCACTCGGCGGTGGCGGAACAACTGGGGCCGAGCAGGACGCGACAGCGCGAACGACGTTCCCGATGGCGATCAACCTCGGTGGTATTCATCGCCTCAGCGAAGAGTGGAATCTCTTGGCTGAGTACGGATGGACTCAGTACTCTCGTATCGGTGAGATCGTTGTCGATTCGGCGGCCTTTTCGACAACGGGAAATAAAACTCGTTTGACGACGGACTGGCGCGATCAGCACAACGCTCGCGTTGCGGCTGAGTACGTTGCTCCATGGCCAATTCGTTTTGGTTATGGCTACACAAGCACGGTAACGAATGCGGACTATGCGCGCGCAAGCTTCACTCCGCCGGGGCCAGCACACACTTTGACGGTTGGAACTGGTCAAGACTTCTCGTTTGGCGAAGGCTCCGAGCAGAGTTTCCGTTTCGATGCGGCGTTTGAGTACACGACGACAACGGGCGATGTCTCTGGTAAGGCTGCGTCGGGAACGACGGGCGTTGGCCAAGATACACGAAACGGTACCTATTCGACGACGGCGTACGTCGCGCATCTAGGTCTGTCATATCTGTTTTAGTCGGTTGTTCTTGAATCGGATCACAATCTGATCCGTCAACAGCTTAAAGACGCCGGGTGAGAACACTCGGCGTCTTTTTTTCTCGAAGGTTTGAGTGAGCCATCGTAAGCTCGTTTCATGATGAGATTTCATCGACGACCATTACCTTTAAAATTCAAAGCCCCTCAGAGATTCGCTTTTGTGGCCGCTCTGCTGGTGGTTGGTCATGGAATTCTTTCGGGTTGCGCCGAGACAGCCGGAAGCGGACTCAATGTTACAATTCCGATCGTCGAAATCAGTTGTACGACGGCGCGCTGCCGGGGCGCCGGTTCCGCCGATGCATACATCGTATTTACGACGTCAAGTTGTGCGAATGCCGCTTTCGGCGAAACGGTGGCCGGTTCAGCGACCATCAGTTGCAATGCCTTTGGTTGCGTCGGGCAAGTTACGAATTTCACCGGAACGGGCGGCGTTTCCACCGCTGTCATCCGCGAAGGTTTTTATTCGATCTGCGCGACTCTTGATTTCAATGGGAATTACGTTGGCGATGCAGTGGCGGGGCAGGATGCGACGGGTTCGTTTCCCAATACTTTTATCGATCGAAACTCGGCGACTCGAAACCTGACTTCGTTCACAGATATTTAACTCTCGATGTGGTATTGACCGGGACTCGCGCGCCGCATCCTAATGGAATCTTGACCGGTCAACAGCGGCAAGGCAGCTAAGCTTCAAGGAGAGAAAACGTGGCTAAAGGCAGAATCAGATCCGCGATCAAAAAAAAGATTCGCGGACGCAAATCGGCGAAAGTCGATGCAGTTAGTGCCGAAGTCGCAAAGCCGAAAACGAGCCGACGCAAAGCGGGAGCAAAACGATTGAAATCTGCAACTGTTCGAGTCATGCGCCGAATCGGAACTGTCAAAGAGGCCTTTCACTCGTTCGATGCGCAGCTAAAATTGCAGCGCTACAAGATTCGCCTCTTCGAGCCGAAGGTTTTAATCTCAGTTGAAAAAGGGCACTTCACAGTGAAGACGGTCGAAACGCCGACGGAGCTGGAAGAGGTTCTGAAACTTCGATTCGACGTCTTCAACCGCGAGTACATGAAGAAAAAACAGAACGTCGGTGTCGACGTCGATAAGCTCGACTTTGTCTGTGACCATTTGGTGATCCGCGATAATCGCGCGGGCCGTATTGTGGGAACGTACCGACTGAACTCGAGCACATTTTCTGACAAATTTTATTCGAGTGGCGAATTTCATTTTGAAAAAATCAAAGCGCTGCCGGGTAACATTCTTGAGCTCGGTCGCGCGGCCATCGATAAGGACTACCGAACGGGTGTCGTCATTGCTCTCCTCTGGCGGGGCATTTCGGAGTACATGCTAAAAACGAAGACCGATATTCTACTTGGCTGTGCCAGTGTAAAAACGATGGAGCCTCTTCCGATTGGGCTCATCACTTACCATCTCGAGAAAAAAGGTATTTTGAAGTACAATCTGGATGTCGAGCCAACGCGAAAGTACAAAGTTAAAACGCTCGGCAAAGTCTTGGACTATATCGACAAAAATCCGTTTGAATACAATGAAGCGGCCGTTGAGGCCATGATCCCGCCTCTATTTGCCTCCTACATTAAAATGGGATTTAAGGCTTATGGTGAGCCTGCACTTGATAGCGACTTCAACTGCATCGATTATTTGATTATGATTCGCCTCGATGAGCTTGAAGGACCGTACAAGCGCCGCTACAACGATAAAGGTAAAGCCCCGACATAGGGAGATCGCCGATGACTGCGTACGCCAAAGGCGTGAAAATGGCCTCGCTCATTGCTGCTTACATGGCGCAAGCGACGGCTGGAAAATCTTTGATGCGCGATCGCGACGATCGCCTTCGCTTTTTTATCGAAAACGTCTCGAAGTGGTGCGGCCGCGCACTGAAGACAATGGATTTCGAAATTGAGTGCGTTGGACTTGAGAAGCTAAAGCTCGAAGAGAAAAATTACCTCTTTGTCTCTAACCACATGAGCTATCTGGATGTTTTGATTTTTAGCTCCAAAGTCCCCAGTGTTTTTGTCACGAGCGTCGACATGGGTGAAGTTTTCTTTCTGGGGACTCTGGCGGAAATGGGCGGAAGTATTTTCGTCGAAAGGCGGCATCGCCAGCGCGTGGACCGCGATCTCACGGTCATGACCGAGACGCTGAAAAAAGGATTCAATATTGTCGTCTACCCTGAAGGAACATCGACGGATGGTCAGAAGCTTCTGTCGTTTAAAAAGTCGCTCTTGATGAGCGCCGTCGATGCTGAGAGGGAAATAGTTCCTGTGGCTTTAAAGTACATGGAGATCGACGGCGTGCCGTTTTCAAAAGACAACGCGGACACGGTCTGCTGGTACGGCGAAATGACTTTTGCCGATCACTTGATGGGATTGTGGAAACACAAGAGTATCAAAGTTCAAATGGAGTTCCTGGATCCAATTTCAACGCGCGCAACCGCTCAAACGGAAAAAATCCGCACCGAGCTGGCGGAAAAGTCTTGGCTCGCAATTCAAGAGGCTTACTTTTCTGGAAGAAAAGTTCAGTTCGGCGAAAAGCGCGCTCAGATGTCCGAGGGTCCGCGATCCGAGGGCGCTCAAAAATCTACTTAGTCTAGAACCCGAAGCCGACGACGACGCGAGCATAGGGTCCGCTCATGTCGAATGTGACTTTCGATCCGCTTCCATCCGTGACCGGTACCCCGGCAGATGTTTTGAGTTCTCCCATGGGAGCGTAAAAATATCCGACTTCGGCGCCGATGCGAAGAAGAGCGAGTTTTGCTCCGGCTTCGACTCCGCCAGTGATGGTCAGTTGACTGTCGGATTTGTAATCGGTTCGAACACCAGCGGTGGTTGAACGGTACTTGAAGTCACTTGCAACACTGAATGTCGCGATAGGACCGAGATAAAAAAGCGTATCCAGAAGACGCTTGTTCACCAAGATCGAGGTGCGAGACCAATCGACTTCGGAAGCGACGCCGACGCCTGTTTCATTTCTTTTCAATGATTCGTAGCGCACACCAAGGCCCACCGGCATCAGCGGAACATTTCCCATGACGTCGACACTGATGGACTGAAGCTGTTCGATTTTTGGATTGCTGGGAAATTGGTTATTGAGCCCACCGGGCGACGTGGTGTGCATTGAATAGCCACCTTTGACTTCAATCAGTGCCTCCGACGTCGAAGCTCCAAGAGTAACTGCCGCGACAAAGACAGCGAGCGAGAACTTTGAAATCAAAGACATGTTGGGAGTCCTTTCCGTGAACTGAACCAACTCTTATTTCACCAGACGGCGCGGACAGATTCAAGACTGATGCGGTTCATGCAGTCATGGAGCTCACACTGTGTTCCTAAGCAGGACTTTTTTCCTGGGCACTCGACGTCGGGGACGAGCACGGTGACGGCAGGACCTTGCGGGCCCCAGCGTTTAGGGTGTTGAACTTTTACAGGACTGTAGAGGCCGATGACGGGACGTCCAAGAGCTGCGGCGAGATGGGCGACGCCGGTGCTTGGCGCCAGCACGACGCGGGCTCCATCTAAGACTTGAAGTAGCATCGGGCCAGAAAGCTTTCGATCGAGCCAAACGATGTTTTTCGCTCCCGCTAAAGCCTGACGAATCGGATCGAGCACGGCCTCATCGCTCGCCGTTCCCGTGACAACGATAGTTTCTTTTTTTGCAGCTTCACCAATCCACGAAATGTAGTGGGACGTCGGCCAGTTTCGAGCCGAGCCACTCATTCCCGGATGGACCACCGCGTATTTGTTTTTTTCCAAGCCATGATCGGCCAGCGTTTCTTTTTGCCAGCCGTCGTCGATGGCAAGTTCCAAAGGCGCGCGCGATGCGGATCCTTCGGGAAGACCTAAACCATTTTCTACAAGCTGGAGGTTGTACTCGTACTCACTGACTTCCGAGAGGCTTCGTTTCTGCCGAACGCTTTTGTTGAGAAACAAAAACGTGTGCCACTGCGATTTTACGCCGACACGATTTGGAATGCGCGCCAGCCAAAGTAGAATGCTCACCCACCATGGAGCATGAAAAACGACCGCCGTTCTGTAGTTTCGAGCTTTGACTTCTTTTAGAAGCTGCTTGAATTCGCGATACTGAACTTTCAGTTTCATTTCTCGCACGCGCCTGCGTGGGATCGCGTGATCGGCAATGAATCCCGTGCTTGGTGCAATCCACCAATCGACGGAACTTGTGACCTCCGAACTCTTCTGAGTTTCGGAAAAAACCGAGTCTGCACCCATCGTAAGGACCAGATCTCCAAGGCGATCCATGCGTATAAAAAGAACGGGTCTCTCGCTCAAACGCCCTAGAGAAGAGCTCTCATCGTGGTCGGTGAGAGTGGCGGATTTGGTCGACGGCGCAACATCGGAATTCGTAGTCATATCGAGACGATAGCGGGCCCGAGCGCAGCTCGCAATGGAAGAACGTAAAGCTTTCCCTGTGGGGGGTTAGATATCTGGGTGCGTTATTCAAAGGCTCGGTGTGTTTCTTCACCCTGCCTGCCGCGGTCATTCTCTGCGATTTACATCCCGCAAACCTGTCTATAAGTTGGGGAGTAAGAGCGGTGTTTGACGGAGAGGGGCTTTGTTCGTCAACGCGCTTGGGGGGTAGTTTGATTAGACTCTTTAAAGTCGTTCTCGCAATGTGCGCGACCACTGGACTTTCGGCGTGTCAGTTAGAAACGCAAGAGGCCGTTTCGAAAGATCCGCCGCTCTCACTTTCTGGACCTTCTGAGAATTGCTTCGCTCCGGCCCTTGCCACTTTCGAAAAATATTTTAACGGTGAGTCTGAAAGCGAAAAGTTGGACGAGGCTTTCACTTGTGTCTCGGGCGCTTTAGAAATGTTCGCGACCTATGGGCGTGGGACCTTTAACCGCGATTCATTCACGCCCGGCGAACTTCGTTCGTTTCTCCAGAAGTATTTTTTGGGGTCGATTAAGCTCAACGAAACAATTCTCTCCGAATTCATGTTGGTTAAAGAGTCGCTTCTGGGGGGCGATCCGCAGCGACTGACGAAAGCGGAACTTTTGCGTCTCACTGAAGTTTTGGAGATCGTGCGTGTTGAGGCTCAACGTCTTCGACCGTCGATAAATATTCTGAATCAACGCGAGCCGCAGTCGGGGCGTCCTGTTGATCCGCAAGTTTTTGAGAAAGCACTTTCTGACTTTACAATCACGATGTCGACGATCGGCACACTGCTGGGACAATCGGAATCCTCTTACGGACTCGAAAACCTGAAGGTTCTTCTTCTTGAGGTTCAGGGTTTGTACTCGGGGCGCTCGACGTGGAAGGGCCCTGACTGGTTCGCAAAACAAATGCCTGTGATCGAAGCTGCGAAGGCGGTGCTTTTGCGGCCCGATGGTCAGACGATTTCACCGGATGAGTGGCAGCCACTCTTTAAAAATGTTGGTCGACTGTATGGTCTCTACCTTCGTTTTACCTACAACATAAAAGATCGCGATCTGTTTTACGGCGATACGCTTTTGCAGATGAAAGTTGGCGTCGAGCAAGTTGTTGAGGTTGTAGAAGACGCCATTCGAATCAAGGGTGTTGACCGCATCGACTATGATCTTCTTCGCCAGTTTTTTAGCGCGTTAGAGACCAGTGAAGCGATAAGTCTTCCCGTAAAACCGTCGACGTTGTCGGGGCTCCTTGAGCCGCTCTTTGAGAGAATTTTTAATCCGATCGTTGTCGATAAAGTTCGCGGTGCGAAGATCGATCCCGGTGATCCAAAATCGGTTTCCGGTTTCCGCACTCCACAGCGGGGAATCACCACGGCGAACCTCAAAAATTTGAGTGAAGCGATTCTTGGCTGGATCGAGATGCAGCAGCTGTGGGAGCGTCTTGAAAAAGATGCCGAAGCCCAAGATCCACGTATGGTGGGGCGACCGATTCCAATCAAGGTCGTGCGTCAGCTTTGGAAGAGTTATCGACCGGTTCATAAAGAAGCTTGGGGTGATTTAAAGCTTCTGTTTGATCGGTCTCTGCCCCCAGCCGTACACCCCGATGGTCGGTTGATGATGGCGCCCGGATCGTCGATCGTTGTCGATCGAAATTCGTTTGCAAGTTTGAATTGGAAACAAGTCGTTGTTCGAGTGATCGGAAACGGTTACGTCAGCGACCCAGCGGGACTACGAATGAAGGGTGTTCTGCTGAGTCAGTTAAAGGAAGTCTTCGATGACTTTTTTAAACTGACCGTTGATCTCGACTTTCTCGACACATCGGATGTCGATATCTGGAAAACGGGTTTCACGATTTCGAATATTTTCCTGTTCTCCTCCAACGGCGACGACCGGCTTGGATTTCACGAAGCGGTTGACCTCTTTATGCTGTCCTTCGGCTCAAGTTACATTTCTCAAAAGCTAATCGCTGTCGATGTAAAGGCGAATTGCAACGACCAAGGCTCGAATGCTTTTGGGAAGCCAACGTACACATCAGCATGTTGGCGAGACCGCGTCCGCCTGGGCTTTCGAGGATTCTTCGATACGATGCCGGGTTGGATTCGCACCACTAAAAATTGGAACGTCGACGACTGGGGTTGGTACTTTACGAATCTTGAAAAGGCGGCTCGGAAGGCGACAAATCCAAGAGGTCCTTTGATGTCTGGTGAAATGAGTCGATCGGTTTCGATCCAACATTACATCGAAGCTTTATTCACTCGGTGGGATACGAATCGCGATGGAGCTCTGAACATGGCAGAGGCCGACAAAGCCTACTTCTTATTTAAAAAAGTTTTGCGAGATGCTTCTGGATTCACCGACGACGCTGAAGTGCGCGCACTTTATTTTTACCTTCTGACGTTTGGTAAGCCGCCCGAAACCATCGGCAACAAACTCT
Source organism: Bdellovibrionales bacterium Ga0074137 (assembly GCA_001464715.1). Lineage (GTDB taxonomy): Bacteria > Bdellovibrionota > Bdellovibrionia > Bdellovibrionales > JAMPXM01. The sequence goes on along the minus strand of LNDT01000031.1, from coordinate 96,517 downwards.
ACTGGTTGTGGTGGAAGAAAAATCCCGAAGAGTGGGAAAAGCGCACGGCGGCCGATCGAAGTCGTCTTGCTCAAATTTTTGGAAATCTAGCCGCATCACTTTAGCCGCTTCACTGTATTTGGACTACGACTTCAGAACCTTCTTTAGCATTTCGCGAAGGTTTTCCTCTGTGTAAGGGCGAGGCATGTAGTCGGTGGCGCCAGCCATGGTCGCCTCTTTGGCGATGCTGGGGTCAAGGTCCTCAGAAATAATGACCACGGGCATGGCATTTCCGGCCGTTACTTTTCTGAGAGTTCGTACAAGCTCCAGCCCGCTCATTTCTTTCATCTTCCGGCTGACAAAAACCAAGTCAAAAGGCCAGTTGTTTCGTCCGGGCACCATAAGAACCCGCAGGGCTTCGATGCCGTTCTTTGCCTCATCGACGCGGCCAACACCGATCCGAGTTAAGAAGGCTCGCAACAAGATCCGCGACGCCTTCTGGTCGTCCACCACAAGAATGTCCGTGTCCGCATAGGGCGAATTCGTATTTTCAGGCTTCGAATGGAAATCGGACAAAAGTCACCTCAGGGTCTTGATCGTAGCGCGATCTCGGTCCAGTCGAAAGCTAAGTTATTTTAAACATTTCCCCATTTTCCGGACAAGAAGCACAATAGAGCAGTGAGCGAAAGTGGCGGATCGAAAATTACAGTGAAGTCCGTTGAAATTTCGGCCGTGCTTGGCTGGGCAACGACGCCTTACAACCTTTACCTCCAGCTTCCGGATGGACGATTCCTAACGCTTCTTCGAGCGGGTAACCCAATCGATAGGGAGCGGCTTCAAAAGTATGTCTCCCGCGGTGTGAAGACGCTGTTTGCCAGCGAACAAGAGTTGATTGAAGCGGTGAGTTCGGAGGTCGCCAGCAGCGACTCGAGCAAGTTTGAAACTCTCGAAAAAGTCAGCGAGAAAGTTTTTGACGAGCTCAAGGTTTTGGGTGTCACGGAAGCAAGCTTCAATCACGCAAGGGCCATCGGGAAAGCTGTCCGCGGTATGATCGACCGCGAGCCGCGTCTTTCGGCCGCATTTATGAAGTTTCAGTCACTGAACCGCGACGACGTCCGGCACTCACTGATGGTTTCAGCATTGAGCACGGTCATCGTTTCGTCGATGGAGTGGATTAAGCCTGCGACCCAGGAAAACGTCGCTATGGGCGCGCTTCTTCATGACTTTGGAAAGTTCATGCTACCCAAAGAAATACTCGACAAAGATCCGCGCACTTTGTCCACCCACGATCGAAAGATTCTTGAAGGCCACTGTGAGATGGGTCGAGCTCTTTTGTCGCAGGTGAAAACCGTGCCAGAGGAAATTCAGATGATCGTTGCTCATCATCACGAGCGCAGCGATGGGTCGGGTTTTCCGTCGGGGCTGAAAGATATGTACATTCATCCGCTGGCTCGCCTGGTCGGACTGGCGAATGAATTGGCCGAGCGTTACGAAGATGACCGCGCCGTCGGTCGAGAGACGACGGTTCGAATTTTGATTGAGACTTTGATCAACTCGCAGGGCTCAAAATTCAATCGCGATCTTATCAAGTCTCTTCGACACATGCTTGATTCCGACGTTCTAACAAAACGTTAATCGGAATCCGTCAGGCCATCAAAACGGCGAAGCCCCCAAGAAAAAGCAAAAACGCGATCGCCAAATAAACCGTGGGTCGCCGTTTATGAATCACTGATTCCAACAAAGCGGCGAACATTGGCCCGGTGATCGCAATCGCCGAGATCGATGCCAGATGTCCAATTTGAATGGCTGTTAAGTAGAGACAAAGCGAAAGGTAGGTCCCTCCAAAACACCCGAGCAGAATTAGTGCTTTGGATTTCGCATCAAAGCTTAAGAAGTGAGAAAAAATCCCGATCACCGGTCGAGTGTCATGGGGGTTTTTCTGACGTCGTCGCACTTTGATCGCGAGGGCAACAACCATGTAGGCCAAGAGCGCCCCGATGCATCGGACAAAATGTCCTTCTAGGGGGTGAGTCGATGGACTGTCTTCAAAGGCGAGACGAGTGATCAAGACGCCACTTGAATCCATCGTAACACCGATGATCGCCATCGCGAGTCCGGGAAGCTCCCAAGACTTGGTTTCGCGGTAGCGTTCGAGACTGAAAATGACCAAACACCCTATAAGAAAAGCGATGGCCACCCAGCGCTGGGAATCAAACGTTTGATCAAAGAAAAGGAAACCAGCAGCGCCCAAAATCAAAGGCTGAAAGCCATAAAGCATCAGTGTTCTTGAAACGCCAATCCGGATGAAGGCCCCCAGAAGAAACAAATCACCGATGCCAAGTCCCAAAGCCCCCGACAATAGAAACATTGAGGACGAAAAATCGGTGGGCGGTCTCCAAGTCTCAAAAGTTCCGTTGATCCAAAACAGAATCGGTAGAGTCACGCAAAGTAAAATCAAAGCGACGCCGGCTTTTACGGTGTTCATCCAAAGAACAGAAACGCTTTTTGAAAAACGAGCGAAGATAAGACTCGCGCTGGAAAAGCTGAGTGTCGCGCCAAGAGTGAGCAAATAGGGCAGGTAGTGCTGGTCCAAAGATTCAGTTCACTTCGAGATCGATGTAAGTAATTTCAGGAAACTGCTGGCGAATCTGAGCCTCGAGTCGGTTAATTTCACGACCCATCACGCGGACCATTCGTTCGGCTGTTTCAAAAAGAACGGGTGTCGGGTCTTCGCCGTCCCGAATTCTTTCGGCATCGCGTTCGACCATGTGCCGATCGATGAATGTACTTCCGTGAAATTCTATTTCTGCGGCCAGACGGACCGCGCCCGGCGACATGACGGCTGTCTTTAAACTTGTGACACGTTCGATGGCTGGAAGTGACTCCAAATAATCGCGAATTTCTTGTTCGCGATCTTCACTCATGGAGGCGCCAATAAGTATGCGTCCATTGGCAATCGCCAGTGTGATCGCCATGAAGCCAAGAATTGCGCCGATAATGATCGATGCGACAGCATCGGGAATCGGTGATCCTGTATACCGCGAAAGCGAGATGCCGATGAAGGCTGTGAAAACGCCGACGACCGCGGCAGCATCCTCGAGCAAAACAGCAACGCCAGTGGGGTCATCTCCGAAGCGAACGAACTCAAAGAACGGTTTATCACCGCGCGATTCGTTCACGGACCGAATGGCCACAAAAAGTGTGTAGCCTTCAATGAAAAAAGCGAAAATCAAAATTGGAAGTGACCACGGACTTCCGTCGACAGCATCGGAAGGGTGAGCCGCCAGCAAAGTTTCCACTCCGTGCCAGGTCGTGAACCCGAATCCGAGAAAGAAAATTCCAACGGCACTGACAAGATTCCAAATGTAGCGGGCGCGCCCTTTGCCAAACGGAAATTCTTTTGTGGGGCGGCCTGCGCCGTGGCGGATTCCAACCAGGAGCAGAAGTTGATTGCAGGTATCAGCCAGCGAGTGAATTGTTTCAGCGAGCATCGAGGGACTGCCGGCGCTTGCAATCCAGCCAAAAAATTTCGCGACGGTCACTAAGGCATTGCCACAGATCGCCATCAGTACGGCTCGCAACGAGAGGTCATCCCAAATACTGCGATTGTGACTTGGGTCTAAAGACTCTTGGTTGGCACCAGGCGAGGCGGAGTTATGGTGGCGAAGGTTGTCTTGGGTACTACTGTCTGACTCCATAGAAGAGATCAGTCTAGTCGGCTCGGGGGCGGGGCACAAACAATGGATCTCGAATTGGCCGGGCTTGACTCGTACAGAATGCGGTGCAACATGATCCGCACGACATGAACTCCATCAAGACCCCGACCAAAATCTATAGTTCTGAAGACTTTCCGACTTACCTTCCGAAGTTGAATGCGCTTTACGACGATCTTTTCAAAGACGGAAAAGGTTTTCGAGCCAAGCTTGTGCAGCGAATTGGATCAAAGATCGCTCTGGAGCAAAACGTGATCGCGCTGTTGGCGCAGACGGTTGAGTTCATTCACAACGCGTCTTTGCTTCATGACGATCTGATCGACCACTCGGTGCTGCGTCGGGGAAAGCCGGCCGCGTGGACGAAGTACACGCCAGAATATGCAGTCCTTGCCGGCGACTACTTACTCGCGCGCGTGATGGTGAATTTGTCCAGTCACGGAAACGTACGCCTGATTCAACGAACAGCGAAAGCCATTTCGGATCTTCTTGAAGGCGAATGGATTCAAGATTCACTGGTCAAGGATTTTGGAATCAGTCTTAAAGATCTTGATCGAGTTCATGATTTGAAAACGGGCGCGCTTTTTAAACTTTGCCTCAGTGCTCCTTTCATCGCCAAAGAGCGGTACGATGAAAAGCTTCTGTCGCGTCTTGAAGAGTGTGGCACGCTACTGGGATTGCTGTTCCAGAGAAGCGATGATCTTTTGGATTTCGACATTCGCAACGATGAAGGTAAAGCGGTTCTTGGCGATCTGAAATCTGGTTACTTAAATTCATTCGCGGTCTGGGTGTTGAGAGATCTTCCCACATCGACATTCAATGAAGCTGTTCGCAGTCAGTCGTTGGGTGAATTCATTAGTCGCGTGGGCGAAGGTCACTTCGCAGAGCGAGCGGCGGCTTTTGATATTGAAAATCAAAAGTTGATTGATTTGTACTTTCATCGCCTTGACGGTGTGCGCGAATGTCTTGAGCCGTCCGAAGTTTCGGTGATCGAAGACTTAAAAGGTTTACCGAAACCCCTTTACTGGCGAAAGCGCGAAGGATGAGTTCGGTTGTGTCGGATTCGACAGTGCCGCCTCGTTTTTTGACTCTCGAAACAGGGGATCCTCGTTTGGCGCCGCTACTTCAGGGCGATTTGCCAACGGATCTCGTGAGCCGTGCTTCGACGCTCAGACCGATATTAATTCAATCAAGTCCCGAGTGGACCTTCGAGTTTGTTTCCAAAGAGAGTTTACGGCGACCGACCTCCGTATGGGTTTGGATCATGGCGCTTCGTCCGGACTCGTTGGTACTTTCTGTCGGACCTATTTTGGCCGCCTTGGGTTGGTTGGGGGCGCAAGCTCAAGCCAGTGGCCAGGCGCTGGATTGGGTGCGAGCCCTTTGGACCATCACGGGAATTCTGGCTCTTCATGCCTCTGTGAATTTATTTAATGATTACCATGATCACGTGCGCGGATGGGACCGGGTTCGCGAACGCGGTGGAAGTCGCGTGATCAGTCGCGGTTGGCTCCGCGCGCGCGATGTTCACCGAGCCGCATGGGTGGGATTGATGATCGCGGTCGTGGCCGGTGTACCAGTCGTCGCGTCCAATCTGTCATCGGGTGTTTTGCTGGTTTTATTTGCGAGTGTTGCCGTCCTTGAGTTCGCGATTTCGCATTTCGGTCTCAAGTACAAGGGCTTTGCGGAATTCGCTGCTTGGCTTATGTTCGGACCGCTTTTGACGGGTGGATTTGTTTGGTCAATGACCGGCGAACTGACATGGCGAAGTCTTGCGCTGGGTGCGACTTTTGGGTCCATTGCTCTTTTGTGTCTTCACTTAAAAAACTTTGAACGAATTTTGTCAGATGGTCGCGCGGGTCTTCGCACGTGGCCCGTTCGTGCGGGTTTCGATGCTTCAAAAACATTTACTTATTTCGTCCTGGGTCTGATTTCATTTTCGATGGCACTGCTTGTGGTGCTGATTGATCCTGTTCCCGAGAGAGTTTTGCCGATTTTGGTGCTTGGTTTCGGATTAGGCCCCTTGGCCGCGCGCGTGCGTGGCCTTGAATCACCGCTGGCAAGTCGGATGCGCGGACTTAATGCTGCGGGCTTGCGATTGGCGTGGTTTAATCTTCTGGCGTTTCTTTTGGGCGATTCTGTGCGCCTCTTTGGCGGACTTCTTGGCGCCATTTTATGAGTCAAGGATTTGTCTTTGTCGATGTCCCGCTGTCATCGAACTCTGGCGGTGAACCGGAGGTCGCTCGGGGCCTCACAGAAGTTTTCTCGTCGCCTTTGTCGGGGCCTCAACCCAATCCGATTGTCGTCGATTTTTTAAGTCCCAAGCTTCGGCACCGAACACGAGGTGGAACAAACTCCGAACTCATCGTGAAAGCCGTTGGCGTAAAACCCAACGAGCGGACCGGTGTCTTGGTTTTCGACTTCACGGCAGGGCTTGGAACTGACGCATTTCTTCTGGCGGCGGCTGGTTACAAAGTAGTTGCGTTCGAACGTGACCCACGGATTTTTGAACTTCTACAGGATGGACTTCGTCGACTGAAGGCTTCTTCGCTTGGGATTCCGCAGTTCGACTTGGAATTTCGGTGCGCGGATGCCACCGAAGTGGTCGCTCGCGAATCAATGCGGCCAGAGTTTCTTTTCCCAACGGCTGTCATTATCGATCCGATGTTTGAAAGCGAATCGACGGAAACAAAATCTCTCCCTCGAAAAGAAATGGCGCTGCTGCGGAAAATGCTTCCAACCTCATCGAAAGAGGAAGTTCGAAATTTGTTTCAAGTCGCGGCCTCGGTGGCGAGGTCCAGAGTTGTTGTGAAACGTCCCATGGGCTCGGGGGAAATTGTCGAACCCGTGGACTGGGGGCCGGCATTGAAACCTCGTCGTCTCGAGGGGAAAACTGCGGCCTTCGATATTTACTCTTGTCGTTCTTAAATTGGGTCGGCACGCTGAAGCCATGAAGCGTTTCTTAAATCTAAGAACTGTTGCCCGATGTGCTGTCCTGGTTGGAATGATCGCACTGTTTTACTGGCTTCTTCCAGTCGCCACAACGTCACGGCTCTCGGCCGATCACGTTCGCTGGGGTATGGGCGCGAGCGATCTTTCGCCGACGGTTGCATCCTCGCTTTCAAGCTTCTGGGCTTTTGCGCTTCTCGCTTTGGGCGCGCTGGCCGAGATCTTTGGTGGACTTAAAGCACAAATCACATTTGCGACCGCGGCGGGTTTGAGTGCGTGGCTTTCGGTTCTCGCCGTAGCCATTCTCTCGTTCAATGTCAGACTTCCTGCGCTGGCGCTGGCGGTTTTGGCACCGACATTTTTGTGGACCTCGGTCGTTCCCAATGGAACGTCGTTAGTTTTTCTACTTTTAGCACTGATGAGCTATTTCTCTCGTCCAAGCGTCACTTACTTGGATGCGCCAAAGCGTTGGACGATCGGCGCAGTGATCGATGGGTTGGCGTGCTCGCTGTCTCCGGCGGCATGGATTCTTGTTTTACTGCGCGCTGTCCACGCGCGCGATGGAGCTCATGGCGACAGTTCCGAGCGCCGAAGGCTTGTGAGCTTAAGACTTATTTTGTTTGTTGTAGGATTTTCGTTTCACTTTGTCCTCGGTGTTATTCTGAACGAGACCACCGCTTCAACGGTTCCAAGTTTTGCCGCCATTCCTGCAATGGAACTTTTGAAAAGCTTGCGGCGCGATGATGTCCTTGCAGCCGGTGTTATTTTCCTTGGCGGCGGGGGCGAAGTCGTTATGGGCCTCTTGGCCGCCCTGAATATCGCGATTGCTATCACTGTTTCGCGCGAGTGGCAGACTCGCGTGGCGCTTAAGTCTCTATCCATAAGAGCAACGACCTCGGCGCGGTGGGCACTTTTAATCGCTCCATTTTTCGTCTTGGTGACGGCAGGTCAGCCGACAGCGTGGCGCTTCGCTCACCCAGGCGCCAACACCGTCGTCGAGGACTTTGCCCGAAACATTGTGCAGAGCCTTCCAAAACCAACGGTCGTGTTCGTCAATTCGGCGACAGAGGAAGCCGCGATTCGCTATGCGCGAGAGATTTATTCCCGTGGAAAAGACATCGCTGTTCTGCGACCTCTCAATGTTTTCGACGGATCCACACAGGCTCGCGTCGCGGCGATTGTTCCAAAATTCTCGCTGTCTGAAGCAATGGCAGCCACATCACAAATCACTGCGGCCTCGTTTTTTGATTCTGTTGTAGTTCCGAATTTAAATCGCGGGGTCCCTCTTTGGCTTGAGTCCGCACCGGAGATTTCTGGAAGTCGCGAGCAAGGTCTTGAAATTAATTTTCTTGGAAATGGATTTCTTTTTTCGGGACTGCAAGGTTCGACGCGGTTTCTTGCATCGAGGGAGGCTCTCCGTGGCGCCTTTGTTCGGTATCGTCCGACAGCGCGCGAGTTCTCGCCACGTCGGTCGGTTGAGATAAAAATATTTGAGCGCTACGCCGCTTTTCATTTAGGCATGGCTAAAATCATTGAATTCGAAAAGAAGACGTCGGACTGGAAACTTCGGGCGCGCGGCGAGTACTATGCTGCTTTGAAAAAAGTCGAATGGTATCCAGGTTTATTCGCCAAGGTTTGCGGCGACACAGACAAAGATCCGCTTGATGTTTGTGTCGAGACGGCGTGGTTTCATCGGCGCCCAGAGACACGGCCAGAAACGCGCCCAGAAGCGCGTTAAGACCGAAGTGTATCGTACAGTGCGACAATCGTCGTCGGAGCAGAGTCGCGGTCGTGAAATGCGAAAAACCGCTTCAAATCATCCAGCGCTCCGCTTTTGTCGCCGCGGCGGGCGTTGAGCCTTGCGCGATCGGCCCAGCGCCGAGTCTCGCTGGGTTGAAGAGACATAATTTGATCGAGCACAAAAAGTTGAGATGTGAGATTTTCCAATGTCGGCGTCGGGTCGGCTTCGAACGCGCGGAAAAGATCCGTCAGGCTGCGAATCATACCTTGAGCCCACGTCAGTCTCTGAAATCCGCTGTTGGAATTTGAACACCACTCCGACCAAATAATTTCGTCGATTTGTTCACCCTGTTTTGACAGATCCATCAGCCACACTTCGCCGCGATCGATCGAGGGAATGATTCGCACGACCTCCGTCGGGGTAGATGCGACCAGTTCAATGCGTGAAAAGGCGGGTTTTTGTAGTTTCGCTTCAACGGACTTAACCACCAGTTCGCCGACCCACGCATAGAGAATGGCGATCAAAGATGGGGGGCCTGAGCGTCGGGCTAGAACTGCGTCGAGAGTCGGAAGAAAACGCTCGCTGCCTCGATTCGGGGAGGCCGGAGCCAAGCTACATTTAAATCCAAGGTCTGAGAAAAAAATTAAATTGAGGAACTTGATACTGTCCTCGACGCTCGCCTCAGAATCGTGAAAGCGCTTGGCGATCAGCGTCTCGACCTCCCAGCGAAAAAACAGAAAACGCCGTTCGGCATCGCTGTTCGAACTTGCGCGAACGGATGTCGACACTTTTGAGTAGTATTGAATTGGAGCAAGCCAAGACTTGCCTTCGTTCCAAATCGCAATTTGGCTGCCACTCTGGGCCTGCGATAATTTTTCGAACGAAGGGTCCAAAGCCATTGCTGACTGGATAGCACGTCATCTTCGAGTGGCAACCAGAGACGGAGGACTTGAAAGGGTCGCGACGCTTCGTTGCATTCTTGACGCCTTGCGCTTATGGGGCTGAGACTTAGGGGCGTGGGTGATCATTCTGACAGCGATTCTGGCGGAAATCTGAAAGCGCGAATTCGCGAGCTCGAAGCGGAAGTTTCGGCGCGTGAAAACGATCTCGCCGTTTTTAGAAGACAGCTTCAGGCGGCGAACACGGCTTTGGAAAAACTGATTTCGAAAGTCGCGGACGAGGTCAAAACGGCCGCGCACATTCAAAAGTTTTTAGTTCCTACGGAATTTCCAAACATTCCTGGCTTCGAGTTCTCGACAAAGTTTGTGCCGAGTCCAATTTCTGGCGGCGACTATTTTGACATTTTTGAACACGAAGACCGAATGAAATTTGGCGTCGTCATTGCCAGCTCCAGCGGCTACGGAATGTCGTCACTGCTGTTAAGTGTTTTGCTCAAAATGACGGGACAGAATGAAGCGCGGCGCGGACTTTCGCCCGACAAAGTGCTGCAATTCATCGCAAGTGAAATTGAACCTCGTCTTTCGGGTATTGATTCCGGCACTGAGAAGACGATCGATCGTGCCAATGTTTTCTATGGAATTATCGATCGACGCACTCTTGAGATGACTTATTCAGCAGCAGGTCCCGTCTATGGAGGCATCGTTCGCGGAGCGACCGGGAAGCTTGAGCGAATTCGCTCTAGCGATGGTCCCATCGAAAAAGGAAGCCACTTAAAACTTGGCGAAGTGAAGAGTCTTTTCTTGGAAGCCCGAGACCGCGTCTTTTTAGTTTCAGCCGGCGCGATCGCGGCAAAAAATAAGCAGGACGAGACTTTTGGCGAGGACCGTTTGATTCAAAGCGTTTTAGCTGCGCCGAAGCCAGGAAGTGCGGGCGGCGTTCACGAATGGAGAAACGAGATTTTGTATCGGGTCGAATCTCACGCTGGGGGCCGGGATCTTCCGCAGGATGTGACCGCCTTGGTGTTTGAGGTTAAGGATCGGGTTATGCGATTGGCGCCTCGACGAGATTAATCGCTCCAGTTTGTCTGGCGGCGCGGTGCGAAAAAAGTGAATTCCGAAGACGAAGCGGTGCCCGAAGTCGCTGCACGCGCTACACTCACATGATTGATCTGAATTGTTTGAAAGGAATGGCGTATGGCTGCTCAAGTTGAAGTTTATGAAGGAGCGCTCGACCGCGGACTCGAAGGCGTTGTGGCCTGTTCGACGGGAATTTCATCGATCCAAGATGCGACGTTAACCTACCGTGGTTACACGATCGAAGAGCTTGCGGCGAAGTCGACGTTTGAAGAAACCGTGTTTTTGTTGTGGAACGATCGTCGTCCGACACCCGAAGAACTCTCGACGCTCAAAAAAGAATTGGGCGTCAATATGACGCTCTCGCCAGAGTTCGTGAAAGTTCTCAAAACAGTTCCGACTCAGAATGTTCACCCGATGGCGTGGCTTCGCACAGCGACGTCGCTCCTGGCGCACTACGACCAAGAAGCTCAAGACATGTCGGACGCTGCCAACAAGCGAAAAGCTGTTCGGCTGACAGCGAAAATGACGACTCTCGTGACCGCGTTCGACCGCATTCGAAACGGTAAGGATGTTGTTGCGCCAAAAACCGACAAGTCGGTCGCGTACAATTTCTTTTGGACATTGAATGGCGAAGAGCCCGACGCGGAATTGGTGAAAGATTTCGACACGTGCTTGATTCTTCACGCTGATCACGAATTGAACTGCTCGGCGTTTGCGACGCGCGTGACAGCTTCATCTTTGTCCGACATGCATTCATCGATCGTATCTGCGATTTCGGCGCTAAAGGGACCTCTTCACGGCGGTGCCAATGAGCAGGTCATCAAAATGCTTCAGGACATCGGTTCTATCGAAGCCTGCAAAACATGGATTGCGCGAGCATTGGATAACAAAGAAAAAGTTATGGGTATCGGTCACCGCGTTTACAAGAACGGTGATCCACGAGCGAAGATTCTGCGCACGATGTCCGAGCGTTTGACGAAGAAAAAAGGTGAGGCTCACCTCTACACAATGTCGACGATGATTGACGATATTATGCGTGAGAAAAAAGACCTTCTTCCCAACGTCGATTTCTATTCGGCGACAGTTTATTATTCGATGGGAATCCCGACCGATCTTTTCACGCCGATCTTTGCAGCGTCGCGAGTTTCTGGATGGCTGGCGCACATGCTTGAGCAGTGGAAAAATAACCGAATCTATCGTCCGCGCGGTAAGTGGGTGGGTAAAACGGGTCTCAAGTTTTAAGCCCAAAGAATTGACAGTTTTCCGAACTCTGTCGGTCACAAACGCTTCCCCTCTGGGAGGCGTTTTTTTTTCTCATTCTGAGACGGTGGGACTCGCCGAGGGCCTGTGATATGTCGATACGCTATTAGGGCTAAGAGGTCCTCTTCAAAGGTGGGCGCATGTCGAAACTTTCAAAGCCAAAACATTTAATTCTCGCTAGCCGCACTGAGCAAGAGAACGCGCTTTTGCAGCGTAAGCTTTTGGCGCTGAATGAAATTATCCCCGAGGGCGTGAAGGTCACAACGACTCGCCCACAGGCGACGAAGCTTGAGCTGTCGGGCGAACCTGATCTTGTGATTTTTAATTTCAACGACTGGAAGAAAGACGAGCTGAAGTGGGTTGAAGGTCTTCGAAACGAAGGCTACCGCAATATGATTATGATTTTGGCGAAAGCCGACGCTCCGACAGCTGTCCGAAACCTTCAGCTTCTTGAGCGAATCGTTTATCTTGAAAAGCCTTATGAAAGTCGAGACCTTGTCGGCATTGCCGAAAAATCGATTCGCAAAGGCGAAGTGGCGCAACAAATTCACCGCCGCTTTAGCACCGAGCAAGAGGCACTGGTTGAATTCAGCGTGGGTCGGTCCGTGAGCTCACGGATTTTCAACATGTCGAAGACGGGTGCCTACCTTGAACTGAACGGCTTAAAAGACGTCAGCATCGGTGACGATGTGAGGCTTCGCATGGAGCTTGAGGACGTGAGCCGAACCTACGTGATGCCTGCGCGCATTGTCTGGACTCAAGTCATGGGAAGAACGGGCGGCACGGGTGTCGGCGTTCATTTCACTGGCAAAGGGAACGTGAAACGACACATAGTTGGGTTGTGAAGAAATCCAAAGTCTTTGAATTTTCGTTTCATTCCGTCGTTCTCTCACATTCGCCAAATCTAGCGACAAATCGCTCTTTCGATCGTTCGAAGTCGGTTCGCATCGGTGAACTTATTTTTTCAGACGATGCGACAAGAAACAGTCTGAGTCTCGCAACGGCAAAAGAGCTTGCGAAGTACATTCCAAAAATTGAAGAGACCTGTGATGTCCTCATTTTCCGAAATGAGGGACGTGTCTTTTGTTCTGGCGGGAACTTGAAAGATCAGCTTGAGCAAGGCGCAAGCAGAAGCAAAGTGGCCAACCGATTTATTACGACCACGTTACACCGCTTGAGTGAACTTAAAATTCCGACCATCGCGATGGTTCAAGGCGACGTTTATGGTGGTGGTATTGAGTGGCTGTCGACGTTTGATGTTGTCTTCACAGAGCCGCAGGTGATTTTTGGATTTTGGCAAAGACGCCTTGGTCTTACGTTTGGTTGGGGCGGGGGCGCAAGATTGGTTCGGCGGCTGGGCTCTTCAGCGACTGTCTCTCGTCTTGCTTTAGAGGCACGCGCTCTGGATTCGCGCGAGGCTTTGGACCTGGGATTGATCGACCGTGTGGTCACGAAACGTCGACTCCGCGAGGCCGTTTTCGCCGAAGCCCTGCGCCTCGCTTCACTTCCGGGGGTATCGGTCACCGCGCTAAAGTCGCTTCGCGCGGTGCCCTTGATCGAAGCTCGCCGAGAGCAGCGTGTTTTCGAAAAGCTATGGTTCGGCCCCGATCACAAAGCTCGCCTCGAGGGCTTCGGCCGCCGTTAGGCCATCTCGACGAGTTCGCGGAGGAGGCGTTGGACGCCGGTCTTCGAGGCGATGGGATGGCCGCCGGAAAGAGATCCTAAAGCGGTCAGAGTTTTGTTGAGGCGGTCGCTGATGAAATCGTCGGCGGGACACGCTGTCAGCAGAGCGTCCGTTTTTTCGAGGGAAGCTCGGTAATTTTCCGTTGCGTCTTTTCCAAGAGCGACTTCAAGGCTTCGATCAGGAAGTAGTTCCGCGACTAAAATTAGGCTTTGTCCGATGGCTGCTATCGGTCGCGCGTCTTGGTGAAACTTCTCTAGAATTTTTTTAAGGTCTGATCGTGCGGGGGATTTTGTCGGCAGATTCGACGACGGAACTTCGTTGATCAGAATCGCGTCGCAAAGATCTATTTCTGACGTAGTAACAGAAACGGACTCGGTCTCGCGCTTCGTTTTCGTAGCCACCAGCCGATAATCTGAACTGATTGTAAGTTCCAAAACCTCGCCGCCGAACTCTGAAATCAGTTGGATGATTTCAGGAGTTCCGCCCAAGACGATGATTCTTCGTTCAAGATTATTGCCCATACCGGAAGTTAAGCACGGGAGCGCACTGTTTGACGAGGATCGAACCCTGATCGCCGCTCAATTTAGCAAGACCGGTGATGCAGCGATCCAGCATCGCGGCCAGAAAAGGCGCTTCGTCGCTCATCACAAGATTCCAGTGAACTCGATCGGGCTTCCCGTCGTCCCAAAAAACCATATCAAAGCTGACACGGTGAACAGTGATGCGGCAGGCGGGAATATCCAGGCAATTTTCTTGCTCCTGAACGAGGCGCGGTGGCGGCTCTTGAACCACATCTACTTTTAATCCGTGAAAAGTAATTTTTGATTCCAGAGGACTAACCCCACTTTTCGCGGCCGCCGAATTTTGCATTTTTGCTTGTTGGATAAGCTTATGGACGAAGACTCGTGGCGATCGCTCTTCCCGTAATGATTCCATGAGCGAAGTGATTTCGGGGCGAAGCTGGGGTGAAGTCGAAGTGATTGTCCGTTCGGCCGAGGAGCCTTCGCCACCATCGGTCGCCACGGCGGAGGCCAAACCGTTGGCTACTTTTTCCAACGGCAATTCAGGTGTGACCGGCGCTTTTTCAATGCGGTAGGGGATTTCGGTGCTGGTTTTTTGAACCTGACCATCGATGTACTTTTGTTTGTGCTCAATCACGACGATATTGACCTCGTCCGCCGTTTCGGATCGCTCGACAACGGTTTGCGATGTGTCCGATATAACAGCGAACGCAGCTCCTCCGCCAAGCTCTTGAGTCTCTGAAACAACAAACGCTTCGCCGAGACGAATGGACACGGGATCCGTGCTGGCCAGCGGTTTCGAGATAGCTTCGTCGATCTCTTCAGCTGTGACTTCGGGGCCAAGGTTCATTGGCATCACGTCATTTTCACCTTGGCATCCGCCCATTTGAGTCAGCATGAAAGGTAAAAGCAAAACGAGAACAAGGTGAATCACCATCAGTGCGCGGCGGCCATTGAAGTGATTTCGATTTACAATTAATTTGATCATACCGAGTCCCAGCCCCAGATCCAAAGTCTGATCGGAAGCACTTGTTCAAAAGCGTTGGACGTTGCGGGATCAAAAGAATGAAGTGCTGTCGGCTTTTCGGGTCCCAGAAGAAGCTTCACAAGATCGGTGGCAGAGGAAGTCGAATAGATATTTTTTCCGCGACCAAATTTAAAAACTCCGCCCGAGTCTTCCAGAACAAGATCTGAGATCCCAAGAGCTCTTGCTTGACGATGAATTTTCGCAAAAAAAGATTCCGCGTTGATGATTTTCACCATTCCAAGATAACCGCGGTGAACTTCACAGCCTTGTGATTCAAGTTTTGCGATTAGGTTATGGGCGTGGCCCGGTGCGATCAGACGAAGATCGCGTTTTTGCGTGGCTCTCATATGAGAAAGAAGTGCTACGAGACTTGAGCTTGATCCGCCCCACTCGTGAACGTAGCCGTCGAGGTCGGCTCCTTTTCCTTCGATCGCGTACGCAACCATTTTTCCGCTCGCATCCCACGCGGTCGAGACTCGCGAATTTGGAATCGAAAGCAGCGCCCTGATTTCGTCGGTCGTACGATGCGAAGAAACCGAGTGTTGTTGAAATAAGCGAAGCAGAGCGTCCGGTGCAATTTTTGATGAATCGACAAATTTGAAAGTGGGTGTCGCTGCACCGTTGGTCAAATCGCGATCGATCAGGACAGAAACTTCGCTTCCTGCGAGTTCGAACCCCATGCGGCGGTAGAAGTCGAACAAATCGGTCCACAAAATTGCGAGGTCGCAGTCGGCGTCTTTGGCCGCCGAAAGGCAGCTTTCGATGATTCGTGTGGAATGCCCTTGGTTGCGGTTATTTTCGCTGGTGACGACGCTTCCGAGGCCTGCGACTTTAAAAACCCCGATCGGAGTTTTGACGACAATCGGCTTCATTACCGCGTGGGCAATGATCTGTCCGTCATCGACAATCACGCGCATATTATGTCGCTGTGAGCGCCCCAGAGAGAGAGGGTACTCATCCGCAATCGTACCGCTGATTCCGGGTCGAAGATTTCTTGTTAGAAAATCGATCGTCGTCGACCATTCGGCCTCAGTCGGAGCTCGAGGAGCTTTGGCGGTTTCGTCGATCGTTGCGTTTTGAATTCGAGACACTTGAGATCCGTCCATGGACCCTCCCTGAAGACAGTCACTTCAGTTTAGCCCGTAAAAATGGGCTAGAGGCGGCGATCGCCTTATCTCAAGCACTTAACTCGTCCAAGGTCTTAGGGCGTCGGGCGTCGCAGATTGACCAGACCCCGACCTCCGGCGAGAATCAGCACTATGCTGGTCGCCTTTATCGAGAGTTTTAAATACGTCGGTCACTTAATTCCTGTGGCCTGTCTACGAATTTTTTTGGGTGGGTACTACCTCAAGCACTCGCTCGCTGCGCTTCAAAGCGATTTCATTGTACGCGCCTACTTGGCTGAAGATATTCGGAACCACTTGCCGGTGTCCACGGCACCCGATTGGTTTCGTTGGGTTCTTGAGAATGCTGTGATTCCAAATTGGCAGGTGTTCGCGATTGGTGTCGTGATCGCGCAGATTTTCATCGGAGCTAGTTACATTCTCGGTTACCTCGTGCGTCCGGCCGCGATTCTTGGTGTAGTTTTGTCGGCGGGTCTGATGGGATCGATTGGTCTTGGAGGCACTGGCGGCTTAGGTGGCGGCGGATACCTTGCGAGCATCGGACTTCAAGCGACGACACTTATGTTGGTACTTCATCTTGTGTTGGGTTGGATCGGCGCGGGGCGCTGTCTTGGATTCGACTACTTCTTCTACAAAAGGCGTCGCGGCCTCTGGTGGTAGTTATGCCTTTCGCTGGGCTTCGGTCGGCCTTTAAAAAAGTTTCGCCGTTGGTATCGGGGCTCGTTGGGGCGTTGATCGTGGGTGTCGTCGCGACGATTGTAAGTCTATCATTCAATTTTTCTGAGTCGTTTTCTGGGTCGACAGCTGAAAGCGAACTTCGAGTTTTAGCCTACTCAAGTTTTACGTCGTCTTGGGGGCCGGGGCCGACTCTTGCGAAAATGTTTGAAGAGAAAACGGGAGTAAAAGTAATTTTACTTCAAGCCGATGATGCGGGTTTGCTCTTGGCTAAAATGGCTTCATTTCCATCGGATGTCGTTATCGGATTTGACCAGCTCAGTCGGCCACTTGCAAAGCGGACGGTGGCTTGGAAAAAACATCAGGTCGCAGCGCCTCGGTTTCAAGATTCCGAATTTCTTGCCTTCGATTGGTCGCCGATTGGTTTTTTGTACCGCGAGGGCGAGATTGAACCACCCAAAGACTTTCAAGATCTCTTAAGTCCGCGTTTTGAAGGTTCCATTGCTCTTCAAGATCCGCGTTCAAGTTCGCCGGGTCTACAGTTTTTAAATTGGCTGGCGCTTGAGATGGGCGAAGACGCCTCGTTTGAGTATTTGGCCCGGCTTAAACCCAATGTTCACTCGATGTCGGGCTCTTGGTCTCAGGCCTACGGTCTTTTCACGCGGGGACTCGCGAAGATGTCGTTCGGTTATGCGACTTCGGTTCTGTATCACCAGCAAAGTGAGAATGATCACCGCTACAAATTTATTTTTTTTCCCGTTCGTCATCCCGTGCAGGTTGAATTTGCGGCTATACCTGCAGCGTGTCGGCAGTGCGAGCACGCGCGCGAGTTCATGAAATTCCTCGTCAGCGTGGAAGCTCAAACTGTGATCATGAATCGCAACTGGATGCTTCCTGTGAACGCGGACGCTGCCGAAGGAACACCTTTTGAGGAGCTGACGAAGACTCCGTCGCTGTCTGATGAAGTTTCTTCTACTACTGCGCCCGATAGTACCTCTGGAAACGGTTCTGGGGCGCCGAGCGTCGATCCGATGAAGCTTCTGAAACGTTGGTCTGAGGTGGGTCTGTGAATGTTCGCGCCGTGATTTTTGGCGCGCTCATTTTTATTTTCACTGCACCGTACTTTTTCGGCCTCATCGTTTCCAAATTTTCGTTGCGCTGGCCCGCCGATTTTTTTGATCTCGTTGTCACTTCGGTTTTGCAAGCACTTCTCTCAAGTTTCGGTGCCATTCTCATCGGTGCCATCGGAGCGCTTGGTTTACTTCGGATGTCGCGTCGCTGGGAAATAGTCGCGTTGGCGCCGGCGGTTGTGCCTTCGATCGCCGTCGTGCTCGGATTTATGACCTGGTTTCCAGAGTGGCGAGGCCTGACTGCTGTGGTTACCATTCACGCGTTTCTTTCGGGCGGGCTTGTCGCGGTTGTTTTGGCGCGGCAGGTGCGCGGCACTGTCGGGGCGAGCATGGAGCTTGCGTGGGTGGAGGGCGCCTCAAGATTTGATGTTTGGCGTTTTGGGCTTTGGCCGGCATTAGCGAACGATTTCCGGCGACTTGCGCTTTCCATTTTTGCAGCTAGTTTTGCGAGCTTCTCGATTCCGCTTCTCGTCGGAGGATCGCGCGCTGTAAATTTGGAAATAGCGATTCATCAAGCCATTCGTTTTGATGGCGCTTGGGATATCGCGGCGTCTCTCTCGTTGTTTCAATGGGCGTGTTTGTTAATGGCTGTTTTTCTTTTGAAAGAGTCCCCCAAAGAAGCGACCCGCAGTGAAGGTGATTCGGCACTTCGCGCCGAAGTGGGCCGCTTTCTTGGAGTGCGCGGAGCAGTAATACTTCTTCTTATCGCGCCGACTTTGGTTGTGTCGGCACTTCTCTCGGGACCCGTGCTGGGCTGGAACCAACTTTCGACCGCCGGGCTTTTCGAATTTCGAGATTCATTTCGACTGGCGCTTCAAGGCTCAATTGTCACTTCGACACTCTCAGGATTTTTCGTTATGGTGATTTTATTTTTGTTCGCCGCGGTCTATCCTTCGCGAGCGTCGAGACTCTGGATCTCTGGATACGTTGCACCGAGTGTCGCGATCACAGGTTTCTCAACGCTGGCTTTCGGTTGGGGTGCGGATCCTTCATTTGCCTTGGACTCTCTTCGAATTTCTGTCGGTGCGGCGCTGCTTTTTGCTCCTGTGATTTGGCGCCTTCGCTGGGAGCAAGCGCTGGCGCGCCTCGACGGTCAGGTGAAGGTCGCTATGACATTGGGAGCCTCACACGCAATGATCGTTCGTCACGTGATTGCCCCTTCGGTTCGTGAACTGGTTTTTTGGTCCGGTGGCCTTGTGGCTTTTTGGGTGTGGGGTGATTACGCTATTGGTTCGATGGCGGCGTCGCGCCCAATGACACTGGCGCTGATCGGAAAAGGACTTCTTGAAAGTTACCGATTGGACGCTGCTTCGCTTGTCATTTTGACGTGTTTGATTTTCGGAGGCGCGAGCTACAAAGCTTTTTCATGGGGAGGCTCCAGTGTCGCTCGTTAAAACGTTAAAACATGTTTATCGCGAGTCGACGCGCGATGGGTCCCGCGAATTCACGATCGATATTTCGAACTGGGAAATTCCGGATCGTAGTCTGACCGCACTGTGGGGGCCGTCGGGCTCGGGTAAGTCTTCGGTCCTTCGTCTTCTCCTGGGGCTCGACACGCCCGACGAAATCAAGTGGATGGCGGCCACCGACCCCGGGGGGGTACCGGTCACCACGTCACCCGGCTCAACACCCGAGGGGGTATCGGTCACCACCGATGGTCTTCGCCAAGACACGATAAACCTTGGCGAATTTCCCGTGGCTGACCGGCGTCTCGGTGTCGTGTTTCAAAGCGGCGAACTCTTCGGACACATGACGGCGCTACAAAACATCGAGTTCGCTGCGATGGCTGCTGTCAAAAATAGAGGCCTTCTCAAAGAGCGTGCGAGAGCCAATACGGAACGATTTATTTCGCGTCTTCGACTTGAATCGGTGATCCATCAATCGGCCCGTTTTTTGTCGGGCGGAGAGCGCCAGCGTGTCGCGTTGGCGCGGGCTCTTATTGGTGAGCCACGCCTACTTTTTCTAGACGAACCGTTCTCTGCTCTCGACGCCGAAAACAGATCGGAAGCTCGTCTGTTGGTTAGGTCGGTGCTGAGTGAACTGAATATCCCAGCTGTCTTGATCACTCACGACATGAGTGATCTTGAAGGGTTCCATGGCAAGATCTCACGAATTGAACATGGGCGGATTGTCTCTGAGCGGCCGCTTTAATTTTCTGAAAGTGTTGGCCAAACACGTCGCTTGGCCTCAAGCGGGATAAAACTCGCACGCGCGGCCGTTTCGTTGCACTCGCTAAAATCCTGGCTCGTAAATCCCAAAGAGTCAGCCAGAGCATCGTACTCGTGCGTCAGATTCAGATCAAACACACCGGGGTCATCTGTATTGATAGTCACAGCGATACCTTCACTGCGCAGGCGCGCAATTGAATGAGAGCGCATGTCCGGAAATGCATTGGTCAAAAGGTTTGATGTCGGACAAACTTCGAGCGGTATTTTTCTGCGGGCGACCTCGCGCAAAACATGAGCCGAACCTCGCATCAGTGGGTTTGCGATCTGAACTCCGTGACCGATACGTTCCGCGGAAAGCCGGTCCATCGACGTCAGCACATTTTCAGCCGCGGATGGGACATTCGCTTCGCCCGCATGAATGGTGACATGAAGGCCGCTGGCACGCGCTTTTTGAAACATCGCTTCAAAGGGTTTTGGTTCAAAGCCATCTTCGTTGTCTGCCAGATCGACACCGACAAATGTGTCCCGATGTTCAATTGCGAAATCGATAACGGCTTGGCCAACCGAAACGGGCTTAATTCTTTGAACAATAGCAAGAAGTCCGACGGCGATCGGCAAATGGCGACAGGCTTCAACGCCCGCGACAATGGCGAGGTGGATATTTTCAAAAGACATGCGCTCGTGACCGTCTTGTATGAAGGTCGGCGCGTACCTGAGCTCCAAAATTCGAATGCCCTCAGTGGCGGCATCTTCGATACATTCCCGAGTCACTCGCGTCAGGACCGCTTCACTTGAAAGTGCTCTCTGCGCCGCCAGGAATTTTTTTAAAACGGCCCCCAAATCCGACATGGGTTCGGTCACCAGGAAATGCCTTCGAAATTCCGCGTCAGACTTTGGAACCGACTCACCGGAATTCTCTAGAAGCTCACGAAGAGTTTGCGGGCGAATCGAGCAATCGAGGTGTCTGTGGAGGTCAACCTTGGGGAGCGACGCCCAGCGGCTCAATGGAGGTGTTTTTGTCACGCAGGAGTCCCGCAATACGAGGTGAGATTTCTTGTCGACTTCATAGCCAAACCCTAGTTGACGGTCTCGATGATTCAAGCGAATAAATCGACATGTCAAATCACACGTCAAAAACGACCACCGAAAACTCACCGTCTTCAAACAAAGCCTCTTCCGTAATGCCTCTGTCTATGCGGTCGCGACTGTCGGGTTCTGAGGGGCTTCTTCCTGAATGGTCAGTTACAATTCAGCGACAATCGGGTGCCACCGTTCCGGTCGCGGATCCATCAGCCACGCGGGCCATGGTTGCACTCATGGACATGGAAGCTCAGCTGGGGGGAGCTGCCTCGCACTTTGGTGGTCCATCAGCTTTCGCGGAAATTATGTCCGCAATTCACGGGCTGATGTTCGCCGACGCCGCGAAAGCGAAGCGGCCGTGGAATGAACTCTATCACTTCATCAACGATGCTGGTCACTGCGAGAACGGAATTTATGCCGTTCGTGCCAACTACAAAATGTCTGGCCTCACACTCGATTCGCTTCGCGGCTTTCGATCGATCCAATCGCAATTGACCGGGCATGGCGAAGCGCACCTTTTCCCCGAAGGAGTTTTGATTTCGAACGGACCCCTAGGTTCAAGTCTGCCTCAGGCACAGGGCCTTGCTATGGGAGATTCTCTCAAAGGACGCCGCGATCGCGTCACTGTTTGCGCTCTCTCCGATGGTGGGGCCATGGAGGGAGAAGCGCGCGAAGCCATGGCTGCGATTCCCGGACTTGCATCAAAGAATCGAATGGCTCCCTTCGTTCTTGTGATCAGTGACAATCGAACCAAGCTTTCGGGGCGCATCGATCAAGATTCCTATTCGATGGATCCAACATTCAAGAGTCTTGAAGTGTTGGGGTGGCGAGTTTTGCGATTGGATGATGGACACTCTCTTCAGGCCTGCGCGACGACGCTGGAAGAAGCGTTCGATGCCGCACGTTTGAACCCGACCGTTCCCGTCGCTGTGATTGCAAAAACGATCAAGGGAAAGGGAAATAAGAAAGCAGAGGCCTCAGCCACCGGTGCGCACGGTTTCCCATTGAAGTCAGCCAAAGAGCTTCCCGAATTCTTGCGAGAAATTTTCGCACCGAAATCGGTGCCGCCCGCGTTTATTTCTTGGAGTGAAACTGTTCTCGCGCGCGAAGAGAAAATGGCGTCAGAGGCGGCGTCACGCGTGTCAGCGGCCGTACTTCCCACGGCGCCGGGTGCTCACTTACTCAAGTCTTCGCCGTCAGAAAAAATTCAGATTGGTGTAGCAAAGGCTATGATCGAAGCCCGAAAGCGCGGGCGTCCTGTGGTTTCGGTTTCTGCGGACCTTCAGGGTTCCACTGGCGTCGCAGATTTCCACAAAGCATTTCCGGAAGCAGCCCTGGATGTCGGGATCGCCGAATCGAATATGGTTTCGACGGCCGCGGGACTTTCTTTGGCGGGATTTGTTCCGTTCGTCGATACATTTGCTCAGTTCGGAGTTACAAAAGGCGCGCTGCCGCTGACGATGGCGAATTTGTCGCAAGCGCCAGTGATTGCCGTATTCTCTCACACGGGGTTTCAAGACGCTGCGGACGGAGCAAGTCATCAAGCTCTTTCCTTCATAGCTCAAGTCGCAAGCATTCCGCACGTCGAGGTCTACTCGTTGTCGTCGTCGAGTGAGGCGTACGACTTAATTTCGGAAGCGATCGAATCTTTTGTAGAAACACGAGAGCGTGGAGATGTCCCGCCGACACGCGTGTTTTTCTTGGGGCGCGAGAATTTTCCTCGCCGGCTGACTCCTGAAACTTTCACCCACGCACTTCGTACCTGGCCCGTATGTCTCGACACCACCGCATCCGTCCCACGAAGCGCAGGCGTCGCTGGTGGGGCCGTCACCGGTGGGGTATCGGTCACGATCGTGGCTGCGGGATCGTTGATGCCGGAAGCGTTGAAGGCGGCAGATCTACTTGTCGAAAAAGGTGTTGGAGCGATTGTTATTCACGGATCAGCGGTAAATCATCCGGACCTCGAAACATTGCGGACGGCACTCGCAAGATCCAGCGGACGCCTTATCACGGTCGAAGATCATCGCAGTATCGGCGGAATGGGATCACTTTTAGTCCACGCGCTTGCTGTTGCTGATGTTCCGTTTCGTGTCCGGTCCCTAGGTGTCGGTGATTCGTTTGGTCAAAGCGCTTATTCGGCGCTAGAATTATACGAAAAACACAAACTCGATTCGGTCAGCATAACTTCTACGGCAATGAGTCTCGTTCGTTTGTGACCGATACCCCGAGTGATCGGGGTGTCAGGTTTCTTTGCGAGTCGAACCATCGATTGTCCGATCCGATGGGCGAAACCTTGGTTATCGCTCGATGACTTAGCTTCAATCTCAGATTGAAACCAGTCTTGCACCCCCCCCCAAACACCCGTTTGGTGGAGGTACCGGTCACATGGTTCAGTTTTTTAAAAATCGACCCGCGGCAAATCGAACCACTCAGAAAGTTCTGGTTGAAATTGCCGATCAAGTAAATGCCGATGAATTAGAGGCCTCCGAAATTAACGTCGAGAGGGGAGCTTCCTCAAGGAAAGGAAATCCTCTTTCTTACGGAGGTGAGTTGCGAAATCGTCGAATGGGCCGAGCGCGGCGTCCACTTTCGGTCGCCACGCCTATTCACCTAGTTTTTAAAGCGAACCGGGATTGCATTCCCGGTGGCTTTCGAACTCTGCGTCGGTTCCAGCTCCTTCACGCCATGCTCCAGCAATATGCGATTCGGTTCGCGGTGAAAGTCGAACAGACTTCCATTCAAGGTGATCACGTTCATCTTGTCGTGCGAGCTAAACATCGAAGCCGGTTTCAAAGTTTTCTTCGAGTTTTTTCAGGACAAGTTGCACAACGATTTGAGAGTGAAGGTTTGTCGCGTCGAGTGAACCGAGCTCAGGTGACCGATACCCCCAATGGGGTGGTGGTATCGAAAAGTGCGTCGATCCGTCGGCTGTGGATGTTTCGACCGTTCACTCGAATTGTGCTCGGTCGTCGGGCTTATAAAACAGTCAGAGACTACGTTCAGCTCAATGAGAAGGAGGCTCTGGGTGATATTCCGTACAGAAAGACTCGGCTTCGTGGGCTGCTCCCAGAGGAACGAAAGCGGCTCTGGTCGTGAGGGGAGCGAGCATCGGTGACCGATACCCCAACCCGGTGATGACCTCGAACCGAGTTTTAGGCGGAGGCCGAAGACGGTGAGTCGAACATCGATTCGAAGAGAGGGATCGTGCGCTGAAGTGCGGTTCTTGTCGAGCGCGCGACGTGAAGGAGAGCAGCTTCGTTTCCGAGAATGCGCTTAACGATTTCTTTCGACGGATTACGAACAGTAACATGACCGCTCGATCCGAACTTCAGAGAGTGGGTGAGCAAGTTAGCAAGATAAACGATGCCAACAGCCTGTGGGTTCACATTGATCTGCGTCGCACCCGAAAAAATACCCGGGTCGTGATGTGATCGAACGACTTCTTGAATTAGAAGTGGCAGATTCCACTGGCGAACGAGCTCGTAGCCCAGATGATCATGGGTGACGATCCCGAGCTCTTTTTCGCTCTCAAGGGCTGTGAGATTATTTCTTTTTGCGTGCTCGCAGACGGTGAGCCATTCGTCTTTTGCGATTTGAAAGTGGGCGATCTTTCCGATGTCATGAACGAGGCCTGCAAGGTAGATCATCGCAGTGTCTCGAAAGCCGATCTCGGATGCGATGGTTTCGCTAGCGACGGCCACCCCCAGCGAATGCTTCCAGAAAGATCTAACATCAAAAGGCTCTTTGGACTGAAGATCGAACTGAGAGAAAACGGCAGCGGTGAAAACCATTTGCGAAACGGTGTCGATGCCCAAAGCCGTCACTGCTCTTTCAATGGATGCGGCGCCGCCAGGAATTGCGTAGTAGCTTGAATTCGCCAGGCGAAGAACTCGTGTGGACAGACTTGGATCCTGGCTGAGCGTTTCGCTGATCTGCCGAATACTTGAATTGGGATTATTAACAACTTTGATGGTCTGATGAACGACATCGGGAAGTGCGGGCAGATCGCTGATGCGAGCGATCCAAAACTCAATCTGCCGAGCGTGACTGATTCCATGGGCCATAAGTTTTAGATTATATCAACTCGGCCTCCGGGACTTCTCGAAATCGAAAGCCCCGACATCAGTCCCGTCTTATTCTAACCGACAGGACCTGAACGGATAGCTCTTAAGCTTTGTCTTTTTCGCTGGTCGTTTTTTTCGTGAGTGTGTCATCACCCGAAGCGTTCAGCGAGTCGCGTTTTGCGGTCTCCGTCACGTCGATTTCTTCGCCGCCCATGCCCTTTTTGAAGCCCCGAATCGCTTCGCCCATTGATTTGCCGAGGGTTGGAAGGCGCGACGGTCCAAAGAAAATGAGCACAATAGCTACGAGCGCCAGTAAGTGCCACGGTCCGATTCCCATAATGAACTCCTAGTGATGAGAAGAAAAGCTCCAACTTCCGAACGTTCTACACCCTAAAATTGTATCACGCCAAGCCTGGACGAATTTCTTTTCGGTGCGCCAGATCGCGGAATGAAGTGCTTCCCGACGTAGGTCTTATTTTGAGACACCGGCAAAGAGTCCAATAAGGTCTTCTCGGGGACTCTCAGTCCTCGCGATTTCCGTTTGCGTGGACTTGAACTTCGTCGTCATGCTCGCCGGTTTCACGGTGACCGATACCCCCGGGGGAGTCGCGGTGACCGATACCCCCCGAGGTGGCGTCGGATTCGAGATCGTCGTCCGGGTCTAGGTCGATGTCCGAATCGTCGAGGTCAGCGGCGACCAGTGGAGAGCGTGGTGGACGAGCGCCGCGTTCTCGTCGCCGGCGGGGTGGGCGCTCGGATCGGCGTTGGCTTCTCTCGCGACGTGCTTCTTCAATTTCGGGCCGAATGCGTTCGAAAACGTCGAGCCAGAACTGAACATCCAGCGGCGAAACCCGGTGGTCAGCTACAGCAAGTCGCAGAGCCAGCTGAAAGCCCTCGCGTCTGACGATCCCTGACTGTCGCCGTGCACCTTTACGCCGATGCTCATCTGTTTTCTCAAAAACCCGACGCAGTTTCAGCGCATCTAAAACGAGCGATTGTTCGAACTTGTACATACCAAGTTCATCGCGCATCAACGCCCCGAGTTCGTCGTCGTTGAGAATTGCATTTTCGTCGGCGAGCGTTTCAAGAATGGAAGCCAGTAGCCACCCAAAGACTTGTCCCGTGTCGGCATTATCCGTGACCGAAGAGCTGAGCGTTTCGAGCAAAGTTAAAAATGTGAACTGTCGATCGGGCGTATCGAACATTTTTTCCAGAGTTGGAAAAATCTCTCGGAGAATACCCAGATCGTGGCACTCGACTAAAACTGACGCTGGATCATCAAGACGAAGTAATTTCAGAAGTTCCTCGCGACGTCGAGGCAGTACAGATTTTTTGAGCAGTTCAGAGTGCCGAGACATCGATTCGCGCAGCGACGGCTCAATGACGAACCGAAGTTTGTGTGCAAACCGAAGGGCCCGCAAAATCCGAATCGGATCTTCCGCCAAACGCACATCGGGTTGGCCGATCATTTTCAAAGTGCGCGCTTCGATATCTGCGCGACCGCCTACGTAATCGATAATTTCGGCGGAAATAGGATCGTAAAAAAGAGCGTTGATAGTAAAGTCTCGGCGAAGGGCATCTTCTTCTGGTGTTCCGAAAATATTGTCGACGGAGGGAGGACCGTCCGGAAACTCTTCAATGGGAAACTGAGACGGATCGAACTCTTTTCGAAACGTGGCGACTTCAAACTGCTGTTCTCCGCGCTTCACCAGAACCAATCGAAATCTTTTTCCGATGATGAACGCCATGTGGATCAGGCGCTTCACTTGTGGCGGATGAGCGGCCGTCGCGATGTCGTAATCTTTTGGAACGATTCCCAAGAGTAAATCGCGAACGCAGCCACCAACGAGATAAGTCGTGTGTCCGGCTTTCTGA
This sequence comes from Bdellovibrionales bacterium Ga0074137, assembly GCA_001464715.1. GTDB lineage: Bacteria > Bdellovibrionota > Bdellovibrionia > Bdellovibrionales > JAMPXM01. The sequence continues at coordinate 69,557 of LNDT01000031.1, read as the reverse complement.
AGAGCCTTCACGATTCCGATCGCGTGCGAGTCGATCCAATCGGCATGAAGCTCCGGTCGTGGTGATTGCGTGTTCGTCATTCAGTCGGCAGTATAGTCACGCATGGCACGATTCGTTGATCAGTTTTTCACTCAAATCACGGGACCCGCGGCAGAAAGTGGCCTTGCTGTCGGCGAAGCTCCGCGCCTGGTTTTTTTGCACGGCGTGATGGGCTACGCCATGAACTGGCGCCGAGTCGCAAAGGCTTTCGAGGATCGCTATCAAGTTCTTGCCTACGACAGTCGTGGGCATGGGCGCTCCGTTCATGCGGATCTTTTGGCGTCGCCCGATGCCTACTCTCCCGAAAGTCTTGCTGAAGATTTGCGCAAGATTCTTGACGATCTCGGCTGGGAAAAAGTCTTCCTTGTGGGTCACTCGATGGGTGGGCGCGTCGCGTACACTTTCGCCGCTCGCTATCCGGATCGAGTTCACGCACTCGTTATCGAAGACATCGGACCAGAAGCTTCGCCTGTAGGTCGATCAACGCCGGTAAAAATTCTCGACACTGTTCCGGTTCCATTTATCGACAAGCGGGCCGCAAAAGATTGGTTCGAAACCGAATTTCCAAAAGTTTTTCCCGGTCTCCGAACAGCGACGGCTCTTGCGGCCTGGCTCTACGCAAACATCACCGAAAATGAGGCGGGCGAAGGTGTCTGGAGATTTCACGCCTCCGGTATTCGCGCGGCCATCGAGGCCGGACATTCCGCCACGCGCTGGGCAGACATCGAAGCTTTGGCGGTGCCCACGCTGATCGTTCGAGGAGAACTTTCGACCGACCTCAGTCGATCCGATTTCGAAAAGATGATCGAGGTGACCGGTACCCGAGCCGGGGCGCTGGCGGCCGGGGGAGTTTTGAGAACGCGGCCACCTGTTGAAGGGATTCAGATCGAAGGAGTCGGGCACTGGATTCACAGCGAGAAGCACGATGAATTCGTGGCGGCTCTGAAAAAATTTTTAAGCCAACACGCCGTGACCGGTACCCCCACGGCGGGGAAGGGGTCGAACGTGACCGGTGGTACCCCCGCGGGGCGAAGGTGACCGGTACCCCCGCGGGGCGGGAGGCCTGTGGATTCCGATGCTAACGCGTCGCAATACTTTGAGAATACCGGGACCCGGTCCACTCGGGTTTTGACTCGGGTGGCCTGTCTCCGTTAGCTTTGTCCGGAGTTTAATCAAGTGTTTAACCTACAGCGTCAAGATTCTTAGTCCATGATCATCGCATCGCTAAAAAAACAAATTCTAAAACAAATCAGTCGGTTTTTGAACTCACCGACCGCGCGCGCTCAAACAGTGCGACCCGATGTTATTGAATTCGCCATGCGAGACTATTTCCCGAGAAAAACGACAAGACGCTCTTTTGTATCTAGCGGAGTCCGCCGTGAAGTTTTCAGATATTCAGTTTCATCCCTCGCTCCAGAGCACCCTCGATTCGATCGGCTTCTCTGAGTGCACACCCGTTCAACAACACACCATTCCTGCGATTCTCGAAGGTAAAGACGTCGCGGGTCTTGCACAGACCGGCACCGGTAAAACCGGCGCATTTTTGCTTCCGCTCATGGAGCGAATTCTTCGCGCGCAAGACGCGAAAAAAGCGGGGATAATAATCCCAGCTCCTCTTCCCAGTGATCCGGCCGCTCCGCCCACGCTTCCCACCGAAGAAGAAGAAAGCGTCGCAACGTCGCCCGAAGCCCTCGTCGCTAGGTCGTTTCATGACTGGGCGCCGATGAATTTTTGTCTCGTTCTCGTACCGACCCGCGAGCTTTGCGAACAGGTTTATGAGAACGCGGTGAAGTTCGGCCAGGGTGCCGGACTGCGCGCGGTTTCAATTTACGGTGGCGTTGCTTACGAAAAGCAAAAAGACGCACTTCGTGGCGGCGTGGAATTCGTCATTGCAACTCCGGGTCGTCTTTTAGATCTCTACAAAGACAATCTCATCGATCTGAAACAAGTTCGCGCGATCGTTTTCGACGAAGCGGATCGTATGTTCGACATGGGTTTCAAAGACGACATGAAGTACATCCTGACTCGCGTTCCCAAAGAGCGCCAGTTCATGGTGTTCTCAGCGACGCTCAATCTTGATGTCATGAACACGGCCTACCAGTTCGGAGCGAACCCGGTTGAGTTCAACGTTTCACGCGATCAGCCAAAAGCTGAAAACGTGGAAGACAAAATCATGCACGTGGGCCAAGACGAAAAAGGTGCGCATCTGCTGGCACTTTTGAAACTTCACACGCCTCGCCAGGCGATTATTTTCTCGAACTACAAAATGAATGTTCCACGGGTGTCGCAGTTTTTGAATGACAACGGTTTCCCCGCGGTCGCGATCTCTTCGCTGCTCACGCAGTCACAGCGCAATCGTGTCATGGAGCAGTTCAAAGGCGACAGCGATAAAAATATTTTAGTCGCAACGGATGTTGCGGCTCGTGGTCTCGACATCAAAGGTGTGGACCTTGTCGTGAACTACGAACTTCCCGATGATCCAGAAAACTACGTGCACCGTATCGGTCGCACGGGCCGCGCGGGCGCAAAAGGTCTCGCGTTCTCTCTCGTCAGCGATCGCGATGTCGATGCGCTCAGCCGAGTTGAAGGCTATTTGAAGCACAAGGTGAATGTGGATTTCTTAGAAGAAGACAAGATACCAAAAGACTACAAAGCAATGCAGTCGGATCGCTCACAAAAAGATTTTTCGCGTGAGTTCGAAGGCCGTGGGTCGCGCGATGGCGGCGGACGTGGCGGCTCGGGCGGCGGTCGTTCGGGGGGGCGTGACGGCGGAGGCCGCAGCGGCGGTCGACGTGATGAAGGTGGTCGCGGAAGTGGTCGAGATGGCGGACGAGGCGGTGGTCGAGATGCCGGCCGTGAGTCAATGGATGCAGGTGCCGAGCAGAGGCCGCGACCAACGCCGACACCGTCGGCTTCGAGAGGTCCAAGCCCAATCACTCCTCGAGATCCGAATGCACCAATTCCGGCGCGCGCAGCGAGCGGAAAAGGTCGTGAGGAGCGCGGTCGCGGCGGACGTGGTGACAAGAACGTTAAAGCCGCGAACGGAAGTGCAAAACACGTCGCAGGCGGACGTCACGACAAGAACCGAAAAGGCGGAAAACCTCAAAAAGGTGGAAGCCGACCAATCCCGGTGGGTTCGCAAAAGTCGATCGGTCAGAAAGTCTCTGGATTTTTCAAGAGCCTCTTCGGAAAATAGAGATTTCGGTCGCAAGGCGCGACCGAAAGAATTTTGCGACGGAATTTTTCGTCGCATAAAAAAAGACACCACGATGTGGTGTCTTTTTTTGCTTCAAGGTGGCGTGCAATTTTTCAAAGCGTCGACTGTGACAGCGTCGATCAAAAAAGCGCCTCGGCACTTACCAGATAAACGTTTTCACAATCGAGTTGCATGATTTCAAAGTCGCCGAGAAATCGGGAGCATTGTCACGGCAAGTGAGAATCGCAGCGCGCTTTCGCGCTTCGCTCACAAAAACAACTTGGCGAAGCTGCATTTTGGAATCTCGATTGACAAGATCGATGACGTGGCCGCGAACTCCGCTTTGAGTGAACGGCTGCGACCCCAGTACGTCGAATCCAAAACGTGGATACTCTTTGATCCAGCGACTGATGTAGCGATCGGGAGTTGTGTTGCGCGCCAGTCGATCGACGCGAACAGTGAGTGACGCTTTGGATTCACTGCGTGGACTTCGGTACACGGTGAGAATGGTTTGATTTCCGCGAGGAGGGGCAGCTTGAAGCCAGCCTGATTCTCCGGCGTGAAGTCGGAAGCCATCGGGCGATCGGTAGAATCCAAGTTTAGGCGCAATCAGCTTTGAGCCTGACGTAGCAGGGTGTGGAGCTGCGCTCGCGAATGTACTGGTCAATTGGACTGCGGCGGCGCTGATCGCCACCCGCAATAGAATCCGGAACACCATGTCGCCTCCTGCTGACTACGGATCCACTCCGTGGAACCAGTGTTTAGGTTAACGCAAAAATCAACGAGCGCAAGGCCCAGATCACAATTACGTGCAAGGAGCAGCGATGGCCTCAGGAGTGCCGAACGGAATTTTGGCGATGACGCTTGTACCGTTGGTTCGGTGAGTGAAAAGAAGTGTCGCTCCGTCATCGGAAAACGCAGGTTCGAGTTCGTCGCCCGAGAGCTCTGTCAAAGCTCGTGAGCACTTGCCGGAGATATTGACCACCATCAAATTCAGGCCTTGAGAGTCGGAGGGTGTTGAATAGACGACCCAGCGACCGGTTGGATCGACAGTCAGTTGTCGCGCGCCAGGAAGCGAATCATCGCCGATGCGCTTTGAGTCGGCACCTTGGAGAGTGGTCGTCCAAAGGCGAGAACCATCACTCCATACGACACTTCGACCATCGGGCGTGACGTGCGCGTCGATGACGGGGAACGGAACTCGAAGCGGTTGCCATGTTCTGATTTCACCGGCGTCTTTCTTTGTACTTTTAGAAGCCGAAACTGAAATTCTGAAAGCTGACGCTGTCGATTGAGGTGTCGATGTTTCTTTGAAGAGAAGTGCGATTCCGATTTTCGAGTCTCGGTCAAAACTGAGCTTCCAAAACTTGGAAGGCTCTCGCGACATCTGAATCCACTCCGTTCCCTGTTTCCGCGACGCCGGGATTTCGATCAATAAATGCTGGGAAACTCCCGTGTCGGATTCGGACGCTTCCGAGCGAGTTTTGGATTCTTTTGATCGAAAACGAGATCTGTACTCGGTCAAAACACGCTCACTTGATTTCACGAGCTCGCTGGAGGTTGCAATCACAAGTCGCGAACCAATTTTCGCCACAGGCTCGGCGTCGCCAGCATCAAAAGAAACGCGCCGTTCGGTTTCTTTTGAGAGATCGGCCTCAAAAACTTGCCAACGATCGAATTCAGAACGCCGCTTCGCAAACGCCATAAGATTTTCGCTTAAAAAAAGTGGCCGGCGGCCTTCTCCGTCAAGAACGATAGCTTGCGCTTTCGTCGATGTTCCGTCGACGGTGTAGGCAGATCCTTCGAGTGTGCGGCGGCTGAAAAGCTTCGCTCCAGGAGCAAGCCCTGCACCGGATCCAGAAGCCATTGCGCCGCTAGGGCTTGACCGATCTGACGACGTCTGACAGCTCGATAGAATCAAACTTAAAGCCATCGCGACGACGATGAATGAAAAGCGAGGAGCTGAGTCCATAAAAGATGACGACATCTCTAAAGTTTCTCAAGTCGACGCGTTTTCGTCGAGGTCTAACACTTCGATGGCTTTACGTATCAATGAGGACGGGACTTTTGTCTTCATTTCGCTCTGTGAAACCCACTGCGGTTTCAGGTCTTTTGTGAGGGCAGCCAGTTGGTCTGGCCGCTCCGTGGACTTCACGGGAGCACGCGTGACGGTCACATAAATCTCATGGTGTGTTACGCCACCTTTGTAGTGAAAGTGCTTGGGCTTTTTTTTCAGCCGCACGGCCTTTCCTGGCCAGATCAAATGCCCGCGCAAAAAAGGTGCGTAGTTGTTTTCAATCAAAAGAATTTTCCGATCGCGCCGCAAATAAATTTCCGGCTGCCACGCCCAGATCTCTGACTCGCGTCGTGGTTTTGAACGAGGCCGTTGAAGTATCGTATCGTTTTTTCTGGCACGGCAGTTTTTGAGCCAGGGGCAAAGAAGACATGTGGGTGATTGCACCGTGCAGACCGTGGCTCCAAGTTCCATCAAGCCTTGGTTGATATCGCTGGGGTCGACGCTCACTCCTTCCTCATCGATGGCTTGCGCCAATCGGTCCGCTGCGGACTGAAGATAATTTCGATCTTTTGTTTTCCACCATTCGAGGTCGAGATCGAGCACGCGACAGAGCACGCGAATCACATTGCCGTCGACGACGCCGACTCGCTCACCGAACGCGAGGCTTGCAACAGATCTTGCGGTGTAAGGTCCAAATCCAGGAAGCTCTAAAAGTTCGACATGAGATTTTGGAAAGTCGCCGAGGCTGGAAATTTTTTTTGCGGAGGCGTGCAGAGATCTTGCACGCGAGTAGTAACCAAGACCCGCCCAATATTCCATCACTTCATCTTCGCGTGCATTTGCTAGAGCATTTACGCCGGGAAATTTTTGAATGAATTTTTCGAAATACGGAATGACGGCTGTCACAGTTGTTTGCTGCAGCATCACCTCTGAGACCCAGATGCGATAAGGATCGCGATTCACTCTCCACGGAAGCGGGCGCTTCACCTCGCGGTACCAGGGGAGCAATTTTTTCGCTAGTAGGTTGGCGTTCATAATGGCATCCATAAGTTGAAAGCTTAGGAGAGGTGACGATCGCTGTCACGGGTACGAAAAAAATCCGCGGAGCAACATTACCTAGTCGTCCGACACCGAATTACAAAGTCGTAACCCGCCGGAAATGCTTCACATTTTTGAGCTGTTTTCGATGTGTCGCTGGGAATGCTGACTCACGAGAAAGCACCCAAATTGCAACCAGCTTCTCGACGTGAGCGCGGTCGGTCGACGTACAAGGAGTACCAAGAGATGAATTATTGGACGAACCAAATGACGAGCCAACCAACGAGCCGGTCGACAAAACAGTCTGCGACTTGGCCGACGAAATCGTCTGCGACTCGGTCGGCGAAACAGAGGATCACTTTTCTTTTGGCGCTACTTCCGGCGGCTTTGGTTGCGTCTTTGGTGATGTTTTCGGCGAAGTCGTCAGAGGCTCAGTCGCGTGTTCCGTTTGTGAGAGAGTGTCAGGGGCGTGATCCTGGTACGTGGATGTGGGGAGAGGGATCTGATGGGTGCGATGCTCATCGCTTCGGAAATGTTTCTCGCATCAAATTCGTCTATCAGGATTTTGTTTTTGATCGCAATCAGGCGAAAAACGACGACCACCGCAAAGAGTACGTCACAAATATGAATGCACTCTTACGAGACCTAGCGACGCAATACATCAAGTCGCGTCGATCAGATGTACAAGATGACGAAGTCGACGCGTTTGTGAACGCCATCCACGCGGTCGCGCATCAAGAGACCTATTGGTCCCACTATCGAAGAGCCACTCAAGGGGGCTTAAAGCTTGCCACTGGCGACCGAAATATCAGTCACGGAATTATGCAGATCAACCAGCGTTACCACGCTTCGCGCGAGACCGATCGTTCCTTCGATTTGGTCGGCAACGCCAGTTTCGGAATTGAGCACTACTACTCTGAATGGGAGTCCGCGCGTGGTGCGCGGTGTATTCAGCGAGTCAAGAATCAGAAGCGGTCGCAGACACTCGAGAATATCGCGCGCGCGGCCTATTCGTCCTACAACGGTGGGCCCGGAGCGATCTGTCGCTGGGCAAATCCCCGACACAAGTGGGCGAAGAACGATAAAAATTATTTTCAAAAACTGAAAGGCCGCGACTGGAGCGCGTGGGTCAATGATCCCCAGCAAAAATTGGCGATGGATCTTAATTGTGTGCGTTCGGGAGATGAGTTTTGCGCGGTCGCTAAAGAGCGTCGCGGTGAATTTCTCACTCATCGGGCTCTGGTTTTCGACGATGGCGCTAATTGTGTGACAACGGATGGGCAGACCCTCTACTGCGCCAAAGATCATCGTGTGTTCACGTGCCTTGCGGGACTTTCTTCCGAGGTCGCAAAGAACGATCCGATCCGAATCAAAGACACCGACACCGATGTGCTTCGTCTCCCTCGCAAGTTTTATGATAATCGCCTCGACCTCTGCCAGGCGGCATTTCCGACGCTCGCAGTTCCTGGTGACATGGTGACGACGAAGGTCGCACTTGCGATCAAAAATGAAATTGGCGGAAAAACCGTTGGCTTCACAAAAAAAGGCCAGAGCTTTCAAGTTTTAGATCTTGAATTTGAAGAAGACGCAGAAAGGACGCGCTACTATCGAGTCCGACTTTCGCCAAAGGTTGAAGGTTGGATTTCTGCGGGCACCGAAGCCACGCACGAGCGTCTGACTCAAGTGACGAAGCTTAACTTTGCGGCTCCTTCAAGCGGCGTCACAGCGTGGCTGCCTGTAAAGGGGCGATCCATTGAAATCGCGAAGGTCGATGGAACTCGTCTACTGAGTTCACCAGAAAATGCTGGCGCCGGACCTCGAACCGGAGTCAAAGCCGAGCTTCCCGTAGGCTCTAAGGCCGTCGTTGAGGATGTGCTCGTGACGGGCGCGGCCAACGAGATTTGGCTCAAGGTGCGAACGGGCCTTGGTTCTGACAGCGACGACAACGTTGGATTTGTTTATGCTGGTCGCACGTATCCTTCATCGACCGTTGATGAATGGGTAAAAGTAAAATGAAGGCTCGAGTTCTTATTCTTGCGGCAGGACTCGCTCTGGCGGCGCTTGCGGCGCTGAGGGCGGGAACGTCTCGTGAGATGTCGGAGACAGCGTCCAAGTTGGAGTCCTCGACAGAGAGAGAGGCCTCCGCCGCGCTGGATGGTCCCTCCATCGACGATCTGTTTTCATTACCAACGCCCACGTCGGAAGGCGCTGCGACCCAGGGTTCCTCGAAAGTGCCCGTTGAAAACAGCGCATCGGCAAGACTTCAGGCGCCTCCTTTTGCGCGGTCATTTGCGCTTTCTATGGAGCGTCTGCGACGACTTCGCCAATGTGAGCGCACGTTGGGCGCCGATTGTCCGGGGCTCAGTGCGAAGGGGCTTAGTGCGGTGACCGATACCCCCGCAGGGCTCATGAATGCTTTGGCCGATCAAACGGCGGCCGAGCTTTCTCGACTAAAACTTCAAGCCGAAAGTGAAATGGCTCGGGGACAAACTTCGTCGGTTCCGGTGGCCAGCCTTTCTGCGGCCTACGTCAAGCACCCGGATGACGACGTTCGCGAGAAGGCTTTGGATTTGGCGAATCTTTTAACGGCCTCGGAGCCTCGTCTCGCTTTAAAAGTTGCGACTCATGCTTTGACGGTCACTGTGAGCGGGCCACTGGCGATCAAAGCCTTAGACATATTGCGCACAACGCGTGGGACCGACGCGGAGGCGGTGGACCAGATTCTTTTAAAATCGCTCCACGACGGCGGATGGGACGTCCGCGACCGTGTGGCCGAGGGAATTTTGCCCTTTATCACTTCGGAAAATCGAGACGCCTTTGCGCGTGAACTCTCAAAAGCGCCATCAAGATCCAAACAGGCCCTTTACCTTCGCCTCAACCTGGAAGAATTCGACCGTAAGGAGCGCTTGTGATAGCGTTTTTTCATGGCGAAAACGAAGGCAGCAAAAAAGTCACCAGCGAAGTCGGCGACGACGCCACCGGTGAAATCAATAGTGAAGTCACCGGCGAAGTCAAAAGCGCATAAGTTCCATCCAACACCGGGTCGCGAATCTCCGCGATTTTCCGGAATCAAAACATTTTTTCGACTTCCGTATGTTTCCGTCGGTGCTGACTATGATGTTGGACTTGTGGGCGTTCCCTTTGACGGTGGTTCAAGTTACCGGCCGGGGCAGCGTTTTGGTCCGGTGCGGGTTCGCGAAACATCGTCCTTGGGGCGTGTTTTTCATATGGGGCGAATGGCCGCATTCACCGACCGCTTGAGAGTTGCAGATATCGGTGACGTTCCAACGGTCCCGATTGATCTTTTAGCCACGTACGCAAAGATCGAATCTTTTTTTGATCGCGGTCTTCAGCTGGCCAAGGGTTCTAAGCGCGGCATGAAGCGTTTCATTTCTGTGGGCGGCGATCACTCCATCACACTTCCGATTTTGCGAGCTGTTCGCCGCGCGGTCGGAAAACCGATTCGTCTGATCCATTTTGATGCGCACTTTGATACGTATCCAGCGGCGTGGGACTGTGAGTACCATCACGGATCTTTTGCGCGCCATGCGGTGGAAGAGGGTTTGATCGACGCAAAAGGCTCGATTCAAATCGGAATTCGTGGACCGCTGGCGGCAGGAGATGATCTCGACTTTGTTCGCGAGCACAAAATTCGCGTCGCAACTGTCGATGAGATTCGAAAGCAAAGTTTGGAGACGTTCATTCGCTCACTTCCGGATTTTGGAAACGACCCGGTTTATATTTCGTACGATGTGGATTGTCTGGATCCGGCGTTTGCTCCGGGCACAGGGACACCGGTTCCGGGTGGTCTTTCGACCTACGAAGTTCAGCAGATCTTGCGCGGCCTTAAAGTTAAAAACTTGGTTGGAGCCGACGTCGTCGAGGTAAATCCTCCTTACGACGTTTCGGAAATCACCGCGCTGGCAGCCCTCGACGCCATGTTCGAACTCATCGGAATCATGGCTTAAGGTACCCGGTTCTTTTTGCAGAAGCGGCGCGCCAGAAGCGATCCAAGAAGTTGGACGATGGTTCGTTGTGCGCCGCTTCTGCGTTCGGCCGAAGGCCGACCTTCGGTCGGACGAACCGGGTACCCTCTACGAGAGGAGGGCGGCGGCTTTGGTGAAGGCTTCGTTGGTTTTGGCGAGTGTTTCGCCGGCACCTTGGGCGAAGTCGGGACGACCGCCGCCTTTTCCGCCCATTTCTTTTGCGACCTCGCTTAAAATTTTTCCAGCACTCACGTGAGCCGTGAGGTCTTTTGAAACGGTGACGATGATCGGGTGTTTTCCGCCCGTCGCTCCGTCGGGTCCACGGCCGACCAGGCACACGACACCGCGACCAAGTTTATCGCGAAGTTTATCACCGAGTTGCGAAAGCACATCGCGGTCATCAATTTCAACCGACGCGGCAATAAATTTTCCGATGACCGAGTCGCCGCCAAGATCGCCTTTTCCAGCGCTGACTTTCAATCGGAAGTCGCGAGCTTCGCGAAGAATCTGATCGGCATCAATCGCCGAACCTTTCATTTTTTTGATTTCGCGCTCGAGCTCTTTCATCTTGTCGCGCATCTGTTCAATGAATTGCGCCACGGTTCCTGTGGTTCCCTGGAGGCCCGCGACTTCGCGCGCCTGCATATTTTCATCCGAGCCCGACATCAAGTGATTGAGAGCGCGGTCACCAGTGGTCGCTTCGATGCGACGAACGCCGGCCGAAACTCCACCCTCGCTGAGCACTTTGAAAAGACGAATCATCGATGTGTTGGAAACATGTGTTCCGCCGCAAAGCTCGGTGGAAAATCCGCCCATTTGAATGACACGAACGCGGTCGCCGTACTTTTCTCCGAACAGAGCCATGGCACCTTTGGCCATGGCGTCTTTGTGGGACATCTCTCCGGCTTCCACGGACCTCGCGGCACCGATTTCAAAATTGACGAGATCTTCGACCTTGCGAAGTTCTTCTCGGGTCATGGCTTTTGAGTGAGTAAAATCAAAACGCAATCTTTCGGCGTCGACCAAACTTCCGGCTTGTGTCACGTGCGTGCCCAAAACTTGTCGGAGAGCTGCGTGAAGGAGGTGTGTGGCCGAGTGATTTCCTGCCGTCGCACGACGTGCGCCTTCTTCAACTGTCAAAGTCGCCGTTGCGGCTGAGGGTTCCAGTGACAGCGTGCCGCTGGTGATACGAACGTGGTGAAGCACGATATCATCTTGCTTTGTCGTATCGAAAATTTCAGCCGTGGCTCCGTTCGCAAGAGTCAGACTGCCGCGGTCACCAGCCTGTCCTCCGGATTCGCCGTAAAAAGGAGTCGCCTCGAAAATCGCAAGACCTTCCTGGCCCTGGGAAAGCGACGTCACTTCCGATTTCCCGTTGGAAAGCAGAAGGAGTTTTCCGGTGCCCGAAGTCCCAGCGTAGCCGCTGAATTTCGTGACACCCGATTTTGACTTTACGGCTTGCGCGATTTTTACAAGGTGAGCAGCGTCCGTCGAAGCTTTGAACTTCGATCCTCCAGCGGCCTTCGCTTTTTCGCGCGCTTCATCCATCTGTTTTTCGAAACCGGTCTCATCAATCGTGAAGCCTTTTTCGGTCGCCATCAATTTTGTGAGATCCACCGGAAAACCGAAAGTGTCGTAAAGTTTGAAAACCGTTGCTCCGTCCAGCGTTTTCACGCCGCGGTTTTGAAGTTTCCCAAGAGAGTCGTTGAGAATCTCGGTGCCCTGATCCAGCGTGGAGAGAAAACGTGTGATCTCGTCTTTCACCGTGGCCAAGATATGTTCGCGACTTCGTTTGAGCTCGGGGTAGATGTCGTTCATCTCGTCAATCACAACTGAGATCGTCTGAACAAACAAAGTTGAATCGCCGGTGAGCTTTCGGCCGTAGCGAATCGCTCGGCGCAAAATGCGGCGAAGAACATAGCCGCGGCCTTCGTTCGATGGAAGCACACCGTCGGCGATCAAAAACGAAGCGGCTCGTGAATGGTCAGCCAGAACACGCATTGCGGCCACGTTCTCGGCCACGTCTTTGTGTTTCAAAAGAACTTTGAAATCGCTCACATAATCTTTTTTCGAAACTTGGGCCGCTTTCGAAATGATCGGCATAAAAAGATCAGTGTCGTAGTTGTTGGGGCGCCCTTGAAGCATGGCGGCCCAACGCTCGAGACCTGCGCCTGTGTCGACGGACGGTTTTGGAAGTTCGGTGCGGCCCGTGGCACTTTCATTGTACTGCATGAAAACGTTATTCCAGATTTCGACATACCGATCCCCATCGCCACCCATTGTGGAAGGGTTTGCCGGATCGATGTCAGCTTCGGGACCGTGGTCGTAGAAAATTTCCGAGCACGGTCCGCAAGGGCCCGTGTCGCCCATGCGCCAGAAATTATCTTTTTCGCCGAAGCGATAGATGCGGTCGCGCGGGACGCCCTCTTGTTTGTGCCAAATGTCTGCGGCCTCGTCGTCAGTTTCAAAAACCGTTACGAACAGGCGGTCTTTTGGAATCTGAAGTTCTTTGGTGAGAAGCTCCCATGCAAAATGAATCGCATCTTTTTTAAAGTAATCGCCGAAAGAAAAGTTGCCCAGCATTTCAAAGAACGTATGGTGACGCGCGGTGAAGCCGACATTTTCGAGGTCGTTGTGCTTTCCTCCAGCGCGAACGCATTTCTGCGACGTGACCGCGCGCGAGTAAGACCTTTTTTCGAGGCCTAAGAAAAGATTTTTGAACTGATTCATTCCGGCGTTCGTGAATAACAGTGTGGGGTCGTTGTCGGGAACGAGAGAGCTTGAGGCGGCCTGTTGGTGCCCGTTTTTAACAAAGTAGTCGAAATAGAGTTGGCGAATTTCGCGAGATTTGAGCCCCATGGAACCGGACGAAGAATTTTTCATAGACCGCTATTAAAGCGGATTTTCGTTCAAGAGGCGAGTGAAGACCGAGCGCGCCGTCACGCTTGAGAAGCCCCGACTCTGTAAAAGTCTTGAAACCCGAAGTTTCAGGCTCTCTTCGAGAGCGCGCTGCGGGTTTGATGAACTGCCAAAGCCGCCCCCAAAACCACCCCAGGAACTTTTTTTCTTCCCTGAGAGCTTCCTTTTAGCGGCTTTTTCGGTGTCCCGCTGGGCGGTTCGGCAGAGGCGCGCCCAAGCTTTGGACGCTGTTTTATAGGCGCTTTCTTCTTCATCGATAAAATCAGCCTCATCGATGGTGAAGCCTTTTGTCGGAAGACCTTTTTTCTTCAACCACGACGCAATCTGGGAGGGGGATTTGCCAGCTCGCGCCAGACGGGTAAATTCTCTGGCCGCCAAAACAGACTCGTCGGGAAGCCAATTTTTCGATCGCGCGAATTCGAGCGTCTCCTCAATCTCTTCTTCCGAGTGATCAGCTTTTTTGAGTTTTGCGCGGAGCTCGGCTGTCGAATGATCGCGCCGTGAAAGCAAGGTCACCATGCGCTCGTAGGCAGAAACCGGTTTTTTGGTTCTAGTTGTCGTCTGTTCCGGTGGCTTCCGTTTTGTCATAGTCTTCACCGTTAGCCGTCGATTCATCGAGTTCAAGAACAAACGGTGAGCGGTTCGCGCCTTGCGTCGTGTCGTCTTTGGAGTCTTGGCGTTGGCCCTGCCACTGGTCGCTTCCGGCGGACACTCCGCTGAATCGAAGCTGAAAGTCGTCGGGATTTGTCGACATTCGAACGGCTTCGGGAAAATCGATGAACCCATTGTGAACAAGGTCAAAGAGACTTTGATCAAAGGTTTGCATCCCGAAACTGTCGCGGCTTTCTTCCATGATCTGACGAAGCGAAGCGTTCCGTTCGGCGTCTTCGATACACTCGCGGGCACGTTGATTCACGAGCAAAATCTCTACGGCCGGAATAAATCCTGATTTATCTTTTCTTCGACACAACCGCTGAGAAACCACAGCTTTGAGAACACCGGCCAGCTGCCGTCGGACTTGATCGTGCTGGTAGTGATCAAAAACCGAAAGGATTCGGCTGATGGACTCTTGCGCATCGTACGTATGAAGGGTCGACAGAACCAGGTGGCCTGTTTCTGCCGCTGTCAGAGCGATTTCCATGGTGTCGCGGTCGCGCATTTCGCCGATGAGGATCACGTCCGGATCTTGTCGAAGGCCCGCGCGCAAAGCCGTGGTGAACGTCGTTGTGTCCTGACCTATTTCTCGCTGTGAAACGATACTTTTTTTGTCTTTGATCAAGTACTCGATCGGATCTTCTATCGTGAGGATGTGTTTGTTCTTCGTATTGTTGATCTCGTTGATAATACTCGCCAGCGTCGAGCTTTTTCCAGACCCCGTGATCCCCGTGACCAGAACGAGTCCACGTTCGAAATCCGCGATTCGTTTGATAACAGCGGGAAGGTTGAGGCTGTCGACGGAGGGAACCATCTGTGAGATGGTTCGAATCACCATTCTCACCGAACCTCGCTGTCGAAACACGTTCACTCGAAATCGCCCCAAGCCCGAGACACCGTAGCCGCAGTCGACTTCTTTGTATTTTTGGAAGTGCGCGGCCTGCTCTTCATCAAGGACTTCGTTCGCCATGCGCTCGACATCTTTAGAATTGAGCTGAACGAGGCCTTGGCTGAGCGGACGAAGTTTTCCGTGTTTTCGGATGACGGGTACGAGGCCCGCTTTCAGGTGAATGTCGCTGGCTTCTTTTTCAACAGCCAGTTCAAGAATTTCTCTTAGCGACAGTGACATGAATTGAGTCTCCCTAACACGCTCAAGTTTAGCGCGACGTAGGGGCTTGGTGACACCCGCGCGTTTCGAGCCCGACCCAAACTGGTCCCAGGGACGAAAACTTGGCGTTTCATGAACGGATCGCTTTTGACTTCGCCGCGCGGCCAGGCGAACGTCGGGACATTCATGAGTCGCTTGTCGCTGTCTCCCACCATCGTTGCTTTCTTTGCCACCGCCGGATTTGTTGGCCGCCTGCCGAAGGCCCCCGGGACTTTTGGTACACTGGTCGCCGTGCCGATCGCGTTGGCACTTTCGCTGGTGGGTCCGACTTTTTATTTAATAGCGACGTCTGTTTTGATCGGATTCGCGATTTGGATTTCAGAATTGCACGAACGAAATGTTGGATCTCACGATTCGAAAGAGATCGTCATCGACGAAGTCGTCGGATTTCTTGTCGCCTTCACGTGGCTTCCGCTCACGCTGACATCTTTGGTGGCTTCGTTCGTCCTCTTCCGTTTTTTCGATATCGTGAAACCTTATCCGATTTCGGTTCTGGATCGGCGCGTGCGCGGTGGCCTCGGCGTCGTTGTTGACGACCTCGCCGCCGGACTTGCGACGAGCTTCTTACTGCAGATTGTAGCCAGTCAGACGAACTGGCTTCTTGGAGTATTTTAATGGCGTCCAGTGATCGGTCATCCTCACAAATAGAAGATCTCGTCGAGCGACTCCGTCGGCGCGATCACCGCGTGGGTTTTGCGGAAAGTTGCACGGGAGGACTTGTTTCGGCTCGCCTGGCAGCACTTCCCGGTGTCTCCGACGTTTACTGTGGTGCCGTCGTCGCTTATGCCAACGAAGTGAAGTCGGAAGTTTTGAAAGTTCCAGAGCCTTTAATTCGGCAGCTCGGAGCTGTCTCGACATCAGTGGCACAGGCTATGGCTTCGGGGGCCCGCCAAGTTTTGCGAGCAGATTGGGCCGCGAGCATCACGGGAATTGCGGGACCCACTGGAGGAACACCGCATAAACCGGTCGGCACAGTGTGTTTCGCGATTGCGGGGCCCGGTGTCGAGTGGTCAGTTCTTGTGCATTTCGATGGGGACCGTGCGGCAATTCAAGATCAATCCGCTAAGTTTGTAGTCGAGGCGCTGATCACCGCGCTAGACGAAGGTATCGAAGGCCTCCAGAAAATCCGCGTTCCGGCCAAAGTGTAAGTTTAGTGTAAATAAAAGTTGTACATTTTCGAAAATGCGGACTGAATAGGTCTCAGAACGATCACACGTGAGGGGAAGGGCCCTCATGTTATTAAAACGGCGTTTCAATAAAAAGGAAAAATCTCATGGCGACTACGACTTCAGGATCCGACCAGAAACTCGATTCAAAAGCGATGGCAGCAAAAGCAGCTTCGGCGGAAAAAGCATTGGCTGAAAAGACAAAAGCTCTCGAGCTGGCGGTCGGGGCGATTGAAAAGCAATTCGGCAAAGGTTCGATCATGCGCCTTGGAACCAACGAACCTTTGGTTCGCGATGTTCAAGTCGTTTCGACCGGCGCACTTTCTCTGGATATCGCGCTGGGTATCGGTGGTCTGCCAAAGGGCCGTATCGTCGAGATTTATGGACCGGAATCTTCGGGTAAAACAACTTTGTGTCTGTCGGTTATTGCCGAAGCACAAAAAGCGGGTGGAGTTGTGGCGTTTGTCGACGCCGAGCACGCTCTTGATATCAGCTACGCTCGAAAACTTGGTGTTCGCACGGAAGATCTTTTGATCTCTCAGCCCGACACCGGCGAGCAGGCTCTTGAAATCACAGAAACTCTTGTTCGTTCCGGTGCGATTGACGTGCTCGTTGTCGACTCGGTGGCGGCCCTTGTGCCTCGCGCGGAAATCGAAGGCGATATGGGCGACAGCCACGTCGGTCTTCAGGCGCGTTTGATGTCACAAGCTTTGCGAAAACTCACGTCGGCGATTGCGCGAAGCCAGACGATGGTTATTTTCATCAACCAGATCCGTATGAAAATCGGCGTCATGTTCGGAAGCCCCGAAACAACCACGGGCGGAAACGCACTGAAGTTTTATTCTTCGGTTCGTCTCGATATTCGCCGTATCGGTGCGATTAAAAATGGAGAAGACGTCGTCGGAAACCGCACGGCTGTAAAAGTCGTCAAAAACAAAATGGCTCCTCCGTTTGCAAAAGCCGAATTCGATTTGATGTACGGTGAAGGGTTCTCGTTGGAAGGTGACGTCGTCGATCTTGGTGCGGCTCACAATATCATCGAAAAGTCGGGCGCTTGGTATTCGTACAACGGCGAGCGCATGGGACAAGGTCGCGATCAGGCGAAGCAGTACTTAAAAGACAACAAGCCGCTGCTTGAATCGCTTCGCAAAAAGATTCTCGAACTCCACAAAATCGGTGTGATTGCTGCCGACGTCGATCCTTCGTTGAAGGCTGATGACGGTGACGACGAAGAAGTCCCAATGGGGGCCACGGCCGCAAGCAAAACCGATTTCAAGTCCGAGGTAAAAGCCGAAATGAAATCGAGTGCCCCGGCCTTGAAAACGCCAGCGATTCCGCCAGCAGTGGCGGCGGGCGCAACGAAAGAGGTCCCGAAAGACGCCCAGAAAGATGCATCGAAAGATGCGCCCAAAGACGCTCTTAAAAAAGCGACGGACGATAAAAAGGCGACAGCAATGTCGGCGGCTAAGAAGAACTAGATCTGTTGATGTTCGGACGTGGTCTTACATTTAAGACTCTGATCGTCTCAATGCCCCTGCTCTTTATGGCAGGGGCATTTACATTTCATCACTTTGATAGTGAGCGCACCACGCGACACGAATTTGATAAGGTTTCTGTCCAAGCACTGAGCGCATCGCGCCTTCGAGCGGTTTCTAGCGCGGATTCGATTTCGAAATTGGAAGCTTTGCTTTCTGAGTCCGAGCGCAAAGTTTCAGATCATCTCGCGCTTCGCGGCGCCGCTATTAAGAAAGATCAAAGTAAAACTGTCGTTTGGGCGGGAAGTGAGTTTCAGACTCCGCTATCACTTGTCTACATCCATGGATTTTCAGCGAGTCGACTTGAACTTGAACCCGTGATTTCAGACCTCGGTCGTAGGCTTAAAGCCAATATTTTTTTTACGAGGCTCAAGGGTCATGGGCTCACGGACGGCGAAGAGTTTCCGACTGTCCGAGCGCGCGATTGGGCCTCCGATGTCGATGAGGCACTCGCTATCGGAGAGAGAATCGGTCGACGTGTGATTTTGATTGGAATGTCGACGGGTGCTGCGCTGGCGATGGATGGGTATTTACGCGCCACCGATTCACAGAGTGCATCTTCTGTTATCGGAGGTCTAATTCTGTTGTCGCCCAATTATGGTCTTAAAGATTTTGGCGGTTTTCTTTTGGAAGGATCGATCGGACCTTTTATGGCGCGGTGGATACTGGGGACGCATCGAGAGTTTGAAAGCCTCAATCCTCTTCATGGCGAGCGATGGACGACGAAGTATCGCACAGAAGGTTTACCTGCAATGATGACGGCCGTCGCACGTGCCCATCAGATAGATGTATCCACTTGGAAACTTCCTGTTCTTACTGTGTACACGAAACGCGACGATGTTGTTTCAGTGGCGGAGATCGAAAAAATATCGCGTCGGTTTAAAAACAATTCGACTTTGGTGGATTGGCCTTTGGCCGAACGACATCAGCTGGCGAGCGCGGCGTTTAATCCCGAGGCGGCTTCGAAATTATCAGACTTGGTCTATGAGTGGATTCAGCGCTCGGAACGGTTACGGTAGTTTCCATTCGGTTGTCCGCGCTCGACGGTCGTATTGAACACATCGACTGCGCGTTGAAAGCTTTTTCGAATTTCAAGGCGCTCGGCGTCTGTAAGAGCGGCATGTCTTCCTTCGCCGATAATCAATTCGACGTCTCCAGCCCCCGCGCTTTTTCCAAACATATCGACGGCGAAAACGACATTTTTCAGTTTGCTGGTCGCAACCCGTCCCTCAAGCTCTTGCCGCAAAACTTTTTCGATGGCTTCACCGTGTGCGGCCAAACGGTTTCGCTCGCCCAGTGCGACGCCTTTGGGGATGAAGGAAATTCTTTGGCCTGATGGATTCTTTAACTTCGCAACATCGTCGACGAGTTTTCTTTTCGTTTCTCGACTGAGTGATTTACCGGCAACGCCAACAAAATCATCACCTGAGGATGTCGATGAGGCCAGGTAGCGTTCAATAACTCTCTTAAAGGCCCGCGTGTCGGCCAAAAATTCTTTCGTGACGGCTTTCTCGTTCTGGCGGGCTCGTGCGATGGCGTCGCGCAGATCAAGGCCCTCGGCGAGAGCGCGGGCCGTTGCCCCGCGGTTTTTCGCACCGAGGCCCGAGAAATCCGCCGAGAGACCGCCGTTGTTGGCGCCCTCAAGAGAAGCTACTTTTCGTTCGGCCACGTGAATTCCGGGACTGAATTTATCGATGATCTGATTATAGACGTAGAGACGTTCGATCTGAACTTCATCAAGGTTTGCGCCGTACTTCGCTTTAAGGCGAGCCCTTGCTTCACTGCCGATGGGATTCTTTTTTACGATGTCGAGGACGTCGTCTTTGACGAAGCCATTTTCGATGAGGCTTTTCATTTCCGGATCCGGCGCGAGGTCAACCTGCCTCATGGCTTCGGCCCACTTCTGGTAGGTGGCCATATTGCTGCGAATTTCTTGATCCTCAAAATCCCGCATTGGATTTCCCTGGCCCATGTCGCGCGACATACGTGCGGCGAAATTCGCTTCGTCGGCCGTAACGCCGAGGCCACCTCGAAACCATTTATCGACGTCGCCATCAATATCCAAGTCGTTCGCGCGAATGAATGCCGCATACTCCTTGTTGATTTCGTCGAATTTTTTCTCGAGCTCTTTTTTGATTTTCGGTGGGAGTGTGTCGCCTTTTGTTAATGGTGCGATCGCAAATCGTACGGACTTGAAGTCCGAGTAAGTGATAATGCTGACGTCGTGAGCGTACTTCTTTTGAAGCGCGTCCAAAGCTTCGAACGTCAGTTCTTTGTGTTTATTGGTCATGCTTGTCACAAGATTTTTGTCATTGGTCAGCGTGTTCACTTTTTGAAGGACCGAAAATTCGACATCGCCAAACAAGACTCCGTCTGAGGGCTCGGACTTCTCGGCCAGCTCCATCCACTTTAAGTTTTCTCGCGGTGTTGTGAATGTCTTGTTGAAGTAGGCGGCAACGATTTCGGTTCTTGGAGTGAGGGTCGAATTGCGGCCCATCTTGGCGAATTCAATATCGCAACCAATAAGCGATTTATCCGGGTCAGACGCTCCCGAGCTTACAGGATGCCCAAGCGCCAGTGCCGCACTGAAAACAAGTACGAGGTGAAGCAGATTTTTTTGAGTGAGACGCCGAGTAATCTGCACCAAAACTCATCGGAAACTTGAAGACCCAATCAAAGACAAAAGTGCCTCAGGAGGTGTCCTAAAGTGAGACTGTAAAGCCTATCAGACGCCCTTGCCGGCGCCGTTCTTCGGGTTCGCTTCTGGGGCCGCGTCGTTGTCGTGAAGGAGGGTCAAGTCAGGTCGTGGAAACTCGATCAGAAAGGTCGTTAGGCTTGCCGATGATTCAAGGCGCAGCGTCGCTCCGTTTGCAGCCGCCAAGCGCTGACTGATTGTCAGCCCAAGGCCCGTGCCGACGCCACTGGGCTTTGTCGTGAAGAACGGTTCAAACAGGCGCAGCTCGACGTGTTTAGAAATCCGGGGGCCGCTGTTCTGTACGCAGATACGAACACACGTGGCAGTTTCGCTGACACAAACTTGAATCCATCGTTCCTCAGCGTTTGAGGCGACGATTGCGTCGTGGGCATTGTTGAGTAGATTCATCAAGATTTGTGAGACTTGAACGGGGCGAGCAATGATGACTGCGTCCGCCGGATCAATTGTGACTTTCACATCGATCGAAGCAAGCCGCATTCGCTCCAGCGAGATATCTAATGTGGATTCAATAATCGATTCGACAGATTCGACACCCACGGGGTCACTCTCTCCCGAGCGCGCGTACACACGAAGTGCGTGAATCGTTCTTGTAATTCGATGAACCATTTCAATAATTTTTTGAGAGCTCTCGCGAACATTTTTTCCCTCGACTGTATCCCCCATGCGGTCGAGCATCGCCGCTCGTCCCATGATGACGGTGAGAGGGTTGTTAATTTCGTGGGCAATACCGGCCGCCATCTCGCCCAAGGCCACAAACTTAGACGTGGTACTTAGCTCGGCGAAATTTGTTTTGAGTCTCTCCGTGAGATCGTGAACACCGCGGGTGAGAACACCGATTTCGTCGGGGCGCCGAAGTTCTTTTTGATCGACCGAGACCTCGGTGAGATTGTAGGTCAACATCGATGACGTGAGAGTTTCGATTGGCAGTAGTAAAGACTGCGAGAGCCAACTGTTTAATGCAACAGCGACCAAAACTAGGACCGCAAAAATTGCTAGAATAAGTTTTCTCATAACAACGATGGGCTTCTCGAGCTCATGTTTGTTGACCCGGTAGGCAAGTTTCCAAGAGTTCGCGGGTTCGGCGAGGTTCGTTTTTTCGTAAAAGATCGTGTAGGCGTCGGCACTTTCGTAGAGGGTACCGCTGTTCTCAAGCTGCTCGGATCGCAGAACCGCGCCGCCTCGTTCAAGATTAAAATCGGTCGAGGCTTCATTCTTGAGAGCCAGAGACGTCGATGCAAGACGCGAATAAATTCGAGAGCCATCTCTTGAAAAAAGCTGAACTTCAGAAGGCAATGGGCCCTTTTGCGGATCCGAAAGGCCAACCAGTGAGCGTTTCAAATTCGCAAGAGGAACAGTGGCCAGAACAAACCCACGCAATGGCTCACCACTCGCTTGAACTTTGGTTAGGAAGTGAACGACAGGGCGGGTACCGCTGGATACATCGAATTGAAAAACGGGGCCCTCGGCCTTCGTGGCGCGATCGAAAAGATCACTCATTTCTGACTTTAAGCCCAAGTTCAAGCGATTGAGGTCAATGCGGCGGATTCTCTGAATGTCGTAGAAACTGATGCTTTGGTAGGTGTGATAGTATTGGCGATAGTCTTCAAATCGGCTCTGAATCTGATCGTAATCGAGTTTTCGAAAAAAGAATGTGCTTCTGCTGAGGGTGCGTTGTTCGGCGATTCGAGATTTAAAAAATCGATCCACCGTAAGGAGTGTCTGATGGCTCGCACGTTCGACATCTTTTATCGCGAGATGCTGAAGATATTTTTCGCCAAAAATAAAAAAAGTAACACCCAGGACAGAGACTGTTAAAATTAAAAGCGTCAAATTGAAAACAAGAAGTCGCGTGCGGATTTTCATTGTTCGCGACCAGAGCCGGCCAGCGGCTCATACCTCTTTAGAGAGGAAAATTTTCGTTTCGGCTTCGACCTGGCTTCAACGTTCATCGCACGGTCGTCTTCGAGGCGGCGAATCACCGAATCATCGAGAAGACGATCGATATCGGCGGGGTCAATTTCAAGACCACGCGTGCTCATGAACGAAGTGATGGCGCGTGCCTCACGCGATAAGGGGCCGCCGTCTTGATAGAGTCGAATGTTTTCGTCGAGGTCGGCAGGGCGGATGTTTTCATCTGTAAACCGCTGGGCGTCTTCCGGAGAAATATCGAAATATTTTGCAGGAATCGATGCGAAGGCCACGGGATCTGACTTCTGAAATGTCAGCGCTTCAAAGTAGGCTCTTGCAATTGCAATCGGAATTCTGCCGGTCCGAGAAATTTCTGCGCGAAAGGCCATGCCGCTAATGACGAAATTCGGATTTTGTGCCGAACTCAAAACGGGGCGCAGTCCACGCCGAACTCCCTCGCTGAGCGCGGGATCCCACGTGTGGCCAGCATCGATTTTGCCATCCAAGATTGCTTTCGGCACGTCATCGATAGGGACCGTATAGAATTTAATTTTCCTAGGATTGATGCCGGCTTGCTCGAGGCTTCGCACCACAAAGTACTCGGCAAACGAATTGAGCTCGGAAATTCCAATTCGGAGTCCCTCAAGATCTATCGGCCGCAAAATTCGCGGGTGGGCTAAAATAACGTCTGCCAGAGAGTAGTCCGTGGCCACAAGCATCTGAATCGGCGCACCGAGGTTTTGCAAAACCACAAAGTCCGTAAGAACTCCCGCTGATGCTTGTGTCACACCGGTGCGCAGCCAATCGTTCAGTTCGCCGATGGTGTCGGCCTTGTAGAGGTCGACGTCGACACCATGTTTCTTGAAGAGACCTTTTTCGTGCGCCACCACCAGCGGGTAAAATCCGGCCCAGTTGTAGACTCCTAAACGAATCGGACCATCCTCATCCGCAGCGGTCTCCGAAGGACTGATAATATTTGAGAGTTCGCAGCCATAGTTTATCGCCCCCCCGAATGAGGCGACAAAAAGAGCTGACCAAACAGCAAGGGGCCACGATCTTTCCGGAAGCAGGCGTCCACAGAAATTTCTAAATTCATTGAGGCGTTTCACGCCCTCTGTTTTGAATCATTTCTTAACAAAAAGTTAAGCAGAATAATTGTGGAGCTGAAGTACAGACTCTGCGCGTTGAAATTCTGGTACGACGAAGGAAATGCTGAGGGCTCCGACAAAAACTTTCCTTGGGCGGATGTTCTTTTTCTCGAGATTTTCAAGGAGTCGAGCCACCAGAGCCGTTGTTGAGCCACCCTGGCAAGTCACGGTGACAGTCGACACCTTCTCCGGATCAATGCTGACAGCGTTTTTGGTTGGTGGAGAGCTTTTGAGAGCGTGGACCAAGGCCTCTAAAACTTCCGCCGAAGATGTCATCAAAATGTTAATTTGTGAATTCTCGAAAGAGATATCCAAAACCTGCGGCAGGGGAAGCGTCTGCCTGGCGAGTATTTCGTTGAACACATTAAGGCCCTCGCCGATGGAGGAGGCCTTGATCCGGCAAAATCTCACGTCAGCATGCGATGTGATGGCCAAAATTTTCTCGTTTTCAAAAGTCGCTACAGACATTGCTTCTTTCGACGTCACTTTGGTTTCTCCTGTTGTGGCTTCAGCTTCGGCGTCGAGCTTGGCGCTTTCGTTTGCGTCGTCGTTGGTCGACGTGATCCATGTGATCCCGGACAAATTATCTTTGGAATGAGCAAGTCCGACGGCCAATCGCACGCCGTGCGTGGCGGCTAGCTCGACACTTCGGTAATGGAGCACTTTCGCGCCCCAAAAAGTCATGTCGAGAAGCTGCTGATGTGTCAGGTGACGGATCGGCCGAGCGTTAGGCACTAATTTTGGATCTGCGGAAAGAATTCCGGGAACTTCTTTTAAAATTTCGCAGTGATCAGCCTGAAAAGCGGCCGCGAAAGCGACGGCGGTCACATCTGTGCCGCCGCGACCGAGAGTTGTGATTTCTTTTGTTTTTGGCGACACGCCTTGAAAGCCAGCAAGAATCACAACATTTCCGCAGTCGAGCTCGTGCTGAACACGCGTCGACTTAACATCGACAATGCGAGCATTGGAATGAGTCTCGTCGGTCAAAATTCCGGCCTGCGATCCCGTAAAACTTATGGCCTTAGCGCCTGGAACTAATTCCATGAGTGCGTCAGATAAGGCCATAGAAAAGAGGGCCATGCTGACGCGCTCGCCGGTCGAGAGAAGCATGTCGAGTTCGCGGCGATTGGGTTTTGAACTCACGGAGTAAGCGAGTTCAATCAGGCTATCGGTTGTTGCACCCATCGCACTGACAACGGCGATGACATTTTTACCCGACGCGCGAAGGTGAGCGACGCGGCGAGCGGCCGATTTGATGTGCTCCGCAGACGCCAGGCTCATACCGCCGTATTTTTGAACGACCAGCGGCCGCCGAATTTTTTCTGGCCGGTTTTCTGGCCGGTTTTCTGGCCGGTTTTCTGGCCGGTTTTCTGGCAAGCTTTCCGCCACGTCTTTTTCCTGTCGTGCGACTTTTTACTGAACGACGCGACTTTCGCCGTTCACGTACTGTGATACAGCAATTTTGGAACCTTTGGGAATTCGAATTCTATGACTTTTTACTTCGCGAGGTATGAAGGCTTTTAGCAGCTCGGGGTTGAGCTCTGTCAGCGAGCGCTCGCTCACGCCCAAATGCCCAGCGAGGTTCAACAAATCGGTACCGCCTGGCACATCGATGAAATCAAAGGCGTAGGGAATTTGGAACTGAAGATCCCGAAAACCATAAAGTGCTGGTGCTTTTGAAATCAGCATCGCTGCTAGCATCTTTGGTACGTAATTTCTGGTTTCTTCAGGAATCGCTCCGCGATCGGCCAGCTCCCAAAAGCTGTTGGTTTTGTGTCGCTTGATCACGCGCCGCACTCCGTTTTCACCCATATTGTAGCTGGCTGCGACCAAGTACCACGATCCGAACTGGCTGTAGAGATCGGTCATGTAAGCAATCGCCGCTTTTGTGGACTTATCGAAATCACGTCGCTCGTCGATCCACCAGTCGATATCAAGTCCGTAGCGTTGACCGGTTGGCGCGATGAACTGCCACATACCCAGCGCGCTGGCGTGGCTCAAAGCGCTCGATGAAAAGCCGCTTTCAATCATTGCGACGTAGGCGAGATCCAAGGGAAGGTTCGCTTTCTGAAGTTCATCTTGTATCGCGGGGATAAATCTGGACGATCGCTCAAGCCAGCGGCGAAAAGACGGCCGCCCTGAAGTTTGAAAATACTTAATCCATTTCCGCACACGCGCATTGTAAGTCACAGGGTAGTCGAAAATGAGATTGGCCTCACTGACCTCTCTGGGCTTTGCTTTCGCCATCACTTGGTCCGCCGCAGCGATACCAAGATCTGGCGTGGCGACCACGGGCTTTTTCTCTTTGATCTTTCGAACGCGTCTTTTCACGGCAGCGGTGTCGCGCGAAGCGGCCGACTTCGGCGCTGCTATGGTTGATTCCTTCAGGGGCATTTTTACGACAGGAGTTTGTGCCGAGTCTTGAGAAACGGTCCAGCCCGAGCTCTTTAGAACCCGAGTCGTTGCACAGCCCATCGAGAGCGCGACGACAGAAACAATCGCGATCAAATTTGTCTTGGTCATCCTGACCTCCCTTCCGTCGAGACCAGTTTGCGGTGAGTGGGCTTCGATGTCGAGCAGGTTTGACGTCGAGGAGGTTTGACATGTCTCGGTGGTTTATTGGCGGTGCTTTGGTCGAGGTCTTCAGCGCGCGAGTTTTGTTTTTCATCCTTAGATTCAGTTATTTCGCTTCTGTAACTTGAGTCGAGAAAGAGTCGAGGTGGCATGAGGCGTGCTTTATTTGAAATATGTGAGTGAGTTTTAGGTCGTGACGAAGCGCCAGGACGGCGACTTCGACTGGACGAACGTCAGGAGGACGAATGAGTAAAGGCATTTTCACCGCGGTCAGTGGTGCGATGGCCCAATCGGCGCGGCTCGATACTGTGGCGAACAATCTCGCCAACGTGAACACGACCGGGTTTAAGCGAGACGGACAGCTCTTTCGCGAGTACCTCACTTCTTACAACAAAGAACCAGGAGCGATCGAAGCGCCACGTGTTCCTGCGTCGCTCGAGTCTTTCTATGCTCACAACGGCGGCGACAAGTCGTTTGTTGATCTGGACGGCACCTACTCTGACTTCTCACAAGGAACAATTCGACCCACGGGCAACAACCTTGATATCGCGCTTGAAGGCGACGGCTTTTTTGAAGTCGCAACACCTGAAGGTGGTCGCTACACCCGCGCCGGAAATTTTTCGGTCGATGGCGATGGTCGCCTTGTCACAAAACAAGGATTCCCGGTTCAGCGTCAAGGTGGTGGAGAATTTCGGTTCACAACATCAGACGTGACAATCGCCTCCAACGGAGAAGTCTTTGAACAAGGTCAGAGCGTCGGAACACTGGCCCTTGTGAAAGTGGCCAACAAAGATGCGCTTCTAAAACAGGGCGCGAATCTTTTCGCACTTAAAGAGAATCTTGACGCCCAAATTTCTCAAGCCGTCGATGTGAAAGTGAATCAGGGATTCTTAGAGGGAAGTAACGTCAATATCGTTCGCGAAATGACGGATATGATTTCGGCCACGCGCACATTTGAAAGCACACAAAAAGCGATACAAGCCTACGACCAGATGGCCGCGAAAGTGGTCAACGAAGTTCCCAAGCTAAACATGGGCTAATTGCGACGAGAGGAATTTGAATTATGATTAAATCGCTGACGACGGCCGCGACCGGCATGCAGGCTCAACAAACAAACATGGATGTGATCGCCAACAATCTGGCGAACGTCTCGACCGCAGGCTTTAAAAAGTCGCGCGCTGAGTTTGAAGATCTCATGTATCAGACACTCAAAGAGCCGGGCGCCGTTTCGGGTCTCAATTCTATTTCGCCCACCGGTGTGCAAACAGGTCTTGGGGTTCGCACTGCGGCGATTCAAAAAGATTTTGATATCGGCGCTGGTAAAATTACGAAGAACCCGCTTGATATTCAAATTGAGGGTCCCGGATTTTTTCCTATCCAACTCTCGGATGGTCAGATCGGCTACACGCGAGACGGACAATTCAAAAAAGATCCTTCGGGGCGTCTGGTCGACAAAAATGGCAACGCTCTTCAGCCTGAAATCGTCATTCCGCAAAATGCCAATGGGATCGACATTGCTCCCAACGGGCAAGTGACAGTGACGGTGGCTGGAAACATCGCGCCGCAGGCGATTGGCCAGATTCAGGTCGTCAATTTCGTCAATCCAGCAGGTTTGAAATCGATGGGTAAAAACGTATTTATGCCCTCGGGGGCCAGCGGCCTTCCGGCGCAAGGTGTGCCTGGCCAAAACGGTATGGGTGAACTAGCGCAAGGTCAGGTGGAATCATCGAACGTCAACATCGTCGATGAGATGGTCAATATGATCACAGCCCAGCGATCGTACGAGACCAATTCGAAAGTAATCCAGGCTTCCGACCAAATGCTTCAAAGCACAAATCAACTTCGATAGGGGACTATGACCGTTCTACTTGAAGCTCTATTTTTAGCGGCCATGATGGTGGCTGCAATTTTCGCGGGATCTGAAGCGTGGTCGAAAGAATCGATCGGCGTTGAATCCCAAGCGGCAACCGCTTTGATGATCGTCATTCGTCCAGCTGTGAATTTAGATGTGGCACCGGACGAGTCTGGTGAATCAGGGAATTCCGCAGCGGTGCGGGAGCTTACGCTGGCGGAAATCGTGGACACGGCGACCATTCCTGTGGCTCAACGTGAGAATGTCCTTCGACATCTTCGCACCGTCGTCCTTACGGATCTTCCGGCCTTCGGAGAAGAAAGAACATTCACACAAGAGGGCTTAGAGGCCATCGTCGGCGAAGCTACCCGACGTTTGGAGTCGGCAGGATTTTCGGTCGAGTGGAAAGTTCCCGCTCGAAGTCACATCTTGCGAAAAAGTAATTTTAGCCGCGAGGCCGTTTCAAAAAGTCTTCGTCAGGAATTCAGTTCAAGGTGCGGCGGCTGCGAAGTCGTCCTGCGCAAAATCGAAATGCCGAAGGTACAAGGTCTCAAAATTCATACATGGCGGCTTGTCGTACGTGCGGATCGTCCTCGCGGAAACTTCGCAGTTCCCATAGAAATTGATCTTCTCAGTGACTCCGAAGACCTTTCGAAAACATCGCGAAAAACATTGATGGTCACTGGCGACGTTGAGCTCTACGCGAACGTGCCTGTCGCAACCCGCGCCATCTCTGGGTCCGAGAAAATCACGGCCACAGATTTCAAAATAGATCGCCGCAATGTCACGTTTGCGCTTGATACGGCTGCTCTCTCACAAGAAATCTTGGCCTCGGTGGCGGCAAAGGGTCTCGCTTTCGGTGAACCGATTTGGAAGTCATCGCTTCGTCGAGAACAGTTGATTCGTTTTGGTGATCCGGTTCGTGTGCAGGTTGGGGGCGAATCATGGAGCATCACGTCTGATGGCGTGGCACAGGGTTCCGCCGCCCTCGGAGATTCAGTTCGTGTCAAAGTCGGCAAGTCACAAAAGCTCGTGTCGGGAGTTTTGAAGGAGAAGGGTCTTGTTGAAATTGAATAGACAAACCGGAAGTCGCAGTCTCATGCTTGGGTTTCTTTTGATCGCGCTGTCGATGGCGTCGGGATGTGCGTTTTTCAACCGTGGCCTTCAGGCGGATCGCCCGAAAATCCCTAAATATTCGGACCAGGATAATCTCGCTTTCGCTTCCGATAAAAAGTATCGGCGAATGAATCGAAATAAATTTGAAGACGAAGCGGAACTTGGTGCCCAGGCCGGTTCGCTGTGGGTGATGGAAGGCCAAGGTGCTTATCTTTTTGCGCAAAACCAAACGCGCATGATGGGAGACCTCCTCAACGTGCGCATGGAAGGCAATCCAAGATCACAGCTGAGTAGCAAGGTGAAAGTGATTACGAAACTTCTTGAAAGACTTGAAGCTCCGGTCAGAGCGCCGGCCGCTGCGGCCAAACCACCGGGCGCAGCCGATCCAGCTGCGGCCGCTGCAGCTCCGGCAGCAGCTCCGGGCGCCGCCGCGCCCGATGCAACAGCCGCCTCAACAGAAAAGACCGTTGATCCAAAAGATCCGATCGCAAATATTCAGAATGTTCCCACCCGAATTGTCGAGCAGTTGAAAGACGGCAGTTACCGCGTCAAGGGTGTTCAGCCATTTATGATTGGTCGGCGTGAATACAAAGTGATCGTGACCGGCGTTGTTCGGCCCGAAGACTTTGACGACAACGGAATTGATTCTTCAAAACTTCTCGACTCGCAGTTCGACATCGTTAGTTCGCGCAAAGGAGCCACTCTGTGAAAAATCTAGAAAGAAAACTCTTTCTTGTGGCGGCGTTTTCGTCGGTGTTTCTTTTCAGTGATTTTGGACACTCCGCGCGCGTGAAAGACATCGCCAATGTTCGCGGTGTTCGCGACAACCAACTCATCGGCTACGGCGTTGTTGTTGGCCTTAAAGGCACAGGCGATTCCAAATCAGAATTCACGAACAAGTCGATTGTTCGCATGCTTGATAAGCTTGGAATGAAAGTCGAAGACAAAGAGATCGCTTCCAAAAACGTAGCTGCCGTTGTCATTACGGCGTCTCTTCCGGCGTTTGCGCGCGCGGGAAATCGACTCGATATCACGGTGAACTCCATAGGTGATGCATCGTCATTGGCAGGTGGTACGTTGATTCAATCGCCGCTACGCGCGGCCGATCAAAATATTTACGCCGTGGCGCAAGGTTCGCTTCTTGTTGGGACGGGCGCTGACAGTCACACAACCGTTGGTAGGATTCCGAACGGCGCGATCATTGAACGCGATGTCGCTGAAGATTTCACTGCGAGAAAAATGTTTCGGCTAACGCTGCACAATCCAGATTTCACGACGGCGGCTCGTCTTTCTAAGCGCATCAACATGGATCTTTCGGGAAAATACGCAACGGCGAAAGACGCCGGCACCGTCGACATTATTGTTCCGTTCGCCTACGAGGGCCGCGCCGTGGAACTGCTGGCAAGTATTGAATCTTTGGACGTCACCCCCGACACTCGAGCCAAAGTTATCGTCAATGAAAAGACGGGCACCGTTGTGATTGGTGACACCGTTCGAATATCGCGAGTCGCCATTAGCCATGGTGAACTCACGGTTCGCGTCGACGGTGGCAAGTCTAAAGGAAAAGACGGCGACCGTGTTGCGGTCTTTGATTCCGGCACAAGCGTTGGTGATCTTGTTCGATCTCTCAATCAAATAGGTGTGAGTCCCCGTGATTTGATTACGGTTTTGCAAAACATTAAGGCGGCCGGTGCTCTTCAGGGCGAACTTGAAATTCTGTAAGGCTGTTAACCTTGGAGATCTAGTCCAGTGTCTGTAGGTCGTGGAACGTTAGGCAGCAAACCTAGTACTGAGACCAGAAAACCGAAGTTCGGGCTGGCCTCGACCGCGAAAGTGTTTCGATCTGAGACATGTGAACATAAAATTATAGAATGGGGCACGACATGGATGTCGCGTCCCTTGGGTAAGGTGGGTTGGAGTTTATTCAACCAAGGATGGTTTAAGAGCAGAGCCGTTTCGAGCAGGAAACAGGGGCACAGAGTCAGCACGCTAGGATTGGCGACTACACTAGGCTTAATCTGTAAACAGCGCAGGATGCGCGTATGGCTCCGATCCACCAACCCGTTTTTTTCGCCGTTTTTTTTAGGCGTTACCGTTTTGGTTTTCATAGCTGCGGCGCCCGCCTCTGCAGAGAAGCCTCCGACGCCACCCCTACGTGAGCCGGCCGTAAACGAGCCACCTGTCAGAGATCCACGCGTGCTGGACGCCGCGAAGATGTACGAAAAATATTTTCTCGGACAAATGATGAAGGCGATGCGCTCGACGGTGAGTAAGTCCGAGCTTGAAAAGCCATCGATGGGCGAAGGAATTTACCGCGAGCAGTTGGATGATCAGTATGTTGATTCCTGGGGCGAGCGCGGCGGCATCGGCTTGGCCGACATGATCCATGACGAGCTTGTCGGTAAAGCTGAAATGATGAAGATGCGTCGACAAGCGATGAAAGACGCACGAAAAAAAATGGCGGCGCGCGCGTCTGGTGATACTTCAGAAGAAAATCGTCCAGGCATGGCACTTACGGATCGCGACGTTTTAAA
Organism: Bdellovibrionales bacterium Ga0074137; assembly: GCA_001464715.1. GTDB lineage: Bacteria > Bdellovibrionota > Bdellovibrionia > Bdellovibrionales > JAMPXM01. The sequence continues at coordinate 37,991 of LNDT01000031.1, read as the reverse complement.
AGTTCGCAGGCTTCCGTCGGCGCCGAGAAGCGAATCGAGTGACTCGACAGCATCGCTCGTTCACGAAACAATTCTCGTCTCCTTGGCTCCTACAAAAACTCGCGCTGTCGATGGGCCTGAATCCGTTCGAAGTCCCTGGGCAGGCCGGATTGAATCCGTTCGGAGCGACAACGGAAAAGTCGTGCTCGGCCTATTGACGACGTCGGATCCCGGCGCCGGAGCCGGGCTTGAAAAAGAGACGGCGCCCGCGCGTAAAGTTGAACTGGCTTTTGACGGAGTGACAATTTCCGTCACAGTCGGAGACCTGATTCAAGCGGGCCAAACCCTAGGGCATTTGGCGCCAGGCGCTCGGGGCATTATCGTTCGACAGACTTTGGTCCAGAAACGAAATAGCAAAGAGCTATAAAATTCTGGCCTTTATGGGCTCGTGGTTTCCTGTCTCATTGTGATACACTTTTAGAAGCAGTGGAGGTTTCATGAAAGTCTCAAATACAGGCCCGAACAGTGTGGGCAGCGGTCTTGCGGGCACAGCTTCGACAGGCGCTGCGACTGAAACTGTTAAATCCGCACGCAACGGAAAATCTCCAGCGGCTGACGCTTTGGGTGCGACGTTAGGATCTTCGGCGAAAGTTGAAGTGTCATCACGCGCACAAGAGATGAAAAAAATTAAAGAAGCAGCAACTCCTGGTGTCGACGAAGCGAAAGTGGCGCGTCTTCAAGCTTTGATTGATAGCGGCGCCTACAAAGTTGACGCCGAAGCGATCTCCGAGCGATTGGTCAGTGAACAGCTGAAAATGAACGAGTAGCGCTGAACGAGTAGCGAACACGAACTGTTTTTTTCTTTTTGGTCCCAGCCTCTCAAGGAAGAAAGGCACCGAACGATGAGTCTTCTAACAAACCACACGGATCCCACATCTCTTGCTAGCCGCGAGGCTATCTACAGCGAATTGCTGTCGTGTCTTGATGATCTTGTGAAAATTTACCGCTCACTTCTCGAAGTGGTGCGAAAAGAAAAAGAAATTCTTGTGGAGAGTCGTCTCGACGAACTCAACGAGAACAACAAAGCCAAAGATACTCTATTGGTTCGCATTCGTTCGCTGGAAAATAGCCGAACGAAATTGGCGCGCGATCTTGCGGTTCTCACATCATCGGACGTAGATCAGCCGCGACTTTTAGAACTGGCGTCGAATATGCCAAAAGGGCAAGGCGACCGTCTTCGCAATATGCATTCAGTTCTTGAGCTCTTGGTGCGTCGAGTGTCGGAAGTAAATAAGGCGAATGAAGAACTTGTTCAGTCAGCACTTCGATCCATAACAGGCGCAATGGAAGCTATCAAAGATGGATTGGCGCCAGCGAAAACGTACGGTCAAAAAGGGTCGATGGAGCAAAAGCCGGAAGGCGGCGCTCTAGTTAGTCGCGAGGCTTAGGCTCGAAGATTAAGAAGAGAAGAACGTGTTTTAGAATCGCGGTCATAGGATGTGACTGCATGACGACAAGGATGTAGGTCGATATGTCTAAAATCCACTCGATGATGGACATCGGGAAGCGGTCGATGATGAATAGTCAGACCGCTTTGCAGACATCCGGCCATAACATTGCCAATAAAAGCACGGAAGGATTCTCTCGCCAGCGTGTTGAGATTCAAACAAACGTACCTGTCGGCTCCGGTAAACTTCGCTACGGCATGGGTTCGAAATCTGCGGCCGTCACTCGCATCAACAATCCCTATCTTGAACGACAGATCGGAAACGAACGATCGCTTGGCGGGTTTCACGACGGTAAAGCCGAGGCCATGGCGCGAGTCGAGCAAGTTTATAACGAACAGCAGAACAAGGGCCTCAATCAATTTGTGGCTGATTTCTTTTCTTCAATTCAAGAGCTTGCGAACAACCCAGAGAGTCTTGCGACAAGAACTCAAGTTCGCGAGACGGCCGATTTTTTGACGAAAGACTTTAAACGCGTTCATTCGCAGCTCACGGAAATCACTCGCGACCTCGATCAGCAGATCAAAAGTCAGCTGGACGAAGTGAACGGGATGACAAAAGAGATCGCCAATCTGAACGAAAAAATTCAGCAGGTTGAACTTTCTGGCGGCAACGCCAATGACGAGCGCGATCGCAGGGAGCTTCTTTTGAAGCAAGTTGGCGAGCGCATCAACATTCGCTGGGCCGAGGGCGCGGACACATCGGTGACGGTGACGGCGGGAAATTCGGCGCTTCTGGTGGCGGGCTACGATTCGAAGACTTTAATTGCAAAGCCCACGTCGGAAACGGCCACTAAGGGCGAAGGCAACGTCGATATTTTCTATCTCAGTAAACCCGACGCGGAACCATACAAAGTCACCGAACAGATTACCGGTGGAAAAATCGGCGGCGCCCTGGAAGTGCGCGACAAAGTCGTGACGGAACTTTTGGGCGACGTTGATAAGCTTGCGTACGGATTTGCAGCAAATCTGAACGAAGTGCATCGGTCAGGTTTCAATGCCTACAATCAGACCGGACAAAACTTTTTTGAGCTACCAACTCAGCTTCGCCATGCTTCGGCGAATCTGTCGGTCTCAAAAAACATTCTTGATGATGTTGGGCGTATTTCGACGGGCGCTGGTCCAGCGTCTCCGGGCGATTCGCGAACGGCTGTAAAGATGGCGCGACTTCAGCAAGACAAAACGATGAACGGTGAAAACACGTTCGACGAATTCTACAACAGTGTTGTCGGAAAAGTCGGCATTCAGGCACGTCGCGCCGAGACAGCCAGCGCCACCCAACGCGACATCGTGAAACAAATGAGCAATATTCGAGAGAGTATCAGTGGCGTGAGTCTTGACGAAGAGGCGACAAAACTTATCGAGTATCAAAAGTCTTTCGATGCCAGTGCGAGACTGATTCGCACCGCCGACGAAATGTTTGATACGATTTTAAATCTGAAACGAATGTAAGGATTAAGCTCGGATGCGTATCGCGGATAAGATGAACTACAATCAGGTCAACGCCGGGATTCAAAAGAATCGCGCCGAGCTTTCTGATTTACAAAATCAGGCGTCGACACAAAAGCGCGTGAATAAACCCAGCGATGATCCGCTGGCCGCGACGCGTGTTCTGTCGGCCCGCACCAATGTCAGCGCAAGCAACCAGTACATTAAGAATATCAATCAGGCGAAAACGTTTCTCGAGTACTCCGATCAGTCTCTGGGCGAAATGACCGAAGTTTTAACAAGAGCCAAAGAACTCGCCATCGCGCAAGCGACCGACGCCGGAGCGAACGCGGCTTCGCGGGCCGTGACGGCCACAGAGGTGAGTCAGCTCTTTGATCAAACGGTGCAAGTCGGAAATCGAAAACTGGGCGATCGCTTTCTTTTTGGTGGATTTAAAACGACCAATCCGCCGTTCACCAGCAACGGTGAGTACAGGGGCGATACTGGCGAAATGCGAGTCGCCATCAATAAAGAAGCTGACGTCCCTATCAATGTCCCGGGGAGCCGCGTGTTTTTGGGAGCGGGAATTCGGTCGGGCCGCTCGAACAGTGAAGCACCAACCGGTGCGCCAGACGATGCACGTGCCGGTGCACCAAATGATGCGCCATCCGGTAAAATAGAATCGTCGCCTGAAACTTCACCACAGCCTAAAAATGCAGCGGCAGTTCGAGCTCCTGCGGGCGATATTTCAACGGAATCACCGGATGCGGTGGCGACGAGTCAGGGCAATTTGTCAGCGACTTGGCGCAATCAAGGAACCAATGTTTTTGGCGTTTTATCAGACCTCGAAGTGAGTTTAAAAACGAACTCCAAAGAGGGCGTTCAGGATTCACTTGATAGGCTGGACGAGGCTTTGGCGCAGGTCGTACTGGCGCGAGCGGAGGTCGGATCTCGACTTTCAACGCTCAATAGCTCGATGGAGAATTTGACCAAAGGTGTGATCGATTCGAAGTCCCTCGCCTCAAGTCTTGAAGACGTCGACACGTTCGAGCTCGTCTCGGATCTTAACAAATCTGAAAGTACCTTAAAGGCATCTCTAGCTTCGTCGGGAAAACTCATTCAGCCGAGCCTCCTTGACTTCCTCCGGTAGCAAGAATAGCTAAAGCGTCGCTTCGTTTCTTCCGTTAAGTGGTTGGAACGCAGTTTTAGATTTTTAGACGTTTTTTAGCACTGTTACTTAACGGACACTTTGACCAGGACGTTGAAGGAGACCCGAATGCTGGTATTAACCAGGAAGCTCGGCGAATCGATCGCGATTGATGATCACATTAAAATTCGGGTTGTCCAGATCAAGGGCAAGCAGGTTCGACTCGGCATTGAAGCGCCGAAAGACACGAAAATTCACCGCGAAGAAGTGTATATGGCAATCCAAAGCCAAAACACGGAGTCGGTGAACACGACCAGCGAGACAACTCGAGCGGTCGCCAAGCTCCTTAAGACATAATCTTTTTACGCGGCGCACATACGTCGCCGCTTCCCAAGACCGCTGAGAAGGCCGTTTTGCCTAGCTATCCACAGATTTTACCGGCTTTTCGCACAGACTTCTCCACTTCTGTCAGTATTTCACTTGCACCCATGAAATGAGGGTCATTACGCTTGAGTGGTAGGGGCGGGGCTTTCGTCGTGCGGTCTGGTTGAAGAAGAAATTCACCGAACGCGAACTTCGAAGTGTCTTGAGCGTGAGGGTGCCAAACAGTTTGGCGCTTTGTTGAGGGGGCTTCATGGCGGCAGTAAAAGTACAAACGTCGCGATTTGGGCATGTTCAGTGTCAGGACGAAGATCTTATTCTTTTTCCTGAGGGCATTCTCGGTTTCGCAGATCTACGCAAGTTTGTTTTGCTGGACGATCCATCGGACGAAATTTTCGCCTGGCTTCAGAGCTGCGAAATTCCTCAGATCGCATTCCCAGTTCTTGAGCCCGAGCTTTTCTCGGCTGGATTTCAACTGAACCTCACGAAACATGATCTCGAAAGCCTGGACCTCAAAAAAGCTGCGGGCCTTCGTTCGTTTGCTATCATCACAGTGCCTGAAGACCCAACGCAGATGACAGCCAATATGAAAGCTCCGATCGTCATCAATATTGAAAAACGATCGGCTCGGCAGATCGTGCTTCAAGATAACAATCTTGCGATTCGCGAACCGATTTTTGCCAAGCTGCAAAGTCGTGTCGTCCAATTCCCATTGAGCCCCATCAAGACTCAAGCGGCGAACTGGGGTGTGGCTGTGAAACTTCCGTCGCGTGGCGAACCAGAAGCCGCGATCTAGATCCAGGAGCGCCCTTCGCCCGTAAACGGTTGCCCCTGAACGTTCGCCCAGTCGTGGCCAGTAATTCGAAGCCCGTCTCAATTTTAGAACTGTGATATCCGAAGAGTTTTGTGAGCCAGTATGGCTCGTTTCCTAGGGAGGCCAGGATGGTGCCCGCCAAGGAAAGGCTCTTCGGGTATGGTAAAATTAGTTCGAACGCTTGCGGCGATTTCCGCCGGGGTTACTGTTCATTTCATGATGAGTGTTGCTGAAGCGCAGACGCGCACGTCAGCTGTTTCCGATGTACCAATGATCTTCGACGTCAGAAAGTCGCTTCCGATGGAGCCGACCGAGCCGTCGTATCACGATTTTTATATCAACGCGGGAACTGAAGTCGGCCTTAAAAAAGGTCAGTACGTTCCGGTTCAGCGGGCGCTTCCGATTCATGATCCTGTACAAAACAAACAGCAAGCGATTCTCACGGTGTCGGTGGGAAAAATTCTTGTCATTCACGTCGAGCGAAATATGGCTGTCGCGCGACTGGTGACCGAGCTGAGCGATGATGAGCGTCCCACTTTGGAATTTGAATCCATCATGATCGGTGACCGCATCGACATGAAGGGCATAACGATGGAAGCGCCAAAAGTTATAAAGAAAAAGAAAACGGCCTCCGTGTCGTCCGCCGGACCCACGGTCACGGCGATGGTCACTGAAACTTCAGTGACGGCGGATGCGCTCGCGGGTGCTGGTACAGCGGACAGCGCTACGCCGGCGTCTCTGCCTCCGTTGGGGACGCCCGTGAATGTCGGCGCGACACCTGCTGTCGTCGGCACGGCGCCTGGGGCTGCTCCGGAAGCAAGTAAACCGGTAAAAACTGAGTCTGCTTTACAACCTTCAGCACCTCCAAGGGTGACACAGACTCTTCCACCGCCTACAGCTTAGGGCATGACAGATCGTTTCGCCGTTGTTGTTGTTCAAAAGCTTTCGCGGTCCTTCGAAGATGAAGCGACCGCAATTTTATTTTCAGCTGGCGCCGAGGGCGTTTCAGAGGATCTTCCGTTTGTTCAAAAAGATCTTCGGTATGATCCTGAAATTGTCGAAAGCGCCGAAGTCACGCTGAAGGCTTATTTTACAAATCTTCCGACGGAATCCGCGAGAATCGAAATCGAGACCGAACTTCGCGCGCTTGATGGTGCGATTCAGATGTCGATGACTTTGGAGAATCACAAAGACTGGCTTGAAGAGTGGAAGAAGGGTTTTGTTCCTTTTCTATTCGCGGCTCCGTTTTGGATTGTGCCGAAGTGGTGTGAAATTCCAGACGAAGTAAAGGCGTCACCAAAACATGTTTTGCTGATGGATCCTGGAATGGCGTTTGGTACCGGCACACATGAGACCACGCAGCTGGCGGCGGGACTGACGGTCGAATGGATGACAAAGGAAGGTGCCTCGTTAAAAGCGCGTGATGGCGGAGCGAGAGTCCTAGATGTCGGTACCGGCACCGGGGTTTTAGCTTTGATCACAGAACGTATGGGTGCTTTTAGCGCTGTCGGTCTTGATATCGATCCTGAGGCGCGGCGCACGGCTCGCGAGAATCTGGAACTCAACCGCTCGATCGCGACTAAAATCGATGACCGTGATTTGAGTGATGTCGCGCGCGAATGTGTGGCCCAAGGGCTTCAGTACGATCTCGTTATCGCCAACATCATCGACGGTGTTTTGTTAGTTTTAGCCGAAGACCTTGCGAAAACAGTGAAGCGCGGTGGAACTTTGGTTCTTTCCGGAATACTTACGGACCGCGAAAACGAGTTTCACGAAAAATTCGCCGGCATGTCGGGACTTAAAGAAAAATCCCGCGTGCGCAAAGGCGAGTGGTGCGCCTCCGTGTGGACGAACTAGCGGCCGACGGGAAAGAGAAGCATGAGACGCTATTGGCTTGAGAGCGACGCTTTTAGAACAAATCAAAAACAAAAATTAGAAGACCCGGACTCCATGTTGGGCGCCGAAGTCTTGATCGAGGGCGACTCACTTCATCACATTCGCGATGTGTGCCGGCAAACTGTGGGCGACAAGTTTGAAGTGCTATTCGCGGGTTCGGCCTATTTTGTCGAAGTCGTGAGCGAGAAAAAACGAGAGCTTTTGGCGATTGTCCGCGACGTTCGAAAAATTACGCCCCTCCCTTATCCTCGAATCCGCGTGGCCTTGGCGATTCCAAGATTCAACGTTTTGGAAGATGTTTTGGAAAAACTTGTCGAACTCGGCGTTGAGACTGTGCAGCCGCTCTTTAGCGACAACAGTTTTATTCGCACCGCCACCGACACGTGGGCCGCTAAAGAATCGCGTTTTCAAAAAATCATTCAAAGTGCGACTCAACAGTGCGGCCGCGGCGAGAAAATGACGCTCGAGCCCGCTCTCAAACTTGGCGAATTCATAGAGGCGGTTGCGATTAACCCGTCGGGGCCTATTGCGGGTCTCTTTGCCTATGAGGTCGGCACGGTGCCGGTGCGCGAGCTTGGGGCCTCGATTGCGGCGAAGAAGCCAGAGGCCGTTTGGATCTTTGTGGGCGGCGAGGGAGGGTTTTCTGAGAGCGAAGTCCTTCGGTTTAAAGAAAAAGGCCTTGAAGCGGCCACCTTGGGCGCTCAAGTGCTGAGAGTTGAAACGGCTTGCGTGGCCCTGGTCAGCGTCCTAAAGTACGAGCTGGATCTTATGCGATAGGGGAACGGATGACTCTTGACGGCGATATCGGAAGCGCGACGAAAAACGAACCGGAGTTCGATTTTAAGCCCATCAATGAGGGGCTTGGATTTCACCGGAAAGTAAAGCCGCTCGATATCGAAGCCGACGCGGACGACTCGTTTTCTTTTTCGGTTCTCAGTTCGACGCTTGGGCCCAGCGTAAATGCGAAAAGTGGCATGACGAACGACATGACTCCCGACATGGCAATGGATCCCGCCTCGCGCGAACAATCAAAAGGTCTTTTGAGTTCACCGACCGCAAGCAGTGCGGCCAGCGCGGCCAAGGCAAAACACAATGCAAAAAGCGTTTCTGATTTGATTGCGGCACTTCCTCCATCGCTTGATTTCTTTGGTGAAAGCGATGCGAACTCAGCAGCGACTTCGGGTTCGACCTTCGGTGCATCGCCGTCGGCGACATCTGCAAAGGCTTCGTCGGGACGTCGTTCGCCTCTCTTTGGTTCGCCAACTGGAATTGCGACTCCGGGTGCAACAGCGGCGGCGTCAATGGCCACGGCGGCCCCGGCCGAATCTTCGGCGCCTCGCGGATTCTTAAAAATGCCGTTGGGTCGAAGCGATTATTCAGGAAAAGCTGCTGCACCAGCTTCGATCGACGAGAATGTCGCGAAGACTTTTCCTTCGGTATTTCCACATCTCGGAAGTCTCGCGGGGCAGCCTGCGGCAGCGACGGCTCAAGTCAGCAAAAATTCTTTGTCAAAAGATACGGTGACTCGCGCCGAACTAGCTTCGGAACAGAATCTTGCCACAGGCGAGCGTCCGGTGACGGCGCATTTCGGTTCAGCGATCTTGGATACACTTGTTTCCGTTGGCTTTGGCTGCGTCTTATTGGCGATTGCACTTTCAGTCACGGATGCGAATTTACTTTTGCTTCTTGAGAACACTCAGACGGATGCCGAGACGGTGGCCGCACTTTTATTCTTGTTCGTGGCTGGCGGCCTTATTTATGTTTTGGCAGCTCGAAGCTTTTTGGGAGCAACTCTGGGTGAGTGGTCTTATGAAATCCGCGTCGGCTCTCGCGAGATGCGCACACGCTGGTTTTATCCCGTGCTTGTGATGTGGCGCGGGGCGCTTGTCGCGGCCTCGGGGTTCATTCTTTTCCCGATCGTATCGATGATCGCAGGAAGAGATGTTCTTAAATTTTTCACAGGCCTTGGCCTTGTCGGAATTGAAGGCGGAGATTCGATCGAGTCGGTCGATCTCGCCTGATTCATGGCGAAGCCCGGCGCGTTCTCTGTGAAAGCGAAAATTTTTACGGACCGACAGAAGCTGTCGGAGACTTTGTCCGCGGTTCGCGGTTCACGCCGCATCGTTTTCACCAACGGCTGTTTTGATCTGCTTCACGTGGGTCATGTTCGTTATCTTCAAGAGGCTCGCGAGCAGGGCGATATTTTGGTGGTGGCGCTGAACACCGACAAAAGTGTTCAAGTTTTGAAAGGTCCATCGCGCCCCGTGCAGCACGAAATGGATCGCGCTGAAATCATGGCGTCGCTTTCGTGTGTGGACTACGTGACGTTGTTTGGCGAAGAGACACCATTAAAACTGATCGAGCTCTTGGAGCCCGACGTTCTTGTGAAAGGCGGCGATTGGGCGCCGGACAAAATCGTAGGTTCCTCTTTCGTCTTGAGTCGCGGCGGCGAAGTGAAGTCTCTCGCTTTTCAACCCGGCCGCTCGACGTCTTCGATCATTGAAAAAATTCTGGGGAAGTAGCGTTCTCAATGGATGCAACGGTAGCTCAATTCTTCGGTGAGAATGACGAATTCTTGCGTTCTCAGTTTAGACACGCACTGGGTTTGGTCTCAATCGACGTCGTTCTCGAAAGTCAGAAACGCTTTATTGAGTTTACGCAGAAGCTCAGCTTTGATTCGCCGGATATGGAGAGTGCACGAGCGAAGTGGCTTCGGTTACTGAACGGCATGACTGTAAACATCGGTTTTCCTCAGCTAAGAGATCTCAAAGGTGATAGCGACGATATCGGAGATGCGCTCGAAAGAGCTCGGGAACAAATCCTAAATCCAACCTTTCTTCATCTTTTAGAACGCTATACTCATGTCGAGTACGAACCCGCGGGTCTTGGTATGACTTCGACTCCGGAGACGTGGATAAAAAACTCGGACATTGCCATTGAAGCCGCCATCGATCCCGTCGAATTTAAGGAAATTTTTTTTGAAATTACGGGATTTGAGAAGGGGGATCGAAAACATCATTTTTCGCGTTCGAAAAGTGATGGCTTCTTTATGATGAGCCTGCACTTGGTTCCCGAGTTTCACATCGGGCACGGAGCTGTCGATTCGATCTTTCGGCTTTCGACGCTGGCTCATGAGCTTGGACATTCGACTACGCCGCGCGAGACTTCACTGCAAAAACTTTTCCTTACCTTTCCAGACTCATTGGATGACGGTCTGCTAACGAATGACGAGCATGATTCTTATCTCTATGAGCGTTTTCTCATTGAGAATTTTGATGAGACCTCAAAAGCTCTGCGATTGGGGCTTCCACCGACCGTCGCTCACACTCTCGCAAAGAGAAAAGCAGTTCAGTTCAACTCGCATCTTTTAAAAAATCATCTGACCTACTTGTTCTTCGCCGGCGCGCCTTTGAGAAGTATCAAGTCTTCATTTTTAGAGCGAATGCTGAAAATCAATCCGACATTCGAAAGCGAGTCGGACTTTGACTGGTTGAGGTATTCAACTCTTGCGACACCACTGTCTGGTATTGGATTTCTGAAAGCTTACGAGTCTGTTTTTAGAAACTCCGGCTTACAAACAGAAACCTAGGATCTTGTTGCGCGCAGCAACACCGCTGCGGAAGTGCGAAATGGCACCGTGCCGGAATTGACCGGTCGCAAAGCCTTCAAGTTTTTTTATGAGCCGACTAGCGAGAGAGTTGTTCGGACGTTTCCTCGTCGGCTCCGTCGCTGATACTTCGGCTTTTCAATGTGGCTTTGGTTCCAGTTCCAGCTTTTAGTGAGTACTGCATTTCGAGCTGATTCGGGAGGCCGGCATGGTCGACCATCTTTTCTGACTTCCAATTCTGTCCATCCCAGGTCTCGATTGTTGTTTGAAGACAACGCGCCGACCGAACGGACGGGTCTGAATCGCAGCTAAAAGAAAACCTATTTCCGCCAACCATTTCGCGGCACTCTTTGTCCTTAAAGGTTTTAACAAACCAGGTCGCGTCTTTGTCGGAAAATACATACGAACTTTGCAGCCTAACGTTGGCGCCGTTTCCGATTTGCTTTCCCGTCTCGTTCACATTTTTTCGGCAGGCACCTTTCCATTCTGTCGGGATTGGGAGGGGTGGTTCAGCGGTAGCGACCGGAACTTTAGATGTTTCTGCATTCGATTCGGGCGCGGCCTGAACCGCATCGCCACTTCGAATGACACTCGCACAACCCATGAGCGAAAAGGTTAATAACATCAGTGAAATAAGAAGCTTCATATCTTTGTCTCCCGAGCATTGATTCCTGCTGTTCCAGCAGGTCATGGTTTTTTAGTGCTGGTCAACTTATCGGGTGTAAATACCGTTCCAGCCTGTTCCATTCGAACAACAGCGGCTTTGCGCAAAGCGCCACCGCTGCGGAAGTGGGATTTGGCACTGGCGATGGGTGGGAGGTGCCGCACGACTCACTTGTTACGCAAAAGGTTTGTGGCGCATTTATTCTTGGCCGCCGCGCCAAAACAATCTTCGATCATTGCGAGAAAATTGAATTCAACGTCCGACCTAGTCTTGGTGACGTGATCCATCTCAGAAGTGAACCTTTTTAAAAGTTTGTCTGCGGTGACGGACTTTTCAGCGATGATTTGTTTGATGGCACTCAAATCATGCGCTTCAAGTCGCATCATCTTCATCATGATGAGGTCGATCGCTTCCGGAACTTTTACCGACAGATTTCTAAATAGCTTCACACCGTACGGGACTAATCTTGATTCGTAGTCGTAAGGGGCATCGAACACTCCAGACTTGCTGACAGGGATGTCAAATCCAGTCTCTTTCGCAGCCTTCTTGATTGCGGATTTAAGTTTCTCGACAGAGTTGGCGGTATCGATGTCTTGCGTTGCTTCTTTGAATTTGTAGGCAAGGGTTGCAGCGGTGCCGCCGATAATGATGATTTCTTGCTTCGACGAGAGGTTACGATCAATCGCCTTTAAGAATTCGACAATTTGAGCTTCTGAGTATCTTTTCATTTCGAGGCCTTAAACCGGTCGAACGTCGACTGGAAGCTATCCATACTCATGTTCATTCGAAATTTCCAGCGCCTCGCGACGTCCGGCGTATTACGTTCCGACAGCTCTCGAAGTAAAGGTGACGTCGTTTCGAAAAAGTCCTTGGTCTCTTTGACTCGTGCATCTTTGAACTTTTGCGAAAGTTTTTTGAGCTTCGGTGACGTCGCGAGAGCTGATGAGAGCTCGAGAAACATACCAAGCTCCTGTTTCGCACCCAACTTTGTCGCCCAGTACTTGAGACGATCGTGATCTAATCTTTCGAAATTTCTAAAGAGCGCCAGAGGTAAAGTTCTCGCGATCGACGGACTTTTTTTTGCTTGGACCGCCGCTCTGACCAATATTTCTTCAAGCGTTTGTTCAGGAACAAACCGAACCGCAGGAGGCAGATCAAGTACTAAAGGTGCTCCCAAATCCTGAAGTGACGCACGCAGTTCTGTTTCGCTGTAAGGCGCTGAATCGAGCCCCTTCAGGTTGAATACTAACGAAACAGCCTTTTTCACTTCTGGGCTGAGCACCATTCTGTACTTCGTCGTGCCGCCCGAGGCGTGTTTCGTGAGGAGGCCCAGGGACTCCAGTTTGCCGACCTCCGCATGAGTTGTCGCGTAGGGCAGGCCGGAAAGTTGAGAGAGATCGGTCTTAGAATAGGCCTCCGAACCAGAGACCAAAAACTCCAGAAAGACTTTGTGTTGATTAGATTTGAGAAAATAGTCACCCAGGCTCATTTGGTAATATTATCGGAATTTCGATGAATATACAATAGACCCGTTGAGACGGATTTGAACCTCTGACCTTCGGGTTATGAGCCCGACCGGACGCCTGACTGTGGAGGTAGGGTTTTGTGCGGTGAAACCGCTGCGGAAGTGCGAAGTGGCCCTTCGTTGGGGCTGCAGCCAGTACTCACGTCGATATTTTGAAGGCCAAGGGTTCTGTTTTTTCTGGATCGGAAAATACCTTAACATTGCGTCCTTACGAGACTACTTCAAACTGATGAGTCATCGTTCGACGCAAAAATCAGAAGAAAAGAAAACGGTGATTATCGTCGGCGCTGGTTTCGCGGGGCTCAACACCGCAAAAAGGCTGGCGCAAGAAGAATCTCTGTCGGTGATCCTGATTGATCACAAAAATCATCATCTCTTTCAGCCACTCCTCTATCAAGTCGCAACGGCAGGCTTGGATCCGTCGGACATTGCTGTTCCGATTCGTGGCGAGTTTTCCGAAGATTCGAATGTGACAGTTCATTTGGCCAAGGTGGACGCGATCGATCTTGAGAAACAAGAGGTTTCACTCTCGAACTCGGTCGTCAACTTTTCGTATGACTACTTAGTTCTGGCGTGTGGAGCCCAGCATAGCTATTTCGGAAATCATCAATGGGAGTCCTTGGCGCCCGGACTTAAAACTTTGGAACAGGCCACAGAGATACGACACCGAATTCTTTCGGCCTTTGAAAAGGCAGAAAATGAAACAGATCCTGAGCTTCAAAAAAGATATTTGAACTTCGTCGTGGTCGGTGGTGGTCCCACAGGCGTCGAGCTGGCAGGAGCGATTGCCGAGATCAGTCGAAAAGTTTTGGTGAATGACTTTAAAGTTATCAATCCCGCCTTGGCTCAAGTTTTTCTATTCGAAGCGGGCCCTCGCGTGCTCGCAGATTTTCACCCCGATTTGTCGGCGAAAGCGAAAAAGGATCTTGAAACGTTAGGGGTCACGGTCCTCGTGAATCAAAAAGTTGAGAACATCACCGAGAACGGTGTGTTTTACGCCGGCCAGTGGATTTCGAGCGAGTCCATTTTTTGGGCAGCCGGTGTTCAGGCTCGACAAATTCCAATCCTTCCGCCACAGCCACAAGATCGGGCCGGCCGTATCATTGTCGAGTCAGATTTAACTTTGCGCGGTTTTCCGAACGCATTTGTTGTCGGCGATATGGCGCACGTGAGTCTTGGTGAGTCGAAAACTATTCCAGGCGTTGCTCCTGCAGCGATTCAAATGGGCTTTCACGTTGCTCACTCGATCCGCAAAAACACGAGACGAAACTTTAAGTATCTCGACAAGGGTTTGATGGCGACGATCGGAAAAAATAAAGCCGTCATGCAGTCGCCGGGACTTTTTATTAAAGTCGACGGTCGCATTGCATGGTGGGCGTGGCTTTTGATTCACGTTCTTTATCTGGTGGGATTTAGAAACAGACTTTCTGTGATGTCGCAGTGGGTTTGGAGCTATTTGTTTTCAAAACACGGTTCGCGGCTGATCACCAGCTCACGTTGGGAAAACACTTAGTTAAGCGATAGCGATGATGGCCGGACGGCCCAGCCTCGTCCATCACCGATAAAATGCTGGGAAAGTAACGAGCCACGAACGTCGCACTTGCGCGAGGCGCCACCGCTGCGGAAGTGCGAAATTGCACTCTCCGTTTACTTCTTTGTGGCGACGACTTCGACGTCGATGGTGGCGCTGAGCGCCGGACCATACGAGCGGTGAGCTCCATCGGCAAATTGCAAAGTGAGTTTATGTTTTCCGACCGGAAGTTCCAGGTCAGTTTCGGTTTGGCCTTTTCCGAAATGGATGTGCTTGGCATCGGTGGGGATGACTTGCCCCTGGGGAATGGGACCCGGGCCAACAAGTAAATGGTGATGACCTGTGTTTTTAGTGAGGTCGCCTGCGGGAACGACTTTGTATCCTTCGACAGCCATTTTCACTTTAAATTTCGGTGCGACTTTCGCGCCTTGCATCGGCTCAATGAAGCTGACTTTGGGTGCGGGTGCCACTTGGGCCGGATCCTTCACGGAACTCGCCAGAGCGACACCGGATGAAAAAATAAAGCCAAGAAGAGTACCAGAAAGAACGGTGAAACTTTGAAACGACATCATAAATCCTCCTAAAATCGAAATCCAATTTTTCCACTGACAACACTTTGCGAGGTGCGATCAAGCTGGGCCGCAACGAAGAAGTTTCGAATCCGAAAACTTCCGCCGACCAAAGTATGAAACGCGCTGACGCCTTCTGTTTCGAGGCGCGAAGAATCCGTGACGCCGCCGGTGCCGCCAACGAAGGTTCCCGTCGCCTGCACAACGCCCACACCAGCATACAGAGCCACTTCGTTGACATTGATCCCACCGATCACATCGAGGCCGTACGAGCGTGTTGTGATCTGGTTATTGATATTACCTGTGTTGATATGAGCCAAAATGCTGGCCGAAAGAGGAAGCGATGAAGCTTCGTAAAAGCTCCAGCGCAGAATTCCGCCGTACTGTGAGAGTTCGGTCCGTTGGTTGTAGGGAATGAAGTGAATGAAAAAATCGAGATTTGAATAGAGACCTTTTCCAATCGTGAACTTTGGAATGGAGACATCGGCTTGAGGTGCGGCGAGCCGATCTCCGAGGCGACCAAGGTCTTCGGTCGGGACTGTTTCAATCGAGAGACCGAATTCAAGACCTTCGTAACCGCCGAGCGAATAGGGATCGGTCAAAGTCTTCGCTGCTGTTCCGAAGCCGATAATGCGTAAAGCTTCTTGGCGATCGCCGGCATCCATATTTTTCGGAATCAAAACGGCCGCGTGCGAAACTTGGCCGACGATCAGCAACGCTGTCGTTACGACAAGACCAAAACTGAAAACCATTAAGCGACGCCGAAAGTATTGCATGCTGATTAAAACTTTGCGGCCTGGGGGCTCTATTTGTCGAACAAATAAAGCGGTTTAGGCGTGAGACGTTGTGCCCACTGCGAAATGGTCGCTACGGAGCGATGGCTGCTATCGTCGGTGGTGGTCCTACGAGCGACTGAACCTGCTGCAGGGTTTGTGTGGCTTCTTGCTGCAGAGTTTCATCGGGAGCGATCAAAGCGAACCGTGTGAGAACCGAAACCAGCGACGAGAACTGTCGGCTCACTTGGGGCGAGGTGGCGGATGTCGAGGGAACACCTGGTGTTGCTCCGCCAGAGGTTCCATTGCGGGGGCGGTAGGTGGACACAGCGACTTGGATAAGTTTTAGAGCCTCGTACGAAATCCGCGCATCGACTTGGGTTGAGATCACAGAGGCCAAAATTCGTAAGTTTTCAAGTTTCGAATACGCCTTCAAATGGGCTCGCGAGCGCAGGCGTAGAGCCGATCCTTCGGGCTGAAGACTGTTGGCTTGTTCGAGCAAGAGAAAGCTCTTTAAGCTTGGTGATGAACCCAAAGCGTAGATTGCGAACTCATGCATTTTTTCGCGCGAATCGGCCAGCATTTGACGTACGACTTCGTGAAAAATTTCTGAATCGATCGAGCGGCGCTGCTGAGCTTCGACGAGTTTCAAAGTTCGCTCATAGCTTGGTTCGCGCAAGATAAACTCGATCCACCGATCCAACGTTTCTGGATTTTCGTTCACGTCTTTGGCGCGGGCGCCGGCTGTGGCCGACGTGGGTCCGCTGTTTCCGTAGAGGCTGGATCCGCCGCCAAAGTCATTGTCGGAGGCTTTTGGAGTTTTAGATTTATCATCAGAGGATGTGTCGATCGGAGCAGAGGCAATGGCTTCTGGCTCAGCGTCTTTTTTCTTTTTCTTCTTTTTCTTTTTAGCGTCGGCTAGTTTTTTCGCGTTCACTTTTTTTAGAGCCTCAGCTTTTTGCGCGGCGGTTTGGACCAATGCGGGAACTAAAGCGGGAGTGCCAGGAGAGGTTGCAGGGCTTGAGGTGACGAGGCTACTGGCCGGTGTCGAACGATCGAGTCCAGCGATGCGACCTTGACGTGAAAGACGAGACCGCGCGCGGTCAGCTTTCTCGCGGGCGAGCATCACTTCAGAGAGGCGGCCGTCGGAACCGTCGCCAAAACCGTCGCCAGAGACGAGCCCGAAGATTCGCGTGCGACCGGCCGTCGCGGCCACCGAGCCTCGTGTCGATTTCAAAAACTCAATCGCGAAACCGAGACTGATCGCAACGATCAATCCGATCCAGAGAGTTCGCGAAGAAGATGAAATGTTCGTCACTGGGTTGGCCATGCGGCTATCCTCCGCTAACACTCTAGGGCAAGAATGAAACCGCTTTGAGCTGCTGTCGGTGACGACGATGTAAGTGACTAAAATAACGCGGAAATATAAGAACGGGCAGAATGAAAAAAGCCGCTTTTCTAGAGTGTGCCACCGGCCAATTCGTCGACACTGTGGCCGAAAATGAGCCGTTTCAAGAGCGCCCCTAAAAAGCACCCTAAGCCTCGCTACGCCACCAGACCCTACGCTTCAAGTCGCGGTAGATAGCGAGCCATCAACGGCGCCCCGAGTTTTTGAACGGCCTGGAAAATATTGTGTTCACGGCAGAGAATCCGAATATTTTGTGCGCTGTTTTCTCCGCCGGCGGAGGGGGCACTTTCTCCGCCAGCGGAGTCCGAATTTCTTCGGCGATTTCACGCCATCGGCTGCGTTCGACGGCGAAAGTTCGTTGGAGCAAATAAAATCGGCGAACTGTTTCAAATCGGCACACTTCAATCACGGCCTGAAATTTTAAATCGAACTTACGAGTCCAGACTAAACCTAGACCAGCTGGATAAAGCCTCGTTAAGCCTCGCTTAACCCAGACGCAATCTTTTCCGATAAGTAGTCATGGTTGTACGTATGTTGAAAACACAAAAGCGCAAACAGAGGCTCGTCCCGAGGCTCAAACTGCTTCTCAAGCGTAGGCAAGCGCTGTCTTTCGCGAGCTTAATAGCTGTTTTTACTGCGGTCACCTCCGCCGGTTCACTCGCACGCGCGACCGATGTTCCACAATCTTTCACTCTTGATGGTCAGCTTTTCGCCGATGCTTTGAGCACTCAGCCTTTAATGGATTCATCCGTCGGTTTTAAAATTCAAATTCTCGATCAAGCCAAAGTCTGCGTTGTTTATGAGGAAGAACAAAGCGTCAACACATTGGCTTCGAAGGGTTACTTTACAATTCAGGTCGGTAGTCCCACGGGAAGTATTCTTCGAACGGTCGGTGATTCCGCCAACACAATGGCCAGCGTCTACCAGAACGTAAATTCAATGACCGGTAAACTTCTCTCCAACGGTGCTCCATGTACGGCCGGAGGTACTGCGGGACAAAGACGCTTTGTTCGCGTGACGATCATGCCAAGTACCATGGGCGGAGCACCTCGTGTTTTATCTCCTGACTTAACAATCGATTCTGTTCCGAACGCGCTTGTCGCGGAACGTGCGGAATCTGTTCAGGGCTTCCGCGGTGATCAACTTTTAAAAGTGAACACCGCGGCGGGAAGCGCCCTTTCACAATCAAATCTTGAGAGTCTTTTTACTTCCGTCTCTCGATTCAATTCTCTGAGCTCGATCGTCGATGGAACCAGCACATCGTACATGCGATCGAACTCTGCCAGCGGAGCGCAGCTTCCCGTTATGCCAGGAGCGCCCACGGCGCCCACAGTCGGATCTATTTGGTTCGACTCTTCTGACAGTTTACTAAAATACCAGACAGCAGGAGGACCTGCGTCTTTGGGAAGCGGTTCGGGAACTGTGACAAGCGTCGGATTCACGGCTCCAGCTGAACTTTCAGTCACGGGTGCACCAGTCACGACCAGCGGAACAATTGCAGTGACATGGGCTACGCAAACCACCGGAAAAGTTTTTGCGGCACCCAACGGATCCACAGGTGTTCCGACATTCCGAGCTCTTGTTGCGGCCGATGTTCCCTTCGCGGTTCAAAATGCTGGAGGCACACCAAGTCTTCAAAGTGGATTGGATGCAGCCAAAGGCGCTGCTGCGACTGCGGGCCGTGTTTGGATTGCAACGGATACGAAATTAATTTACCGCGATACGGGCGCTGTTTGGGAGCAAATAGCGGGCAGTGGTGCTCCGACGGGAACTGCCGGTGGGGATCTTGATGGTACGTATCCAAATCCAACGGTCGATGCGATTCGTGGAGTCGCGATTTCCGCGGTCGCTCCTGTGGACGGACAAGTTTTAAAGTACACTTCGACCGGAACGACTTGGGCGGCGACAAACTTCGGAATCGCCGATTTGAAAACCCCCGGCGGTGCTACGCAGTTTGCGAGTGCGGCTTGTACGGCGGCTCAGACTTTGACGTGGTCGTCTCTCACCAATACATTCACATGTTCTAACATCGCAGGGCTTGATGCCGCGGTGATCACGACAGGTACGATCGATGCGGCAAGGCTTCCAGCCGGCGCAGGATATTGGACGGCGGCGACGGGCGGAATCAATTACGGCAGCGGCCGCGTTGGTATTGGGGCGACGACGCCTAACGCAGCACTCGATATTGCTTCTAGCATCACTTCGACGATGGTCGGTGCCTATGGAGTGCGGGTTGCGCCGACATTGATTGCGGCCGGCAACAACGATCCACTCTATGGAATGGTTATAAGTCCAACCTTTGATGACAATGGTAATACTGGAATCGCGCACTACGGCCTAATTGTTCAATCAGGCAATGTCGGCATCGGAACTGTGGCACCGTCGACAGTTCTTGATCTCGACGGTGCGATGACGTTTCGTGCGACGGCCGCACCGGCGGCGGTGGCCGCTCAAGGTAAGATCTACTACGACACGGCCCTCAATAAGTTTCGTGTTTCGCAAAACGGCGGCGCTTATACGGACTTGCTTCCTTCGGGCGGCGGCGTCGGTGGAACGGGAACAACGAATGTCATTCCGAAATTCACAGCGGCCGGTACGATTGGTGATTCTGCCATCACGGACAATGGAACCGTCATCACTGCGACAAGATCTATCGTATCGACAACGAATCCGATCGCTTCGGGTGCAGCCATCAATCTTGCGACGTCAAACTCTCACACTCTGGCGTCCGTTGGTGGAACTGCGATCACGATCAGCAATCCTTCCGATGGAGGGGTTTACAATATCGTCATTGAAGATACGGTTTCACGCACGTACACTTTCTCGGGCTGTACAGCGTCTTACTTTAAACCCGCAAATGCGCCGACGGCCGGCGGTACAAGAACGGTCTATGGCCTCATGACAATTAAAAAAGGTGCCAACTGGGATTGTTACATCACCTGGTCTACAGGGTTCCAGTAGTTGAAACAGAGCAACAGTGACGGGCTAAATGACGGGTTATCAGTATGAAAAATGGGATTGTCGAAAAATTTAAAGGGCCACACAAGCTGGTTTCGGCTTTAATATTTTTTGCGCTTGTTCTTCAGTTCTCGATGAACGGCTTTGCTCAGCACGCGTTTTTTCATCTTCTCGGAATTAATCGGCTGCAGGCCTACACGTGGACGGGCTACGGCGCGGACGCCAATTGGACGACGGGACAAAACTGGTCTGACAATGCACCCCC
The DNA here is from genome assembly GCA_001464715.1 of Bdellovibrionales bacterium Ga0074137. GTDB lineage: Bacteria > Bdellovibrionota > Bdellovibrionia > Bdellovibrionales > JAMPXM01. Next base: position 17,542 of record LNDT01000031.1, on the reverse strand, counting down.
CGGTCCCAGCGATATCGCTCGTTTTGTAACCTCCGCGTGCGCATCGAACTGCTCGCCAACGATCAATACAAGTATCAACATTGGCGGAATAAATGTGGACGCCACTTATCCGGGAACAATCACACAAGCGGCGGGTCAGTCTGTTCTGGTAGGTTCTTCCGGCTGGGCGCAGGCTGGCGGCACTTTTGTTGGAAGTGATTCGGGCATTACGATTAATTCGACGTTCAGTCTGACCGGAGGTTCATTCACAAGCACCTCAGGGCAGATGTTGGTGACCTCGGGATTTGCAACGGTCGGCGGAACATTTCTTCACAACAGTGGAACTTTGAAATTTGATAACAATGGCATCGTCGTGGCCAACAGCACCGTCAACGTGAGTGTGCCGGCCGGGCTTCAGCTTTGGAATCTCCAGTACTCGGGTGGCTATGCGGCGGCCAATGGAACTTACAAAGTTAATATCGCCGCTGGCGGTTTTGATGTTCTTAATAATTTTCAAATCGGATTGACGGCTGCGGGCGCGACGGGTGCCATTTTCGCATCGGGCGGAAGTATTCAAGTCAAAGGTAATGTCGTCGTCGACCCTTCTGTGAAAATCGAAGCGAACACCACTCCAACCAATCTCATTTTAAATGGTACGGGTGCTCAGACTTACGCGTCGACGTCAACAGGAAGACTTCCTTCTTTGACGATCGACAAAGTCAGTGGATCAGTGGCGCCGCTGGGCGGAACAACCAATCTCATTGTTGATGGGTTCACGAACACGGCAGGCAGTTTCACGGCGCCTCCTGGTGTCTTCACTGTTCTTGGAAACTTCGCGATCAACGGCGGAACGTACTCTGAAAATTCTGGAGCTATGGTTTTTGATCGGTACGCCGGTGGGGGAACAAGCTTTACGGTTTCTCTTTTGAGCGCATTGAACGTAACGAATTTGAGTTTCGGTGGTGGACAGCCGGCGGCAGCCACAGCGATCACTTGGACGCTTTCGGGCGCTACACCAAGATTCAACGCCAGCGGAAATTTGAATATCAGCAACACTCAAGGCGGAACCGGAAACATTCTGGTCAATGGCGGCGATATTTACTTAGCGGGAAATTACGTTGCCGGCGCTTATTCAGGAGCGGGAACCGCGGCTTTAACTTTTAACGGCACGGGCGCGCAGACGTTTACTAAAACCGGTGCCGGCGCGAATTTGGCCGGAAACGTAAATGTTGATAAGTCCGCTGGGACTTTGACATTGGCGACAGTGGCGGCGCTTTCTGGCGCAGGTCAAGACTTCACGGTCACAACGGGTACGGTCAACATGGCGGGCTTTGGTCTTAACGTCGCAGATGTTTTAACGATCGGCGTGAACGGACGCCTTTTGTGTAACGGCGGTGTGGCGACGTACACAAGTTTTGTAGTGAATGGCGAAGTCTCTTGTGGACCCTCGATAGGAATCACGTGGACGGGCTTGGCCGCGAATAATCAATGGGCCACTGCGGGCAACTGGACGAACAACACCATTCCGGGCGCGAGTGACGTTGCCGTTTTCAACTCGAAGTGCTCGGGCGCAAACTGCGATGCGACGATGCAAGCGGTTGTTTCCGTCAAAGGATTCAGACTCAATTCTGATTATCCCGGAACTTTGACTGCGGCGACGACGGTGACCGTGGGTACGACGGGTTTCACACAAGCCGGCGGAACTTATGCTGGAGTCAACTCAACGAAAACTGTGTCGGGACCCTACGTACTTTCTGGCGGAACCTACACCGCGACGACGGGAAATACGACCTTCAGTATAAACCCCGTTACTTTCACCGTGAGTGGCGCACCGACTTTCAATCACTCGTCGGGGACATTGACGTTTGCGCCGGGCTTTAATGGTCCCGCAAATTTAACTATCGGCAATCAAGAATTTTATAACGTTCGGTTCACGGGGCCCAATAACGCGATCAATGTCACCGGAACATTTAACGTCAATGGGCTTCTAACCTTTGACGAAACCAACGTCGCCGGCGGCGCCCTCAACCTCGGCGTTATTTTAGCGAAGGGTGACATTAGTTTAGTCGGTTGGGGAAAAAAGTCGGGTGATGGTATTCTTCGTATTGGCGGCACTGCTGATCAAACCGTTTCGGTCTCGAGCGGCGTCTCGCCCATGCTCCCAACACTCGAGATCGCAAAAACTGGCGGCACGGTTGAGTTTTTAGGTTCTATGACCATGAGCCGGCATTTTACTTATGTTTCCGGTAACACGGACTTCAGCACTTCGACTTTGACCTTTGCCGCTGGTAACTCGCGCCCGCAGACGATTACGGCCGGCTCACCGATCTACAACAACGTCACCATTGCATCCACAGCCACAGCGGTGACGTTGGTTGGCGACATGACCGTTGCCGGTGAACTTATTTTCTCTGACGATCACGCGTCGACGCCGGCAAGCATTGATGGTGCAAATTTTCTTGCAAGAGGCAATGTCTCAGCCTCGCGGCGTGGAAATGTCGGAAGCACCATCGTAAAGATCGTTGGAAACACCGACCAAACTATTTCAGGTGTCTCCGGCTCGCTAATTCCGAACGTCGAAATTTTGTCGACAGGTGGAACTGTTTTCCTGAGCGGCACAGTGCAAGTTCGAGGGAATTTTATTTACGGGTCCGGCGTGGTCGACGCAGGAACTTCAACATTGATGTTTCAAAGAACACAGGGGAGTCAATCTTGGACTCCAGGTCCTGTGAGCTATTACAATGTCAACTCTACGGGTTCAGAGAATACGCTCAATCTTACCGGGGATGCCACAGTTCTAGGGACGCTGACCATCAACGACATTTATGCTGCGAACCCCGGAAATTTGAACGGTGCAAACATTTTTGCGCACGGTGATGTTTTGGCGATTGGCGGTGGTCGCAAGGGAAATACAGTCATCAAAGTTGTCGGCGGCACGGATCAAACCGTCATGGGTGAATCGACTGCGTATTTTCCCAGTCTTGAAGTTGATTCCACCGGTGGGACAGTTCGTTTCGTGGGCACTATTCGCCCGCAAGGAAATTTAATTTGGAACGCGGGAACACTGAACGCGACGACATCTTTAATTGAGTTTTACACAGCAGGTGCGATTTCAATTGTCGGAACTCCAACTTTCAATGACGTTAATTTCACAGGTAGTAACGTGGTCAGGAATTTGACCGGTACACTTCGTACCGCCGGAAATCTGTTGCTGTCGTTCAATTCAACAACAAATCGGCACATCAACGGCGGCTTTTTGCAAGCCTTGGGTGACGTCAACGCGAGAATCACCGGTTCCAATGGCTCGACGTTACTATCGATGGAAGGTGCCACGTCGACGATTTTGAGCGTGCTTCCTTCGGTCATTGTTCTTCCCACAGGCACAGTCACGGTGAATAAATCAGGCGGATCCAGTGTTACATTGGCGACGAATGTGTCATTCCCGACGGCCGGCCAAGATATAAATGTCACCTCGGGAACTTTGAATATGGCGGGAAGTAATCTGACAATTCCCGACGTATTAACTGTCGGTGCTGCGGGAACTGTTTTGTGTAATGGCGGAACGCTGACTTACGGAAGTTTGGTGAATGCCGGAACAGTGACCTGCGGAGCTTCGCCATTTCTTTGGTCGGGCGCCGGTGGAAATTCGAACTGGGACAATGCGGCCAACTGGTCCGGTGGTATTGTTCCAGGTGTGAATGACCTTGCGGAATTTTCGTCAGCTTCCGGAGTGAATTCAGATGTGACGCTCAATGTGAATGTGGACGTCAAAGGTCTTCGCATGAACACAGGCTACACGGGCACCATCACGCAAAGTGCGGGAGTCACGATTGTGATCGGCGACCGGGGATGGTTTCAGAACGCAGGAACTTTTCTTGGCAGCAATGCAGCCATTACTTTGAATGGTAACATGACACTAAATGGCGGTTCCTACCGTGCCACGTCCGGCACCACGACGTCTGAATTTAATTTCCTGGTGAACAACACGCCGACGTTCACTGCAAACAATGGAACTTTTGTCTTCACCGGCGCCAACGGCGGCTCGACTATTTCTGCGGGTTCGACCCAATTTTTCAATCTAACTCTCGCCGGAACGAACGGAGTCTTTAAGCTCAATAGCAGTACTGTCACAGCCAATGGAACTTTGACCATGGGTGACAGCGTGTCGGCCTCGGGCGGAGTTTCTAACGGTACGATCGTGGCTAGAAGCAATGTGGTCATCAATCAAGAAGGTTACTCTGGAAACGCGAACCTGATTTTTGATGGAACAAGCGGGACTCTGAATGTCGCCGCACTGGCGTCGACTTTCTCTGGGACGATCACGGTCAATAGAAGAGGATTCTTGACCTTAACGTCCGCCGCTTCATTCGCCAATATTTCGGGACAAGATTTTGCGTTGACCATGGGTACGCTTAATTTAAACGGAAACACACTTACCACCGCTGACCTAAGTTTGGCGAATTACACGAATCTTGTTTGCGGCGGCGGAACATATCCCTCGGCGACTTTGACGAATGCTGGCGCCACCATTAACTGCGGAGTGTACCCATTCAATTGGACCGGTGCCGGTGCAAATTCGAATTGGAGTACTGCGGCCAACTGGTCTGGCGGTGTTGCTCCGAACAATACTCAGGTGGCTTACTTTCGCAATGCCAACTGCGGGGTGAATTGCAATGCGACGATTACGGCCAATCCCAATGTTCGCGGAATTGTGATGATGCCTGACTATACGGGAACGATCACTCAAAACGCTGGTGTTGCTATCAGTGTCGGAAACGTGGGCTGGACACAAAGTTCCGGAACGTTTGTGGGAAGCAATTCCGCCATTACCGTACAAAGATATCTATTCCTTGCGGGCGGAAGCTTTCAATCGACGACCAATACACTTAAGATTGCGGACTCTCTTCAAGAGGGTTCTCACTATGCGATTTCAAATAGTACAGCCTTCACTGCCAACAGTGGTACCTTTCACTTGGAGGGAAATTGTAATCCGGGATACACCGCCGAAACCGGCAGTTTTACCTACAACCACTATATCGTCTCGGGTGGCTGTTCGACGATCGACTTTAGAAATAGTACGATCAATGTCGCTGGTGATTTCACTGTCCCAGTTCCCAACTATTCGAGTTCAATAAACAACGCTACATTAAGAATCGGTGGAAACGTTTCTATCAGTGAGAACACTGGCACCGGTGCGACATGGTTTGGAAACTATAGTTTAGAGATGATCGGCAATCCATTGGGACAGACGATCAACGGGGTCGCAGTGCCCACGCGAATCCAAAATCTGGTTCTCAACACAGGCACGAACCCTCTCACACTCGCCGGGACTGTCCGTATTGGTCGAAATCTGACTGTCGTTTCTGCGAATCCTGCGAACGTAACAACGACGGGATCAACGCTCACATTCTCTACAGAGTCCAACTTCGCTACGTCGATGGTTCCGGGAACAATCAACTACAACAATCTTGAATTTATCCAAGGTTCAGGTTCATCGATCAACTTGAATAGTGGAACCATGACCGTAAATGGAAACCTGGTTATTTACGGAAACGGTGGCTCTACATCTATCAATTCCGGTACGTTCAACGTCGGCGGAAACGTGACAACAGCCGTTGCAGGAGCGACCACGCCGAACGGAACAGCCGTGGTGCGCATGATTGGAAACGCTGCAGGTCGAGTGATCACTGGCGTCAGCACAATACGCATACCGAATCTTGAAATTGCAACGGGCGCAAATCCCGTGACGATGAGCGGTTCGGTCCGGATTAATAACGCGATGACTGTTACGTCGGGTTCACCGAATATGTCGGGCGCTGCACTGACGACCCAGTCGTTGGCCCTTGGTGGAAATACATTGACGAAATCCGGCGGAGTCTTGACCGTGAACAGTGTGGTCGCGGGGACGGGTTCGCTGTTCGGTGGAACCGTCGCTCCGTAAAAGTTTGCGCCTAAGGTTGTTGGAGACAAAACGGATCGATGAAAATTAAAATTTTGATTTTAGCGGGTTTAGTTTCAACGTTTGTAGCGGGCTACTTTGTAGGTGGATTTGGCGCAAAAAAAGCAATCGTCGGAGAGAGCCCCGATACACTTTATGCCATCGCCGATGGAAAAAAAATTCGAGCCGAAGATGTGGCCGATGAAATCAAAGACGATTTAGTGCTTCTAAAAAAGAGCGAATACCTCATTAAAAAAAATGCTGTTGAGACGTACCTCTTTGGCAAGCAGCCTTCGCCGGGTTCGAGCGGTGTCGAGTACTCCGAAGAGGAATTTGCTCAGTTCGTAAAAGAACGGCGATTGAATTATTCTAAATTGAGTCCCAAGGCTCAGAGCGATGTGTTGAGTAATTTCAAAATTTATAAACGTGCAATCCTTAAAAAAAGTCAGATTCAAAATATCGAGTGGCATATACCAAGGAATTATCTGGAGGCTCCGGTCGTCGTCGGTCCTGGTTTCCTACCTGACTTAGATTCAAAAGACGCAAAGTCCAAGGTTGTTGTTTTTGCGAACTACCACTGCCCTTACTGCAAAGAAGCTCAAAGCAAGATTGAGGCGCTCAAGACTAGGTTTGGTGGCAAAGTGAGCATCCATTTTAGGTTTTCAATGCAGGAACCTGAAAACTCGATCGCTTATTTGTCGGCCCTGGCCGCTGGGTGTGCGATGGATCAGTCGAAATTTCCGGAGATGCATCAAGCGCTCTTTCTTCAGAACCCGCTGACCCAAAGTCAGCTTGAGTCGGTGGCCCAATCATTAAAATTAAATATGACCGAATTCACATCGTGTCTTTCGTCGATAAAGTACAAAAGCAAAATAGAGGCGGATGTGGCCGACGCAGAGAAGCTTGGGATCAACCGAGAAGCGGTGATTTACGTGAATGGAACGCGGTTTCAAGCCCAAGATCCCTTGGACGAGCTTCTCTCGTTAGTGAACTAAAGTTTCTATGAAGTAATGGGCCCGTCGAAGGGCGCGGCGGCTTAAGAGAAGTGTGTCACATTGAGACGGCGGCTTATAAAACTCATGTCGTGGCAAAGACTTACCGAAAAGTTAACATGGGATTCGCGGTACGTTTGTTATCAATTCTTATCGTGGGAATGAGCTTGTTCTCTCCTACGGCGTACGCTGTCGATGTACCTCAATCGTTCACTCTTGACGGACAACTTTTTAGAGATGCTGCAGGTGTAACGCCGCTGGTGGACTCTTCGATTCTTTTCAAAGTTCAAATTCTCGATCAAAATCAGGTCTGCGTTCTTTACGAAGAGCAGCAAAGTATCAACACCGCGACCACTCAAGGTTACTTCACGGTTCAAGTTGGATCCGCTCTCGGAAGCACTCGCCGTACAGCGACGGATTCCGGGAACACTATGGCTTTGGTTTTTCAAAACATCTCGACGGTTCCAGGTAAACTTTTATCCAATGGCAATGCGTGCACGGCGCCGGCGACAGCGGGCGATCGGCGGTTCGTGCGTATTTCGATTGCTCCCACATCAATGGGTGGTGCAGAGCGTGTGCTATCGCCCAATCTCACCATCGATTCCGTTCCGAATGCGATTGTCGCCGAGCGCGCCGAAACGGTGCAAGGCGTTCGAGGCGATCAGCTTCTGAAAGTGAATACGGCGGCAGGAAGTGCGCTTTCGCAATCAAACCTTGAAAGTCTTTTTACGTCTGTGTCGCGTTTTAATTCGTTAAGCGCGGTCGTTGACGGCACAAGTTCAAACTATGTTCAGAGTTCAAGCGGCGGCGCCAAGATTCCCGTCCTCACGGGCGCGCCCACGTCACCCGCGCAAGGATCAGTTTGGTTCGACAGCGGCGACAGCCGACTGAAGTACTATGACGGAGTAAATCCGATCTCCATCGGAACGGGGGGCGGAACAGTATCAAGCGTCGGCTTCACGGCGCCGGCCGAACTTTCGGTCGCGGGGGCACCGGTCACAACATCGGGAACAATTGCAGTCACGTGGGCCACGCAAACCACGGGAAAAGTGTTTGCGGCACCGAACGGTTCGACGGGAGTTCCAACATTCCGCGCCCTTGTCGCGGCTGATGCGCCGTTTGCTGTTGTTAATTTGGGCGGGACGCCAAGCCTACAAAGTGGGTCCGATGCGTCCAAAGGCACTGCTGGGACGGCGGGACGAGTGTGGATTGCGACCGATACAAAACTTATTTATCGCGACACGGGCACCGTGTGGGAGCAGATTGGCGGAAGTGGCGCACCTTCAGGCACTGCCGGCGGAGATCTTGATGGTACTTATCCAAATCCTTCGGTCGACGCGATTCGCGGTGTTGCGATTTCGGCGACGGCTCCGAACGATGGCCAAGTTTTAAAATACACATCGACCGGCACGAACTGGATCGCTTCGAACTTTGGCGCAGGTGATCTTAAAACCGCTGCTGGTACAACGCAGTTCGCAAGTGCATCGTGCACGGCGGCTCAAACACTCACGTGGTCTTCGCTCACAAACACATTCACATGCTCCAACATCGCAGGACTTGATGCGGCTACGATCACAACAGGTACCATCGATGCGGCAAGGCTTCCAGCTTCGGCGAATCCGTGGAGTGCCGCGACCGGCGGAATTAATTATGCCTCTGGCAACGTCGGGGTTGGTAATACGGCCCCGGCTGAAGCACTTTCGGTCAGCGGAGCCGTTCAGGTTGGCGTCACTGCAAATGCGTGCTCGGCGACTAACAAGGGTGCGATTCGCTACAACAACACAACGAACGTTCTCGAATTTTGTAACGGGACTTCGTGGAATTTGGTGCAAGCGGCCGCTTGTACCGATGCAACTCCGAACGTGGTTTCTTTTTCCAATCAAGCCAACGCGGCTGTTTCCTCTCTTTACACTTCAGATATTCAGCTCGTTAACGGCATCAATTGTTCAGTCCCAGTTTCAATTTCCGGACAAGGTTCACCGCAATTTCAAATTTGCAGTGACTCTGGTTGCTCCAGCGTTGTTCAGGGTTGGACATCAAGTCCGAGCTCGATCTCTTCGGGTCAATACTTACAGACGCGGCTTACGACCGACACTGTTGGCGGCGCGATGTTTCAGTCAACGATCATCGTTGGCTCTGGCGCGACAGTGTGGAGCGTAACGAATGCAGGCGGCGATTGCACAGGCTCGCCAAGTATCGGCACCGTCTGCGCTGATGGAACTTTGTATGCGGGTCTGACTCCTGATGGTGGAGTTAAGATGTTCACGACTCGTTGTGACTTCGGACAGACTTGGGACGGATCAAATTGCACCGGAAGCCGCGCAAGTCTTCAATGGAATAACGGTACAAGCAGTTGGACGCCAACTGGTTACACAGGCACAACGACAGGTAAGTCTAATTCAGCGGGTATCGCAGCCTTGGTCGACGCTGGATCACCACACGCGGCTGCTCAAAACTGTGAGAATTTAAACCTCAATGGCAATACTGACTGGTATCTTCCGGCTTTAGGAGAAGTGAACGTGATTTACTCAAGCAGAGCTGTGATCCGAAACTTCGATACGAGTGGTAATTACTGGGCCGCGACGGAGGCCGATAGTCCCCGCGCGTACATCGTGCGGTTCTCGGATGGCACCCAGACCCTCGATGCCAAGAACGCTTCGAACCGTGTCCGTTGTGTCCGCAGATAATCCAGCCAACCGTCGCGATAAAAATAGTCCTGCTTCCTGTCGTGCTTTTGCGCTAAGAATAATCTTATGGGAACCGCGGCAAAAGAAACCCAACAACTTGTGACTCAAGAGCTTGTCAAAGACACCCGCGCCGGCGATCGGCGTGCGCTGGCGAAACTTTTAACGCGCCTTGAGCGCACGGGCCCACGTTCGGTCGGCGAGAGCGAAGACTTGCTGGAGCCGAAAAAAAACGCATTTCGCATCGGAATCACTGGCCCCCCGGGTGCCGGTAAATCCACTTTGATTTCTCAGCTGATTGGATTGTGGCGCGCTGATGGTCTTACGGTCGGCGTTCTTGCGGTGGATCCTTCAAGCCCGTTCACTCAGGGAGCCATCTTGGGCGACCGCATTCGTTACCAAGACCACGCTCTGGACGAAAAAGTTTTTATTCGGTCTCTGGGTTCGCGCGGATCCTTGGGCGGTTTAAGTGCCTCGGCGTGGCTGATGGTGCGGGCATTCGATATTGCGGGTTTTGATATTATTCTTCTTGAAACCGTCGGTGTTGGACAAACCGAACTTGAAATTATGAATGTCGCTGATCATGTCTCCGTTATTCTTACGCCTGAATCGGGCGACGGAATTCAGGGTATGAAGGCGGGGCTCATGGAAATTGCCGACACGTTTGCCGTGAATAAGTCAGACCGTCCTGGTGCTGATGTTTTTGCTAGGGAAATTGAAGCCGCGGTCGAGCTTGATCCGCGCGCCATGGGGCCGGACGCTCCGAAAGTTTTTAAAATTTCGGCGCTCACCGGAACTGGCCTTAAAGACTACAAAACGAACATCGATCGCGCGCGAAACGAGACGGATCGATGGCGAACATCACGCAAAGAACCGCGGCGTCTTCAGGCGGAAGCTCGTGCTTTGTTGATGGTGGAGGCCGAGCGCTCGGTCTTGAAACAGTCGTTTCAGATTGAAACGCCAAAAGATCTCGGAGATTTGTTCCGGTCGTTTTTCGGCGCGAAGCCTCCGCCGAAAGTTTAAACTAGGACCATGAAGGTCGCCGTATGAAGGTCTCTTCCGCTCCCTTTGAGCCACCAAATTCGGCTCTGGCCAATGGCGTTGGTCCGCTGGACGAAACGACCCGGGCTTCGCTTTCAAAACTCGCGTCTTTGATTCGAAGTCAGGTGAAAGCTTCTGAAGATGCCGACGACGCCGCAAAGTCGGATGCCAAGAGAGAAGAGGCTGAAGCAAAAGCTCGCGAGGGGCGGACTGTCCGTGCGCTTCAATCGCTTGAGGCGTCAGGCGCTGATGATGGTCTCTCGCGCGAAATGGTCTCGCGTCAAAATTATCCCGCTGTCCAGCGTGTCGAGCGACAGATGAAAGAGGCCGCGCGCCGCCGTGGCGCCCAAGTCTACAAAGAGGTCAGTCGCGCCACGACGATCACTGATATTTTAAGTCAATTGCCAACGGCGACATCGAACATCGCAGCTTGAACTCGGCCGAACACTTCGACATGCTTGTTATCAAGTATGAGCGACCTCGATCAAATCACCGCTTACGATGAAATCACTAGAATCCTAAAGGCTGCCGAAGCTAGTTCGGCCGAAGTGTATTGCTCGTTTGCCGAAGAGGGATTGCCGACGATCAATATTGAACTCGAGATTCGCGGCGTGAGTGGAACAAACGCTGTGCTTGGCGTGAAGAAAAAAGAAGGCCAGAAGGCCCAGATGCTTTCGGCCAGTTTTCCCAACGGTCTTAAAATCGGAAGCCCGATCGAAGTCGTTTTTAGTCTCGTCGACGGCCAATACGCGATTCGAGATGTTGTTCAAGACACGTCGATGACGACGTTCACTGTCAGTGCAGGTCGAAACCTTTTGCGCCTTCAGCGTCGAAAAGATTTTCGAGTCTCTGTTCGCACGGACGGTTTGACGTTTGAAACATTAGATAAAAAAAACCTGCTCAAGTTTTCTATTCTCGATCTCTCGGCCGGTGGGCTTCGGCTTCTGTGGCCGCTCGCGGCTGGTCCTTTTCCGGCGATGGGTTCAATTCTCAAAGGGCGTTTAAACCTTGGAACCGACGGCGAGAATAAAGTCATCGACGTCGAAATGAAGGTCGTTAAAGACCACGGGCTTGATGACCCTCTGAAACCAGAGGCCGGGCAGGCCCTTAGCTTTCAGTTCCAAGGCCTCGGACAGGCCGAAGGCCGCACCGTCTTGTTCACTTGCTTGTTCATCCACAGAAAGCGTTACGGCGCCGTCTAGGTGAGTGTCTCGTTCTGGGACGAGTTCGCCGGAATCGTTAAGATTTCAATGTCTTAATGCGCCGCGCTGTAATTCTCTCAAGTTATAATGCAATGCGTCGAAAAGCTCTAAGACTGCCGAAACTCTAACTGGACCTCATGGAGGGGGTCCTGTGACTTTTCACGACGGGAGCCTCTCGTGTCTTTACGAATAGGTACGAATGTCGCGGCCATTGCCGCCAACAGAAACCTGTCCCAGACCGGTCAAGAGCTTCAGCGTTCCTACGAGCGGCTGGCTTCCGGAAATCGAATTGTGCGTCCCGGAGATGATGCCGCGGGCTTTGCAATCTCAGAGCAGCTTCGCGGCCAGGAAAGTGGCCTCATGCAGGCGCGAAGAAACGCAGACAGCGCCATCGGTCTTATTCAAGTCGCTGAAGGTGCGCTTTCAGAACAAAACAATATCGTCGTTCGTCTTCGAGAGATCGCCGTTCAATCGGCCAGTGATACGGTCGGTGACACCGAACGCGAGTACTTGGATACGGAATTTCAAGCGCTCGTTTCGGAAGCGGACCGCATCGCGCAGTCGACACGCTATGGACAAAAACAATTGCTCGTAGGGACCGGAGAAAATTTTGATTTCTTCGTCGGCACCAGCGGAGATACGAAAACTGACGTGATCAACTATCAACTTGATTCCGACACAACAGCATCAGCGCTGGGTCTTTCCGGGCTCAGCGTCGGTGACCAAGACGACGCACAAGATGTGCTTCAGGATCTCGACGAGAGTTTGATGAAGCTTGCAGGAGCGCGTGCGGGTTTTGGCGCCATTCAAGGGCGACTTGAAATTGCTGGAAACAATCTTGAAACTCAGCGGCAGAACGTCACGGAAGCAAGATCTCGAATTGCCGATGTCGATGTCGCGGAAGAATCGTCGAAGCTTGCGCGAAACCAAGTTCTTCAAGAGCTCGGCGTTTCAGTTCTTGCTCAAGCAAATCAAAGTCCCTTCCGCGCACTAAAACTCCTCCTCTAACTTTTCCGCCAACCACCTGGCGTTGATCCACGACCACGCTCGCCAAAGGTCCAGCGCCCCGACCTAGGTCTAGTCGACCACACCCCATGAAAATAAATTTTTTCGCCGCTTCACTTGTGTTTACGCATACAAGATGCGCTGCGTTACGAACTGGACTCGACCTAGGTCTAAAGCTTCCTGGACCAAAGCCGAGAAGTAGTTCGTACGGACAATTGGAAAAACACATTGGGGCAGTCATAAAGTTTAGAGCGTTTCGGCAGTCAATCGAAACACCTACTCCTTAAGATCGACCCGCGGCGCGAGAGAACCGGACCAGTCACCCGGGTTTCTCGATGACCGCGGGCGTCCCACAAAAACACTTCGAAAGAAGTGTGTGAACGAAAAACAAAGTTCAATGCATTCCGGGGAGGGCTTCGGAATGCGCCCACTTGCGATGGTCGCGAGTGGCTGTGGGCTCGCCTTGATCGGCGAGAAGGAGTGGTACGTATGGGCTTAAGAATTTCTACCAACGTTGCGGCGATCAACGCTCAACGACAGTTGGGTACACAACAAGCACGTGGAGCACACGCTCTGGCGGCATTGTCTTCCGGAAGTCGAATCGTGAATGCAGCGGACGACGCTGCGGGACTCGCGATCTCTGAGAACATCAAAGGTCAAACGCGAGGTTTGGCGATGGCGCGGCAGAACGCGTTCAACGCGATCTCTCTCGTGCAGGTCTCTGAAGGCGGCCTTGGTGAGATCAACAATATCTTGATTCGTCTTCGTGAGCTTGGTGTTCAAGCGGCGTCGGACAATATCGGTGATACCGAGCGAAGCTTCCTCGATCAAGAGGTGCAGCAGCTTGTGCAAGAGTCGGATCGAATTGCGAAGACAACACGTTTCGGTTCGAAACAACTTTTGGATGGTACGGGCGATGAGCTTGAGTTTCACGTCGGACCTTTTGCGGGCGACGAGAACATTATCAAGTACCAGATGTCGGCTGATGCGACGTCCGGAAAGCTCGGAATCGACGGAGTTTCCGTCGACTCGAAAGACGGTGCACGATCACTGCTTGGTTCTGTCGACGATGCGTTGACGGAAATCGGTAAGATGCGCGCTGACTTCGGTGCGGTACAAAGTCGACTCAATACAACCACAAGTAACCTCGACATCCAGTACGAGAACTTGTCGGCCGCCAACGCGCGGATTCGAGATGCTGACGTTGCTCACGAAAGTGCCGAGCTTGCCTCGTCACAAGTGTTGCAGCAAGCGGCGGTCTCGGTCATGGCGCAAGCTAACCAGACTCCGGCTCAGGCTCTTCGCCTGATCGGTTGATCGAACATAGCACATAAAATAGTTCGTAGTTACTTTAAGTAGTCTCGAAGGGGGAGGACCGCAGCAGGTGTCCTCTCTTGCCGAACACCTGGGTTTTCATCACGCCGATCCGAGAGATCGGGCTTCGAGAAATCGGATTGACGTGGTGAGAACCTCGGTCCTGCGAAACGTATGATTGGTGCGAAATAAAACGACTTGGAATTTCTTTGAAGGGCTTGGAAGATTTCGAGTCGATTTTTTAAAAGTTTAGTGTGAGTCGTGCCCACAGACGACGACTCTCAAGCCCAGCCCCGGGGGAAACGTCCCTCGGGGTTTTTTTTCGCCCTGCGCGGTGTCTTGTTTCTTGCGGGCGCCGTGACTACGGTCGCGTTTATGAAAGTACTTTCGACCAACACCGGAAAACCGAAACCTTACGAATTTGCCGGCGTCACGATCACGACGTCGATGCGGCGAACGTCGGTGGACGAAGGGATCAAAGTTCTTTTCGACCGCGTCGACGGCGATGAGTTCGCGGTTCCCAAAGCTCACGGCGTTAAAGAAGCTGTGGTCTATGCGGTTTCGGCGTCGACGTTTCCTGAATTGGGACGTCGTTTAGGTAAGACAGTCGGAATCGGTGATATCGGCGAAAATCTGACGATCGATGTTTTAGATGAAGCCGATTTTACCATTGGCGACGAGTATGAAGTCGGAACGGCGAGGCTTCGTGTTTCGGGTCCGCGGTACCCTTGCAATCGCCTGAACTTTTCATTTCAGCAAGCCGACGCGATGGATGTGATTCGTGAGTTCCGCCGGCCTGGCGTGTACTTTGAAGTTCTAGAAGAAGGTGTCGTGAGGCGAGGAGACACTTTGAAACTCAGCCGGTCTTGCGGTGGACGAATGTCGGTTCTCGAACTCTATAACCATATGGTCGAGCGCCGCGACTGGAATTCTGCCGCCGAGCCCCGTCGTCCGATCTGGGACACGATCGCAAGCGACCCCAGCATCGCCGAGCATTTCCGCCGCCGTTTTCGTTAGGGCATCATGGCTCTGCGGGATTGCTTTAGGCAGCTTCGATATTTCAAATCAAAATCGCTCTGTCTCTTTCGCGCGCGATTGGCGCATGATCTTTGGTCGCTCGAAGAATCCGACCACCGAATTTTTTAAGGTTTTTTGTCGCTGCTTCAAAACACCGGTTGACACCTATTTAATTGAATTGCTCCGAACACCTAAGCCGATTCGGGAGCCACCCCTGAACCGCCTTTATCAGCGCACGATGCCCCGTTACAGCGTTTCATCTTTCGCTTCGTCCGCGCACGCGGATTCCGAATCTCCTACTGCTGCGGGACCAACGAGAGGCCCGAATTTCAATTTTAAAAGCGGGTGTAGAGTGAAGCTCTAGGGAGAAAAGAAATGATGACAAATTTTGAGACCAACACTTCACATTTGAACAATCCGCTGCGCGAAATCCAATCTCTCACGAATCAACAGCTCATCCGAAAAATCGACGGTCTCGCGAAAGAAGGGCGCCGAATCACAATCGAAATCTTACGTCTTTTGCGCGAGATCGAGCGACGTCAGCTTTTCGCAGAACTTGGGTTTCCTTCGCTTTTTGCCTACTGCACGAAAGTACTTCTCTATTCAGAGGCGGCTGCGTGTCGCCGAATCGAAGCCATGCGGGCGATGCGCGAAACTTCCGAAATCGAAAGTAAACTTGAGTCTGGCGAGCTGAGTCTGTCTGTGGTGACTCAGGCTCGCACGATGATTCGTCAGCATGAGAACTTCTCAAAAACCAAAGTGACTGCTGAAAAACGAAAGGACGTGATGCTGGCGCTCTGCGGTCAATCAAAGCGCGAGGCCGAAAAAGTTCTCGCAACGGAATTCGCGACACCGCTTCCAGCCGTGCCCGTCGTTCAACGCGAAACGGCGCGCGGTACAACACGCGTGACGATCGAATTCACCGAAGATGAAATGAAAGTTTTCGAAGAGATTCGCCGCTTATCGGGGCGACCACAGAATTTGAAAGAGACCGTACTTCGACTTGCGGCCAAAGAGCTAACGCAGCTTAGAAAATCTCGCGGCGAGATACGGGTACGAGCGAAACGATCGTCCGTTGAATCGCACCAGTCAAAGTCACAAGCTCCAGAGAATTCACCGATTGATAATTCACCGTCGACGGCGGAGGTGAAAAAAGAGGCAGCCCTTCCAAAAACTTCGATCGAAGACAATGCTCTCGCGAAACTAAATCAGCCTACGGACTCACGCGCGATTCTTATCGCGACAAAGAGACGTGTTTGGGTGAAGGCGGGTGGTCGATGTGAATTCCAAAGTGTAAGTGGCCAGCGTTGTGAAGCATGCCACGAGCTCGAATACGACCACATCGTCCCGGTTTGTAGGGGTGGTGCCTCAATCGAAGAAAACCTGAGGCTACTTTGCCGACAGCACAACATACATGCGGCCACTCAAATTCTCGGAGGAAAACTCATGAAGGCCTACATTCCAGCGATCAGGTAGAGGCCATCGCAAAACCACGGCGCCCGCCGCGCGCTATCGAGGTGCAGTGTGCGTATAGACTCATTGAAGAACCGCACCGAGGAACGGTGAATTAAGATCGGCGTTTAAGCGGCATAGGACGTGAATTACTAAGCACGTGACGCCGTCATTGGCGACCGTCCTTGAACCTATTCGCGGAGATGTTTGTGAATCTACGAAAGACTGCTTCAAACGCGCCCCAAATCGTCACTGCGGGGCTGTTCGTCGTCTTCGCGATTATGGCCTCTATTGTCTTCTCTCTTGTTTCGCGCAACGTCGACCTCAGTGGTGGCGGGACGACCGGAGCCGTCACGCATGTCGAAGGCGGTCTTGCCGTTGAAATCAAAGACGAATTGGTCAGCTGCGGAGTCTATCTCCAAAAAGGCGCGAATAAAAATCAGCGCGCGACGAGCGCTATGATTTCGATACTTCGGACCGCTCCGAACATCGATATGGCTTCGGTTGTGACGGCGTCAGGTCTTCTGACAAAGGCACCCATTCCTATAGAAGATCAGACAGCGTCGGATTCTTCGACGGGTACGAAATCGCTGACGGCCGATGCGCCGAAGCTTGATCGGTCTTGCACGGTTTCCATCCAGTAAAATCCAAGCGAAAAAACACTGCCGATCGCAGCCGACCAGTTCCCCAGTTACTGGAAAATTACCGTCGCCGGCGGAGCTAAAAAAAGAGGCAGCGCCGCGAAAGATCCTCTAGCCGCAAGTGCCGCTCGGGCGGCCACGAAGGTTCGTTTCAACTGACAGGACGTCGCTTCAGAAGAATTGGTTTTTGTCACGACGAACGTCTAGACGATTTCTTGCTATGTCTTGAAACGCCGATAGGCAGTCGTGATTTCGATGGCGCTCATTTATTATATGA
>LNDT01000030.1 GCA_001464715.1 Bdellovibrionales bacterium Ga0074137 | reverse complement strand
AATCTCGCCGCGATCATAGCGGTGCATAACGTCGGACCTGTTGTCGGAACTGGCGCCGACAGAACGGCCAGCCGGACGATCCGACAACAGAAGATTTTCCAGAGCGCGCCGAATTTTGTCCGCATCAACACCCAGCGCGACACCGCATCCGTTTTTCTCTAAGAGGGAACCGACAGTGGTCGTCGAATCAATGCCGATCGCGCAGATGGGTCGACCCGTCGCAAGATACTCGAAAAGTTTTCCGGTCAAAACGCCATCGCGCGAAGCCTCGTGCTGTTTTTCGAAAAATAACAGAACGTCTGCATCGCGCTGATACCGAAGCGACTCATTCCGGTTCAGCGAACCAACAGGACGCACACAATCACTAAGGGAAAATTCGCTGATCATGTGATCAAGAAAATCTTCGCGCGGTCCTGCAAAAATAAAATCCAGCTGGCTTCGCTGCTCTTTGGAAAGTCCCGCAATAACTTCAAACAGTGGACGCGGATTTCGATGCTCGGGATGAAGTGATCCCGTGTAGACAAGACGGCGTTTTGCCCCATCCGTAAATACCGAGGCCGCATCGAGCGTCAAAAGCTCGCCGGGTTGAAAACCATTTTCAAACACCGCGACTTTTTTTTGAGATCCGACTCGCGCCTGAAGCGAGACCGCCAAGGCATCACTCACTGTTGTCACGCCGTCGGCTGCGTCCAAGTAACGCTGCTCGGCCCAGCTTTCCAAAATCGTCAGCGGCCAAAACCCGGGATAGACGTGGTTGTCAGTCCATAGATCACGAAAGTCGCAGATCCATTTGGCTTCGGGGTTCATCTTTTTTGCCTGGTAGCCTACGGAAAGCGAGGCCGGAGGTCCAAATGTCGAAACAATCAGATCAAATTTCTCATTTGGGATCGCTTTCCTCGCGCGCGGCACCCAAAAGTCGAAAACATCGGGCCAACGGACGGAAGATAAGAATCCCCGCCGTCGAAGCCATTTCCGAAGCCGGCTGCGTACGCCTTCCGGTGGTCGCGCGCCGAGCGGCGACGAGAGTTCCGAAACGGTGCGCTCGGCGTTTCTGCGCTGACGAAGGCCTCCGATAAATCCACCGGTGGGAACTTCAATGGTCTTGAAAATACCTTCGGGCATCGGCGCAAGGTCCGAGCGCTTTAAATCCTTCTCGATCGTCAAAACAGTCACATCATGACCCGCTTGTGACCAGGTCAGTGCCCAACTATAGGGGCGCTGAGACGCGATGGCGTTCTGTGGAGGAAAAAAAACGGTCGTGATGAGAATCTTCACGGCCTCAGGCTAACAGCTTGAGTCATTGCGCGAAAGACCCAAAATAGCTAACTTCCGAATGTGAAAACTATCGTAACTGTCGTCGGCGCCCGTCCCCAGTTTATTAAAGCTGCTACCGTCAGCCGCGCCCTTCTCGAGGCTGGAATCTCGGAATCAATTATTCATACAGGCCAACATTCAGATGCCAACATGTCGGATGTCTTCTTCAGTGAATTGGAAATTCCAAAACCTAAACATTTTTTGGGAATTTCTGGTCTCACACATGGAGCTATGACCGGAGAGATGCTTCGTCGTATCGAAGAGATTTTGCTTCAAGAAAAACCCGACGCACTATTAGTTTTTGGTGACACAAATTCCACTCTCGCCGGCGCATTAGCGGCTGCGAAGCTACACATTCCAGTGGCCCACGTTGAAGCCGGACTCCGCTCGTTCAATATGAAAATGCCAGAAGAAATTAATCGAACATTGACTGATCGAGTTTCTCGGTGGCTCTTCTGTCCAACGGCTTCTGCTGTTAAAAACCTCAAAATCGAGGGTTATAGCACACCGACGTTCCAAATCGAAAACGTAGGCGACGTGATGTTCGACGCCACTTTGTATTATAAGAAAAATGCCCGCTGGCCATCCGAGCTGCCAGAGTCACTTCGGAAAAAACCGTTCGTACTCTGCACGCTGCACCGCCAAGAGTCGGTCGACGATACGAAGGTTTTCACTGAACTGCTCTCGGCCCTCAGCAAAATCGCGCAAGAATCGCCGGTCATCTGGCCTGTCCATCCCCGTTCCCGAAAAAAAATGGAGTCGCTAGGTATCACCCCGTCAGGTGTTCACCTCATCGCTCCGGTCGGTTACCTCGAGATGCTCGCACTCCTTGAAGCATGCACCGTTGTATTGACCGACAGTGGCGGACTTCAAAAAGAAGCGTATTTTTTCGGAAAACCGTGTCTGACTTTGCGCGAAGAAACCGAGTGGACCGAGCTCGTTGAGCTCGGCGTCAACGTCTTGTGTGGGCTCAAAAGTTCGGCGATTGAAGCGGCTTTCTACCGCAATCTCTCGTCACCACCTGATTTCCGTGAAGCCCAACCTTACGGCAACGGATTAGCGGCAAACGCGGTCGCCAGATGTTTAAAAGACAGCATCTAGTCGAAGGTCATCCGCATCATAAAATATCATCACTCGCTGGAACTAGTCACCTTCGGGAATTTGGCAATATCGACTTTGAAGATGAACGACTGACTGTCGCCTGTTGGGAAAATTGGAAAATCTCCTCTGACAATCCGGTTGAATACGCAATTCCACTTTTGTTGCCACGGTCCAATCAGATCCGCGTAGCAGCCCTTTTCGCGGAACACCGTCTTTATGTGTGTTACGCCGCTTACGCCTGGGTCACGAACACTAAATTGACCGTCTTGGCCTTGCTCAAAAAGATCTTGGTAGAGTCGCAGAGAGCCGTACGCGGTATCAGCTCTCGTTCTCTTCTCAGTCACAAAGTTGCTCAACATCCAGCCGCCGTGAGGCTGGGTGATTGTAAAGTAAGTCGGTTTATAGGTTTCGATATCGACGTATCGGATCGGTCCACCGTTAGGTTTTTGATCGGGAAACTTCTCTGGGTCGAAGTAAACGCCATAATGCAATAAAATCCGGCCACTGTTCGGTGGGAGTTCAGCGGCAGCCCAGTGCCCTTGCTTTATTGAGGTCGACAATCGCCAGTCGAAATAGGTCAGTGGAAATCGAACAATAGTATCGAAAAACCTACTTTCGAAAAAAACCAAAAGCATCAGACACAACGCGAGCCGACCGCACCGAACTATCCAATTTTTTTCAGTTTTTTCTTCTATGAACTGCAATGTTCGTTCAAAAAAATATCCCGCATAGGCGCCAACGGCGCCAATTGGGATAATTAAGTATTGCAGCTGCACCCAAAATTTTTGGAATGTTGCATACCAAACAAAAATAGAAAGACTAAGGCCCAACAAAGCTATCGTGCTCTTTTCACTTTCCTTTTTTGAACGGATCAAACAAGCACAAACACTCCCGACCAGCGCGAGGCTTAGCGGCAATAAACCAGAGTCGATCTTGAAGGCCGTAAGCCAATCTAAAAAATTTGTTGGTGACACTGGCGAATCGCCAGAAAGTAGTTTGGAGCCCGCATCCCATGTTCGTCGGTAATAATTGTCGAAGATCGCGTAGGGGGTCGTCAAAAAGAACGCAGCCAATGAAGCCACCAGGGTGGCGGCACCAACGCATAAAGTACGCATTAAAAATTTGAAGTCTTTTTTTCCCTCGCGGCGGCTTGCTGCCACTAAAATAACGACCGCAGCCAAGGGTATTAGAGGCGCAGTGCCAGCCATCTTTGCGCTCTGTCCAAGTCCGGCGAATACACCGAGGGCGACGGCGCTTTCAAGCTTAGTGTCTTTCAAATGGCGGATAGCTAAGGCGAGTGCGACGATCAAAATGAAGAACAGTAAACTATCGGGATGAATCATGGTGCCGATATAAAGAAAGTTGGCACTCGCCATTAAAAACGTCACACCAAAGACAGCAGGTAATACTCCCAGATGTTTGCGACAAAAGTTATAAAAGCCCATCATGAAGAGCGCGGAAAACAATATCGCCAACGCTCGCAACAAAATAGGTCCGGCTGGAAACAGAGATACACCGGCCCATTTCAACGGCATCCAAAACGCAAACGCGATGTCGAGGTAGAGTCCCCCATAGTAGACGAGATTCGTGTATCGAAGATTATACCAATGAGCCGGAATAATATTTTCTGATTCAACTTTTAGGTAGTTACCCGGATGACCATAAGGCGCAACCGTCATTCCATCGAGCTGCATAGTTATAAACGGTTCATCATCAATCGACGACGCCAACATAACAGCGTTGTCCGCGTATCGCGCGATCGAAGGCAAGAATAAGAGCAAAAATATGCAGACGGCCGCTGCAATAAATAAGTCCAAACGAAGAAGCCAGCGAAGTTCCTCGCCGATAATCTTTACCGCTTTCAAAAGGATCACGTTAAATCCTCTGCGGCAGGGGCCCGGCCGATGACCATAAGATTCCCGACATTCATGGGTAGGTGCAAATTATCGATCCTCAAAGCTTCGAGCAGTCGATGAATCAAGCGTTTGAGCGGTGCAGGGGTTGGGAATAATCTATTCCAATAGGCGAGCGAATAGCGATTCTTAAAACTGGCGCACCGAACATCTGTGAAACCGGTTCGCTTGAAAAGCTCCTCAATGCTTTGCGCTGAGAACAGTTGAAGATGCTCAATGTCGATAATCGGCGCTTTTGCCCCGAGAATACGATTATTCCAAGCTCGCCAGTCATGGACGACAACAGCCATCATCCCACCTGGCTTCAATAGTGAGTGGCTTTCTGCCATCAGCTGCTTAGGTTCACTCACATGCTCGAGGGTCATGAAGCAGCATAGAAACGAAAAGGATTTCGGACTAAAATCCTTCTTCTCGAAGAGTCCTTCTTTGATGACCGGCTTAATCTCTGGTTCAGCCGCCTCAATGGCGGCGCGAGACGGCTCAACGCCGACGAGATCAGAAAATCCACAAGTCTTCAACTGCTGCAGGAAAACGCCAGTCCCCGTTCCAATTTCCAGAACTCCGGTTCGGTCTTTCAACGTCTGAAAGTGAGGCTTCAGTGCCTCGAGATAAGATCCCGCCGCATCTTGCGCTTCCGTCTTAGAGTTATACGCCGCCTCATGATAGGCACGGCCGATGGTTTCGTGGTTCGGAGTTTCGTTCGCGTAGATAACATCACACGTTGTGCATCGAACCAACTGATAGCACATGTATTCCGGCTCTTTACGTGAAGCATACGAGAATTCGTTGATTCGACTCTCATCAATCTTTCGATCTAGAAATGGAACCGCCTGTTCTGATCCCGAGCTGCAGACGGGACAGTTTCGAGCTATAAGCTCTCTCATCGGCGAACCGATCCATCCGGCAAAAGTTCACTCAACTCCCCACCGCGGATCAATGCCGAACGGATAAGTCGCGGGCGGCCTTTCACCTCTTCCATGATTTTACCAATGTATTCACCTAAGATTCCGATCCCGACCAGGTTTATGGAGCCGAAAAAGAGGATCATCAACAGTATCGTTGTCGCGCCCCTCGGCGCCATTTCAGGACGAAAAATTCGAACGGCGACGGCGGCCACTCCGAGAATCGTTGCAACAGCCAACATTGCGAAGCCGGCTGCGGTCGTCACGTGAAGAGGCGCATTTGAATAAGAGAAAAACCCCTTCTTCGCCCATCCAATATTTTTGATGAGATTGTTCGTACTGACGCCGAACATTCGCTCGGGTCGATTGTAATCAACCCCGGTTTGTCTAAAACCAACGTAAGCCCGGAGTCCGCGCATAAAAAGGTCTCTCTCGCCGCAGGCTAATAACCAGCCGACAACTTTTCGATCGATCAAAGAAAAATCTCCGGCATCACGTGGAATTGAAATGTAGCTGAAGGCGCCGAGCAGCCGATAAAATGCCTTGTACATGAGGCCCCACAAAAATGGCATCTCTCGTTTCACACGCCGACCATAGATGACATCGAAACCCTCTTCCCATTTTACGTAAAAGTCCGGAATTAGTTCCGGTGGATCTTGAAGGTCACCGTCAAGCAATACAACTGAGTCTTTCGTCGAGAGTTCCATTCCACTGCGAAACGCCATTTGGCTTCCGAAGTTTCGACTGTGAGATATCCCAAGAATGCGTGGATCACTCTGGCTAAGTCGCCTGATAACTTCAGCACTCGCGTCTGGGCTTCCATCGTTCACAAAAATTATTTCATAGTCACAGCCGATTGACTTGAAGGCGTTGGTCAGCCGCTCGTGCATGAATGGAATTGCCAATTCATCTTTATAGCAGGCGACGATCGCACTAACGCTTCGTTTACGCGTTTTTCCTTTCGCCTTAGATCGCTCAGAGAAAGTATTCACATCAATTGAGGCAACCCAGTCGCGCATCAAAGCGAGTCCCTGTGGAAGACCGATCTGAGCCTTCCAGCCAAAATCACGACCTGCTTTTTCTGGATTCGAATACCAGTTGGGCGTATCCCATTTGCGCGCTGGCATTGACCCGAATTTTGGTTCGGAAGAAAGTCCGAAAAGTTTCTTTGAGGCCAGAGCGAGATCGCGAACTGTCGTGGGTACACCGGTACCAATGTTATAGGATTGTCCGAACATCTCTGGATGCATTCGCAGAGCCGCCTGAACAAAAGCGTCGCAGACGTCATCGATATAAATAAAGTCACGGCAAGTGTCTTCACTGACCAGCGGCGGGTAATCTCCGGCAAGTCCCTTTGCTACGAGATTCGGCATTAATCGGGATGTGTCTTCGAGGGGGCCATAAACCGAATAGAGCCGCAAATTGACGATCGGAAATCCACGAATGACGCCTGTGTAGTGAATGTAATGCGCCATCGCCGCTTTACTAACTGCATAGTGCCCATTCGGTCTCAGTTCCGCATCTTCCCTGGGGCGCGTGCAATTCAATCCGTATTCCGAAGAACTTCCCGCGTGAACAAACGCGGCGAACGGTTTTCCCACCAACATTTCAATCATATCAACGAGCGCTGTAAAATTCGTGCGATGAATAAGCGCCGCATTTTCTTCGAACGAATAAGCACCGTAGGCAACACAATCAAAAACCGTCTGAGGCTGGGTTGAATTTATCAGATTTGTGACTGCCGAAGTATCCGTGATGTCGACTTGCAGAATACGCTCTGGAATTACACCTTCCAAGCGCCAGGCTTCCGCATTGCGAACGATCGCAAAGACGTCGTTACGCTCTGCTTGTAGTTTTAAAAATAAATTTGCTCCGACGAATCCTGCCGCACCTAAGACGATGATCGGGCCCCGAAGTGCGTGAATTTCACTCTTCGTCATTTGCCAGCTCCACTCGAAACAACTGCGGATTTAATGTGCTCAGGTGAAAGACCAGATCGCGCTCTCAAAAACTGCTGGGAGCCGTAGGCCCCAACCGAAAGGCTTTTCGCAGCAAGATGTTTGAACCCTCGCACGCTTACTCCAAGATTTGTTAGTGCATAGACAAGCAGTGCTCCGGCGCTTCCGTGTGTGACGTGTTCTTCAATAACCACGAGACGAGCTCCCGCGTTTAATCTTGAGAGTATTTCTTGAGGAATGAGCGTATCAAGAATCGGAAGCTCAGAGAGGATCCACAGGTCCGGCCGTTCGGCATCAGAAAGGTCGCGAAGCGTGGACCACGCGACGCCGCCAAGCGGACCGACGGCCACGACAACCGCCCCACTTCCTCGCGTCACCTGCCTCCAAGGCTCGTACTTAGGCGCTACTTCACCGACTGGAAGTTCCCCGCGACCGAGTCTGACATAAGACGGATGATTCCAAAGTGAAGCGGCCAAAGTCGTCGGCGCAACATCCTCATTGAAACATGGCACAAAGACTTTCATGTTCGGCAGCGCAAGCATGACTCCGTAATCTTCAACAGCATGATGGGTTGGGCCCATGACGCCATAGCCGTAGCCCCCGCCATTACTAAGTAGCTTCACCGGCAGATCGTGAAGGCAGATATCGTTCCGAATTTGCTCAAATGGCCGGGCGAAACAAAAGGGGGCTATACTGTAGCACCACGGCTGCCAGCCATCCTTCGCCAACGCGGCACCCACTGACATCATGTTCTGTTCTGCGACACCTGCATTTAAAAATCGCTCACCGAGCTTCTCCTGAAGCGGCTCAAGCGCCATGAATCCAAGATCGCCTGTCAGGAAAATCATTGAAGGATTAGAAGCCTGCTCAATTAGAGAATTACAAAGTTCGTTTCTCATGACAGCGTTTTCTCTCGCGCTTCATTCATAGCCAGTTCAAACTGTGCATCGGTTATGGGCAAGTAATGGCTTTTCACTCGACCTTCAAATTCGGCGACGCCTTTTCCTTTGATCGTTTTCAAAAAAAGAATCCGCAGTCGGGGCGCCCGCTCGTGAATTCGCGAGGCGATCAGATCGACGTCGTGACCATCGATGACCTCGGTCTCGATATCAAAGCCTCGAATCCGCTCCCAAAGGGGATCCATCGAAGCGACTTCTCGCGTAGAGCCGAACCCCTGCAAGCCATTGTGATCCACCAGAATTGTGAGATTCGTCAGGCGGTTATGGACTGCAAAGATCAACGCTTCCCAAGTAGAGCCTTCTTGCCATTCACCATCCGACGTTAGGCAGTAGATCTGATTTTCCGTCTGGCGCAATTTTTGTGAATAAGCGAATCCGGCCGCCAGGGACAAACCATGACCAAGACTGCCTGTTGCGAACGGGATCTGCGGAAATAAATTAGCGGGCGGATGGCCAGGCAGCCGGGTGTCGTCTTTGTGAAACGTCTCAAGCTCTGACTCTTCTATGAAGCCATGACGGGCGAGCGTGACGTACAAAGCTCCGGCTGAATGGCCCTTTGAAAGAATCAAGCGATCATCGGGCCTCAATTGGGCCGCAACGGCGCAAAGGCCAGGCAAGCAGGATAGATTTCCGCCCAAATGTCCAATTTTTGCTTGGGAGTGCATCGCGAGCAACTTCTCGGTGCACCACTTCAAGTCTTCACGCAACGAGCTCTTCACGTCACTCCGTCACAGCGAACTACAATTTGTGCCGAAAAGTATTTCTTCAGGGGATAGATTTTTTCGAAGAGAGGTTGGAAGAAATATATAATTTTTGCGAGTGGCGTAGGGAAGAAAAACGGAATGAAGCCAACGTAATCTATCGCAATCTTGCGCGCCCCAGTGCTTTCACACCATGCTAAAAGTTGACTACTTGAGTAGCTCTGCTCTTCATGGTCGATGTGATACTGCGAATTCTTTTCGATCCATTTCAGAATTGGATTATTGCCATTGGGTTCGATGATAATCAGGGTCTTGCAAAGCCTCGCCGCATTTACGATTCCCTTTTGCGCGTCGGGTAGGTGATGAATGACCCCTCTGATAACGCAGATATCGAACATTTCGTTCGGCAATGTATCTCGATTCAAAAGATCGCCCGTTTGAAACTGCGCCGACGGAATCAATCGGCTTGCACGGTTAATGGCCTCTGATGCCGGATCGAGTCCGACGACTTTCGCATTTGGGAACGACCGCTTGAGTTCAGCAGTGTAGGTGCCATCGCCACAACCAACATCCAAAATGCTCTTCACGTCTTTTGGTATGAGCGCGACCGTCGCTTGCGTCATACGCAAATTCGCGACCTCAGAAGAAAATGGAGCATTCGTCGTGTAACGGTACCCACCGTTCGCCGCGACATCAGCGTTAAACTCGCCGACATTGGATTTTTGAGTTCTCATTTACAGACATCCTAGGAATGTAGATTTCTTTATACCGCTAAACTATGCGCCCTATTTCGAGCAGTTGTAAACCGCATCAACTCAAGCAACGACACCGTTGTGAAGCGGCAAACCCCTCGGGTCGAAAGTCAGATTGGAGAGAAATTCACGATGCTCTCTCCCAAGTTTTTGCTGAATGAGGGCGGGAAAGCGAAGCGGCAACTGCATCATTTCAAACGCTGCAATACCCGCCCCTTTAAACTCCGCATTCGAGAATCCTGCCTTCGTCAAAATATGGCAGAAGTCTTCTGGAGTGTAGCAGTGCGAAACTGGACACGTCTCGCCATCAGTGCTTTTTCGAAAGGCTTCACGGATGCTTAAGCCCGGAAACTTCCCCTGCAAAATCTGTAATTCGTAGGCAACGTAAAGATGCAACCAGAGTGAATTGTAATTGTAGACCATGATCTGCATGCGGCCGCCAGGACGAAGCACGCGACGCAATTCGCTGAGCGCTAACGATAAATCTTCAACGTGATGGAGCACGCCGGAACTGTGAATAAAATCGACGGAATTGTCGGCCATAGGAAGAGGTTCCCCCGCGCCAATACGGCACAGCTCGACTTCACTTTCGCGCTGGTGCAAAGAGACGCGGTCCTTAGCCTCTGCTAATGACGAAGAGGAAACGTCAACGCCATAAATTTTCTTCGGGCGCGAGAATTCAAGGAAACCGACAAGATCGTGCCCTGGTCCGCAGCCATAATCCAATACGACTTTGTCTTTTTGCCCTGAAACCGGCATCAGTTCGATGTAGTTGTAGTACTGGCGATTGCGCCAGTCGAAATACTCTAACGACTCTTCGGCCGTCTTGAAGATGTGATGGTTCGTGACGTTGTGGCCGGTCCAGTAATCCGTCCCGCTTATATTTTCCTCAAGAGGAGCGACGGCCGATTCCAGCGGTTTAGCGTCCATCAAACCCAGCTTCACAAGCGACTTTTTTACCACGCGACGAGCGGTTGAATTAACGTTCATTTCGACAATCTCCCCTAGAGGGCTGACTTAGCGCGCGGAATGCTCTAGAACTAGTACATTCATTCACAATATCCGCAAATTGTAACGCGCCGTCCGTAATTGCAAAATAGAGACGCCTTCGACATTATCCGGACGTCTAAAAAGATTGGAAGCTCCTTGAATACTACGACACCCCGCCCGAGTCGCGCCGGGGTTAAGCACAGTTTGTTCGAACAGATTCGCCGAGATGCGCTGGAGATATGGAAATACCGGTACGTCACAATTTCTTACGTCTACACCACGACTAAGATTCGCTATAAACGTTCGTATCTGGGCTACATTTGGACCGTTTTTGGCCCGATGCTTCATTACATAATGATCGGCTTTATAATGGGCCTTCTGCTCAAAGATAGGATGCAAGATTATTATGCTAACTACTTTTCCGGCGCCCTATTCTTTTCCGTTGTGAGCGGCGTGATCGGAAAGTCACCCTCCATTATGATCAGTAATGAGCATTTCATCCGCAAGATCTACGTGCCCAAAACGATGTTCCTTCTAAATGTTGTCAGTTACGAACTTTGGAACTTTGCGCTTTCAGCGACTGGTCTTTTAGTTATTGGCTTCGCAACCGGAGCAATCACGTTGCACGCGACCTTCCCACTTTCTCTAGCGGCACTCTTGCTAACGGGCCTATTTTTAGCCGGAATTGCGTCGATGATCAGTGTGGCAACTGTGTATTTCCGAGATCTCGGCCATATCATTCCCGTCCTGCTTCAGGCGCTATTTTTTGCAACTCCAATTGCCTACAGCAAAGAGATGCTGCCTGCGCAGTACCACTGGATTGCGACATTGAATCCCATTACCTATTTTCTGGACCTCTTCCGTTTGCCACTCATCTCGGGAAAGTTTCCACCGACAGAAACATGGTTGGTCGCAGGCGCATTGTCCCTTCTTAGTCTTACCTTTGGACTGTGGTTATTAAAAAAGTACGACAATAAAATAGTGTTTAAATTATGACGACGGACGCAACTTCCCTTATTGAGCTTCACGAAGTCGACCTCGAATATGATCTTCATTTTGACCGCACGAACACGCTCAAGGAATGGTTCGTCAATACAATCACCAGAAAGCAGTACGTCGCAAAAAAGAAGGATCGGCTCCTCGCACTGAAAAATATGAACTTAGTGGTTTTTGAGGGTGAACGCGTCGGCATTATCGGATTCAACGGCGCAGGCAAAAGTACGCTATTGAAAGTTATCTCCGGAATTTTAAAACCGACACGTGGAACCATCAACGTTCACGGTAGCGTACAGCCGCTCATTGAAATTGGCGCCGGTTTCGACCCAGAGTTCTCTGGCCGAGAAAACATTTATTTCAACAGCTACATGCTCGGCTTCACTAAGAAGCAAGTCGAATCTCACATCGATGAAGTCATCGAGTTTGCCGATCTCGGCGAATTTATCGACGTTCCGGTTAAATATTATTCTTCGGGAATGCAAGTGCGATTGGCTTTCACCGTCGCCACATGCGTACAGCCAGAAATTCTTGTCTTGGACGAAATGCTGGGGGCGGGCGATGTCGCGTTCGTCGACAAAGCAAAAAAGAGAATGAACAAGCTCGTCGAGAATGCGAAAGGTCTCGTGATCGTGTCGCATGATCTCAGCCTCATCGAGCAACTCTGTACTCGAGTGATTGTTCTCAAAAAAGGCGCAATTATCTACGAAGGAACCGCTCAGGCCGCAATTAAAGAGTATCGTCACATTGCTGGCGTCGAACCATAAAAAGACCCGACGCCTCTACTTAGGATTCCGTGCGGTAAATGCAGAACCAATAAGCTCGTCAACTTCGGTAACGAAGTTTTTGTAATGATACTTTGGGTTAAGAACGATTTCATTGTAGGCGGTTTCCGTGATTCGCTTGCAGAATTCCAGATCGCGCAATTTCTCGATCACATCGGCGATATTGCTGTAGTCGCGCTTCAGCGAAATATAGTGGCGATCCGGCTTAAAGATGCCGGAATAATGACCTTCGTAAAGGATCTGAACCGTTTTTGTTGCTGCAGCTTCAAAGTGCCGGGGAGATATCG
Source organism: Bdellovibrionales bacterium Ga0074137 (assembly GCA_001464715.1). Lineage (GTDB taxonomy): Bacteria > Bdellovibrionota > Bdellovibrionia > Bdellovibrionales > JAMPXM01. The sequence goes on along the minus strand of LNDT01000030.1, from coordinate 305,818 downwards.
TTTTGTAATGAACGTTTTCGTCGAACTTTTTCAGAATGTTTTCTTGAAAATCTTCAAACGTAGCTGCGGGATTTTTCTTAAGGTAGTCCGCGCAGGCGATTTCAACCGTCCCGTCGAAATCAACGATGCTTGATCCGGACTCGACCCCGAGAACAGCTTTGAGGCGTCCAAGGAATTGAAACCAATCTTGCCCCGAGAACCGATCCTCCCAACGGCTTGAAATATCGAAACTCAAACCCTGACTGCGACAAACCTCAGAAAACCGATCACCAATCTCTCGCTTCTCATAAGCCAACCGACCCAACTGCCAACCCTGAATTGAACCGCGGTACCCAACGTCGATAGGGCGCTCGCTTAAAGGTGGGAAGTGCTGATTCAACATTTCATCAGAGATGTAGCCCGTGAGCGCATGATAGATCTTAAGTTTCGTACCGATCTTTTTGGGTGGATAAAAATGCTCAATCATACTTTTGTCAGCGACCGTGAGAAGGACGTCGAAATGACGACTGCTAATGTATTCAACGATCTCATTCGTCCTAAAGTGTTCATCTTGCTTCATCAAAATTTTGATGCCGCGGAAATTTCGAATCTTTGTCTTCAACGATCGATCAAGCGCACGAAGATTAATAGGGTTGTAGGCGACAGTGCAGTGAAGCAAAATCGCATCGTAGTGGCGCAATTCAAGCGCGGGCGGAAGCTCGAGTCCGTTGGTATGCTTTCCTTCGAATAAATTCACGATATCGAACTTATATTTCGAAAGTGATGTCCAAGAGCCGATATTCTCAACAATTGTCGAAATGCCCGCCGGATCAAAGTAAGCGACCATCAAAATTCTTTCGGATGCGACCGACCTTTTTTCAACTGGCCTCGGCATCGTCTGGTCTGTGCTGAAGGGCACGGGTGCAGGCGCTTTTATTCGGGCGTGCAAAAACGAGTTTCTCAATCTCGAATAGGTCGATTTTAGTTTCGTCTTTACGCCAAACATTCGCGTCTCCTAGGGGTGTTGAATGCCGAAATATAGAACGGCTCACCTAGTTGCCGCAATGCATATTCGGGAGTTGCTTAAGACCGTTGACCCAGCCTGCGTTTGCTACTCATATTCGGCCTATGAAGCGTTTTGAAAACACTAATGTTCTGGTCGTCGGTGGAGCGGGTTTCGTAGGTTCAAATCTTGTTCGAATGCTCCTCGCAGAGGGTGTGGCGCGCATTGAGGTTGTTGACAACTTGCTATCCTCTGATCCCGAAAATTTGCCGAATGATCCACGTGTCGTTTTGAACGCATGCAGTATCGCAGATGATTTGTTTCTTAAGTCTCTCACAGACCGCTTTGACTATATTTGGCATCTCGCAACTTTTCACGGCAACCAGAGCTCAATTCACGATCCCCTGGCTGATCATGAGAACAATACTCTAACGAGCTTGAAACTTTTCAATCACATCCGCGACTTCAAACGAGTGAAAAAAGTGGTGTATTCGGGCGCGGGTTGCGCGGTCGCTGAAAAAACTTTCGGTCCTGCTGAAGCGACTGAAGAAACCGATCTCGTCGCGATCGACGGTGACTCACCATACTCGCTGTCAAAAATTTTCGGCGAATTTTACGCGAAATATTTTTTCAAACAGTATGGCACTCCAATCGTTCGCGCGAGATTTCAAAATGTTTACGGGCCCGGCGAAGTGCTGGGAGCAGGTCGATGGCGAGGCACCCCGGCGACTGTTTGGCGCAACGTCACGCCGTCATTCGTTTGGAAAGCGCTCAATGGCGAGGGGCTCACTGTCGAGAATGAGGGAATCGCCACTCGGGACTTCATTTTTGTTTCAGATGTTGCGGAAGGGCTCATGGCGTTGGCTTTAAAAGGCAAGGCACCTGAAGCATATAACATCGCGACGGGAGTCGAGACTTCGATCTCAAATCTCGCGGACCTCATCAACCGCATGACTGAAAACCGGACGCCGATCACCCGACTACCGAAGCGAGCATGGGACCACTCTGGCAAACGCTTCGGATCAACCGAAAAAGCCAAACGCGACCTGGGATTTGAAGCGACGACAAGTATCGAAGACGGGCTCGAAGCAACGATTCGATGGACGAAAGAGAATCGAAAGCGGATTGATCACTCGATTCAAAAGCACAACATCCATATGAACAATAAATAGCTGCAGACGTCGTTGTTCTATAACTGATAACTGCCGTAAAGCTCGTTGCTGACGGCCTGCCAATTGTAGCGCTGATTGAAATACTGTTCACCGTTTGCACCGTACTTCGCTGTCATTTCGCGATCGCCGGCAATGGATCGCAAGAGCTTAACGGTTGCGACCATGTTGCGGCTGTCATACTGCCAGCCCGCCCTCGCATCCGTGACGATTTGATTCACATACGGAAGATTATTGTGAAGGACGGCAAGTCCACACTTCATGTATTGCGAGAGCTTATTAGGGCAGCAGTAACGGTAGTTTATTCCGTAAGGCTCATACGGAATGATGCCGACGTCACAACCCTTAAGTGACTTAAGTAATTCAGTTTCATCTACAGAGGCGGCGAAGACGACCGATTTATCAAAGACGCCAAGCTTTTTGGCGATCTTCACGCAGATGGCTTTCGCATCAGAATCAGGACCCCTCAAAATCAACTTACAGTCTTTTAGGTCGGCCTTTGCCCATGCCTTTAGAAGAAACTCGATGCCACGCCTTTCTGCGAAGCCACCCTGAAAGACAAAGTTCGTTCCTGATCGAAGCTCCGTCGACAAAGCTCGTTGCGAGTACCCGTCATAGGGTTCACTATTCGGCAGAGATCCGAATTTTTTGCCGTACCGATCGCCCATTATCTCTGCGAGCTGTTCAGAGACCGTGAAAGCACGATCAACCTCCTGAACAAGATTGCGCTCTACAATTTCCCAAAATCGAATTTCCCACCATCGAGCTGCGACGTCCGAATGAGGCCAAAACTCATGAGCATCGAAGACCAGCTTCTTGCCTAAACGGCGTTTTAGTTCGACGCCTGCAAACAATGTCTCGAGATCGTTGGCATGAATAACATCAAATTTTTCAGGCGAGGCCACGACGGCCTCGACCAAAACTTTGGTCGTCGAAAAAAAGTACTGGGCGACATCCATAACGATGAGCAGACGGTTTGGTCGGAATTGATATTTTTGGCGAATCAGCCACAACTGATGGAGAACCGCTCGAAAGGGCCTTCGAATTCCAAGGTAAACTGACCGAAGTACAGAATATTTTTTTGGATCCGCAGGATAAAACATCCACTGCAATGCTTTATCTTCAAAAAAATGAACAGATCGACGGATAACAACCACGGGCACCCAAAGCAGCATTGCGGGACACTCCAGAGCCGCGCCAAAGGTGAACAAGAACATCATTTTGTAGTAGTCAGTTTTGTTCCGACTTTTTATCAAACCAAACAACCACTGAACAGATTCCTTCTTGTGCGAACGTCCTCGGTGAAACCGAAGGATTTGATAACGTGAGCGCCGAATCTCTTGCTGCTTGCGTTCACGTCGAACGTCAAACATTCCAAACACTACGCTCTTCACATTTCCGGGCGTAAAACCGGCGATCCAGTCAATTCGCGGGTCGAGATCTGGTTCGTGGGCGGCAAGAATCGCCACGGTCGTGACTGGATTTTTGGGTTCGTTGGAACTCATGACTTTTTATTCACGAAGTGCGTGAATGTCTCGCCAACACCGTTAGCTTTATACCATTCGACGAGTGCTGCAGTTCCGTCGGCGACCGAGATCTTCGGCGTCCAACCGAACTTTTCAGTCGTCAAACTTGGATCGAGCAAAAGTGAATTTAAATCTTCGCCGGCAGGCTCCTGAACGGTCGGTGGCTTGTACTCACCTTCTTTCAAGCCGAGGCCTTTCACTATCATGTCAAAGAGCTGAGGGATCGTGATATCGCGACCTGATGCGACGTTGTAGGCGCCCGTCGGCGCGCCAACCTCAAGCACTTGATCCATCAGAATCATGAAATCGCGGAGGTCGAGAAAATCTCTTCGAGTGTTCACGATGGTGCATGCTTCGCCAGCACGCAGCTTCTTTACAAAAATTGGCTGAGGCCCGGTGAAGAGTCTCGGACCATAGACATTTGCCAAGCGAAGAGACACCCAAGGTAAACCGCTCATGGCCGTGTAGAACTCACCGCCTGCTTTTGAAATAGAATATGACAGCAATGGAGCGTAGTCCGTTTCGACTTTGATTGGACTCTTAGCGCGACCGTAAGCAAGTGCGGTTTGAAAATACACGAGCCGGTTTACGTCGTGGCGCTTCGACGCCTGTACGACATGCGCGGTACCGAGCACGTTCGTGTCGATGTCCTCTTTCCAGTTGTTCGGATCTTTGAATGCGGCCGCCGAGTGAATGACGTGCGTGGGTTTAAGCTTGTCGAAACACTCGTCGATCAGCGCTTTGTTCGCCACCGAGCCCTCGACAAATTTTGCTCCAGCCAGATTCGCGAGATTTTCCTTACGACCCGTCGCAAAGTTATCGATCAGAACAACTTCCGCACCTTTTTTTAAAAGATGCTCGGCTAAATGTGACCCGAGAAAGCCAGCGCCGCCCGTAATTAAAACTCGCATTCTCTAGACCCTCTGCGCTTATTTTTAAACTGTTTTGTCCGGTGGAAGTTTCAAATGAGTAAACGTCTGTTCGATCGGATTCACTTTGTACCACGCTACGGCGGCCTTAACGATGTCTCGCAACGAAGTTTTAGTTTTCCAACCGAAGGCTTGCTGAGTCAGCGACGGATCGAGAAGAATTGTAAACGCATCATCCGGTCCGCGCGGTCGAACTTCGATTTGTTTCTTTTCTGGCATTCCGAGCTCATCGACAACGGCTTCGTAGAGTTCTTTGATCGAGAAATCACCACCAGAAGAAACATGGTACGCACCAGATTTCCCGTGACCATCGACTGCCTTCATAACGACTTCGCAGAGATCTTGTACGAAAATAAAATCACGCCGCGTGTCCATCACGAACAAGGATTTGTTTTGAGTGAGGCGCATGTAGAACGTCGGCAGCGGGCCCGAAAGGTTTCGTGGGCCCACAACGTTGGCAAGACGAAAAGAAACTGCGTCCAAGCCGCTCATGAAAATATACTGCTCACCCGCAGTTTTGGAAATGGCGTAACTGCAATCCGGGCGAATCGGATGTGTGATAGTCACAGGCTGCTCGATCGGCTTTGTTCCGTAGCAAAGCGCCGTCTGGAAATAGATGAAGCGCTTTACATTTTGGACTTTTGAGGCCTGAACGACGTTCGCAGTTCCGAGAGCGTTTGTGTTGGTGTCCTCAACCCAGTTGTTTGGATCTTTGTAAGCAGCAGCGGCGTGAATCACGACTTCTGGCTTAAATTTATCGAAAACTTTTAAAACCATGTCGCGATCAACGATCGAACCTTCGACAAATTCGAGGTTCGCATCTTTCGGTAAATTCGATGCTCGGCCCGTTGCCAAATTGTCGATGACGAGAACTTTGTTTCCCTTGGCGAGAAGATTTTCAACTAAATGAGAACCAACACACCCGGCTCCGCCGGTAACCAGAACGTTCATTAAAACTCCTCGACAACTAGCGTTAAATTCGGAATTTGATATAGAGATTCGTACACTTGCCGGACATTACGAGCAAGCTGTTCTCAATCGAAAATACATCGCAAGTAGCCAATTTCTGCTGTTAAGCTCCGCCAATGCGCATTCTTCATTTACCAGTCGCGTTTGGCCGCCAGGCGTGGGGGCTTTCCCAAGCAGAAAAGCGCGCAGGCCACTCGGGAAAAGTCGTCGTATACGAAGACACTCCCTATCGTTTGAATGCCGATGAGATTCTATTCAACACCGGCGACGGAGTTCTCAAGCAGGAGTTCAAACGCTGGAAGTTCTTTCTTTCTAATCTCTTCAAATACGACGTCTTTCACTTTCATTTTGGTCAGAAATTCTTCGTTTTGTTTCCACGCCCCGTCAAACAAGGCGATTCGGCCGCTCAGGCCGCTCTCCGCCTAACTTACTGGGTCTACTCGTCAGTCGTAGGAAAATTCGATATTTTTCTACTTCGACTGCTCGGAAAAAAAATCTTCATGACGTATCACGGTGACGACATCCGACAAGGTGATCGCAGTCGTGAACGCTACGAATTTTCGATCGCTCAAGAAGTCGGACCAGACTACTACGACTCCTACACCGACAACAGAAAGCGCCGAATGGGTGAATACTACCGGCGAGTTTGCGACCAAGTGTATGTCGTTAGCCCCGATTTGCTAGCAATGGCTCCCGTAGGCGCCAAACTTATTCATTATACCGGCGTACATCCGAACGAGTGGACGCTGGTTCCGACCTCTGAGAAATCAAAAATCACGATCGCGCATGCGCCAACGCATCGCCTTGCCAAGGGAACACGCTTTATTGAAAATGCCGTTGCCGCCTTGAAGGCGCGGGGGCTCGACTTCGATTTCGTAACGATTGAAAACCTACCAAACGACCAAGCTCGCAAAATCTACGAAAAAGCTGACGTGATTGTGGATCAGTTGCTCGCGGGTTGGTACGGTGTCTTCGCCATTGAGCTGATGGCAATGGGAAAACCCGTTATTGCTTACATACGAGATGAAGACCTTGCGCAAGAGCCCAAAGAGTTTCAAAGAGATTTCCCAATCATTCGCGCTTCGCCGAAATCGATAGAGTCTGTGCTAGAGGATGTGATCTGCGGCGCTACGAACTTGCGAGAACGAGGACTTCAATCTCGCAAGTTCGTCGAGTGTTGGTACGATCCCGACCAGATCGCGGCCACCGTCGTAGGAGATTACAAATCTTAAGGTAGCGACGTCAGCGTGGTCTGCGCTAAATCGTAAGTCGCATCCGACATATTCTCTTTGCAGCAGGCTCGCAGTAAATCCTTACGTTCGGAATCTAGTGGTAGAATCGTCTGTCCACACGCGCATACACGCTTCATATCGCCCGCCGGATGACCAATCACGAGTGTGAATGGTGGGACGTCTTTTGTGACCAGGGCTCCAGCACCAATCATCGCGAAAGCACCGACCCTAATTCCACACCGAAGAACTGCGCCGGCGCCAATCGAAGCTCCATTTTCAACAACCGTCTCGACAATCTTCCAAGACTTATTTCCAACTCTGGGAAGCTGATCATTCGTGAAGACCACTGCAGGTCCAACGAAACACCAGGAACCTATTTTTACGCCAGCATAAATATTGACCTGATTTTGTATCCGAGAACCTTCGCCGATCGTTACGCCCACATCCACGTAAGAATCCTTACCGATGCTGACTCGCGCCCCTAGCTCAGCGCCGGGACGGACTTGAGCAAAATGCCAGATCTTACAACCCTCGCCGAGATTCGCTCCGGCCTCCACAAAAGCCGACGGATGTACAAATGTATCACTCATGTTGCAAGCTCCATTCGACGGTAGGATTCAAGAAAAGGCTTCGATGCATTCTCCCAGGTAAACTGCTGCCAGTTTTTCTCAAGCGATTCGCGCGCATCCTGCCAACGTGTGCCGGTGGGATCCAAGATCTCATCAATTGCAAGCGCATAGTCCCGCGGTTCGCGAAGCAGCCGCGTGATCCCGAATCCGTTTTCTTCGATCGTCGATTTAACGTTGATCAATTCACTGCTTCCGATCATCGGCGTACGCGCCATAATGAATTCGTACATTTTGTTGGGACTTGAAATGATAGTGTTCAAATTCGTAGGCTGGTAGGGCATGATTCCCACATCCGCTGCTTCCGCCCACGAAATAACCTGATCCCACGGGACCGGCGGTAGGAAATGAACGTGATCTGAGACACCACACGACGCTGCCAACTCTTTCAGATCTGCGATTTCCGGGCCCCAAGAAAGAAAGACAATGTGAGGCCGAGTTTTTGAAAGAGCGAGACCCTCAATCAGTGCATCGATATTTCGTGCGCGACTGACATAACCTTGAAAAATCAGAATCTTTTCTGCTGGAGAAATCTTCAGCCTGTCCCTAATTTGTGTCGACCGACTTTCGGTAACACCGTCCGGAGTCGTTGCGTTGGTCAGGCAGACGTAAGGGAAATCCCCATAGTCCTCTCGCATACGTTCGGCTTGCTGATCATTTATCAAGACGACAAGGTCAGCGTCCTTTATTAACGCGCCTTCAACTTTTTTTAAGTTCGCTTGAGCGGCCCCACTCATCCCCGGCAAATAACAATAGAGCTCGTGAGCATCGTAAACCAGCTTGGCTCGCTTCTCTTTTTTTAAGTGAACACCGAGCGCCAAGGTCGGAAGATCATGAACGTGTATGACGTCGTAATGTTCGTCTTTCGTCGCTTCAATCACCTTCTGTTCCCAGCTATCTGGAACGAAGCGCTCGGTGCTGCGCGCAGACCACGCCGCTTTGAAAAGGAGCGATGCCTCCCGGAGCCCAATGTGGTTCGACATCAATCCCAAAACACTTTGCAAGCCGAAGATTTTTGAGCGTGAAAGCGAGTTGGCTCCGGATACGAATTTAAAACCAAGCGACGGCCTAAAAAACACGGCGGCCAACAGACTCAAACGACTTCCCAGAAACACTGACAAACGGTCGCGTAAAACTAATATCTCGGTGCTATCACTAAATGCATGGTCGGTGAATCGTCTCACCCTGAAAGATTTGATTTCAGGCCAGTCGGTCGTTTCGGCTGAAGACGCAATCAAGTTCACGTCGTGACCGAGCGGTTGAAGTGTCGTTGCCTCAAGAACAATTCGCCGATCGGTGATGCTACTGCGGTCGATCATTAAAATGTTCACTTGCTAGATCCAACCTTTTGAACGGAGCATCTGAACTATTCGCTCGGAGGCGCGACCAGAGCCGAAGAGAGCTTGCGACGCCATTGGCGGCGCCGCTGTAAGCCGATCGAGCGCCTGTTCCATGGTCGCATGATTACCTTTTGCAATCTGCGCCCAACCCCGCTCGAGGAAATCGTGCCACGTATCAACTTTAAAAAACATCATAGCCTTCGAACCTGCCCAAACGGCCTCGCGAGAAAGACCGCCCGAATCGGTAAACACAGTTTGCGCCCCGCGAACAAGCGCTAGCATCTGCAGGTAGGTAACGGCCGGGACAAAACGTATGGGTGCGAAGCTCGAGTCATTTTTAAAGTCGGCAACGAGTCCTGTGATTCTTGGATGGAACGGGAAAACGCTCGGTAGTCCCGTTTTCGCGATGAACGATAGAATTTCTTTAAATCTCAGTACATTTGCGACGTCCGTGTTTTCAGGACGATGAAGCGTAATGAGATTGTATCCGCGTTCTTTCAACCCGAGCGACTTGAACACCGACGAATCGGCCTTGGTTTCAAAATGAATGAAATTGTCGAGCAGTAAGTCCCCAGTGAGCTCACTTTTGTCAGCCAAACCTTCGTGCCGAAGATTGTCGAGAGCTCTAGGAATCGGCGCTGCGTTTAGCTCACAGGCGTGATCCGTAAGTATGCGATTAATTTCTTCTGGACGGTCTCTGTCGAAATCTCGAATTCCCGCCTCAACATGCAAAAGCGGAATGCGGAGCTTCGACGTCACCAGCGCCGTCGCGAGAGTCGAATTTGTATCGCCATCGACAATGACAAAATCAGGCGCAATCTCAAGAAGAGCCGCCTCAAGCCGAATCATAATTTGCGCGGTTTGGTTAGCGTGAGTTCCGGAGCCTACTTTCAAATTAATGTCGGGTTCGCCGAGCCCGAGCTCTTGAGCCAACTCGCCAGTCATAATTGAATCGTAATGCTGACCGGTGTGAATCAGAATATGCTTCACACCTTGCTCAACAAGCTTCTGCTTCAAGATCGGAACCTGCATGTACTGCGGACGAGCGCCAACAACGCGTACTACTTTTTTCATGCTTGGAACCTGTACTCGGATGCGCGGTCCACAAACGTCTGCATCCACATTTCGATGTTCATCAATCCCCAAATGTTTCGTGAGTAGTCGCTTTCGGCATCAAGCTGACTCAACATTATCTCCGGATCATAGAAACCACGTTGCTTTTCGGCGCCGACGACAAAAATTTCTCGAACAAAACTTCCGAGATCATTCTTCATCCACAAGTTCAGCGGCGTCGGAAAGCCCATTTTATCTTTTCTATCTAAGATTGAAGGCGGCAAATAGGGCGCAACTGCGGCGCGCAACATTCCTTTGAGCTCGCCCTTTGGAACTTTGATGTTTTCTGGAACACGGGCTGCGAATTCAAAGACATTGCGGTCAACGAGTGGGACGCGCGACTCAAGACCCCACGCCATGCTAACACGATCTTCGACGTGCAGAAGACCCGGTAAGAGCGAGACCAAATCGAAGCCCATCATCGCTGTCATTGGCGAATCACTGTGGGCGCCTGATTTTGCGAATACCTCTTGGAAACGATCGAACGGTTTTTCCGAATCGAGACCTTCGAGATCCACGATCTTTGAAAGCTCGGGCGCCCGTGAAACCAATTTGAAATAACGCTGCTCGATCGGACCAAACAGCCCATCGCTCATCAGGCCTTGCATCATCGGTCGGTACTGCTTCAGGACCGCTAAGTTTTCCTGGATATCTTGAAGGGCCAGATTCCCAGGCGCCGTTTCACGGCCGTCGATCGAAGCGCCCAGCACATTTTCAAGAAGTCCGACCATGTAGCGCGCATAACCGCCGAAGACTTCATCGCCACCCTGCCCACCCAACACGACTTTACGGTGCTGGCTTGCGAGCTCTGAAACGCAGTACTGCGGAAACGACCCAGGGCCGGCTTCCGGGTAATCCATGTGATAGACAAGTTTTGCAAAAACGCTTTTGAAATCTGCGGCCGTTATTGTGCGTTCGTGAATCTTAATCCCAAGTTTCGAACCAACATCACGCGCGTAGCGGCTCTCATCAAAACGACCTTCGTAGCCGTCAAAACGACCTGTGAAACCTAGCATCTCGTGCTCGTGGCTTTCTTTAGCCATGGCGCAAACGAATGACGAATCGACGCCACCAGAAACGTAGGCACCGATTGGAACGTCGGCACGCGTGTGCAGATGAACTGATTCCTTTAAAACTTCTCTGAGCTCTTCAACGACTTGGTTCGCGTTTGCATTTATTGGTTTATATTCCGGCTTCCAATATCGATGGAGCCGCTGAGATCCATTTTTTGAGAGAATGAGGGAATGTCCCGCCTCAAGCTGCTTCACGCCCTCAAATAAAGTTCGGTCACCCATCTGAAGCTGAAAAACAAAATATTCCTTAAGAGCACGGCGATTCGGCGAAATCGTGTCGAGATGCGGAAGAAGCGCTTTCACTTCGCTGCCGAACACGAGGCCCGACTTTGTAACCGCATAATAGAAAGGTTTGATACCCATCGGATCACGCGCGCAAAACAGATCACCGGTGCGAGCGTCATACAAAGCAAACGCAAACATGCCGCGCAGGCGATTGACGACTTCACCGCCCCACTTTTTGTAACCAGCAAGAATAACTTCCGTATCGCTTTGGGTTTGAAACGGATAATCGGTGAGCTCGCGTCGCAATTCTTTATAGTTATAAATCTCGCCATTAAACACGAGCGCGTTGCCGTCTGCCGCGACCATCGGCTGCGAGCCGGTTTCGAGATCGATAATGCTAAGACGACGATGTCCGAGTCCTATTCGGCCGTCTGAGGATATCCAAACTCCTTCACCGTCAGGTCCGCGATGAGCAATTCGATCCGTCATGGCTTTCACCATGCGCCGTTTTAGCTCGCGATCGACGGGGGGCGAAAAATGCCCTGAGATTCCACACATATGGCGACTAGATAAAATACGTCTCGGACCAAATAGCAAGGTTGATAAGCTTCCACCGACTCGATGGAGAAAGCGATTCGTAGGCTCCCATCTGGAGGCCGGGAACAACTTCCTTAAGACGCGACGAACCGCTGACATGATCCAGCCAAAGCGATTGAAAATACTGATTCCAGGTACGATCTGGCGGTGAAAATCCGATTTTGTCTCGCCGGCTAAGAATTTGAGCGGGTACGACGTCGCGCATTGCATCTCTCAATACAACCTTCTGCTTACCTCCGTCGATTTTTGCTGCTAGCGAAAGTCCAACCCCAAGTTCGACCACCCGGTAATCTAAAAATGGCAATCGCGTCTCGATCGAATGCCTCATCGAGTTCCGGTCCTCATAGCGAAGAAGCTGAGGAAGATTCGTTTCCGAAATGTCGATAATCTGAGCTTCTCGGGCATTGTTCAGAGCACGACGATATCGCAAAAGATGATCCTCTGCTTGATCGACCTCCTTCGGGAATTTCAACCGAAGTTCATCATGAAATTCTCGTTTTTCAATCCAGCCCAAGGCGCTTGCCACTTTTTTTGCCATCACCCGCGGCGGTGGGAAGCGCAGCGCCTGAAGGTATTTCGGGTAGCCAAGAAAAACCTCGTCGCCTCCTTGGCCATCCAAAAGAACAGGCACTCCCAGCCTTTTCGCCTCGCGCATCACAGCGTCTTGCATGAAAACACTTAGACCCCCAAAGGGTTCATCTTGAGTGCGCACGACGTCCAAAAGGCGTTCACGAAAGTCATCGGGGCTCACGGTGTGCCATTCAAGATTTGAATGCTCGGCGACCCTTCGCGCGAACTCGGTCTCGTCGTTCGACGGATCAAGACTTTGCGCCGTGATTCCTATGAACGAGCCGGCTGGATAATGTTTTGCAGCGATGGAAGCGATGGACGAACTATCGATGCCACCACTGAGGCAGGTCCCGACGCGAACATCGCTGCGAAGGCGCAGCTTCACGCTATCCGTTAGCAATGTTTTGAGCGCTTCGGCAGCATCATTGGTCGAAAGAGTAAGTGGTCGCACCCGATCGTGAAGCTGGTACCACGGCCGAGTATTGTACTCGTGATTTCGCAAATCGTATTCGAAGAGGTGACCGGGCTTAAGTTCTTCAATACCCGCAAAAAAGGTTCGACCCGAATGATTGATGTGGCCTGAAAAAAGGTAGTCGACAACTGTCTGGCGATCGAATCCATCGGCGGGCTTTACCGCTAGCAAAGCTTTGATCTCGCTCGCAAAAGCGAAGGTATCTGCATCAAGGCGCACGTGCATCGGCTTTACACCGAAGCGATCGCGCGCTCCGAAGAGAATTCTCTTTGCCGAATCATAAATAACAAACGAAAACATTCCATTAAACCGCGAAAGGCAATCGGCGCCCCACTCTTGATACGCATGCAGGATAACTTCTGTGTCGCTGCGACTTCGAAAGGCATGACCTTTCTTCGAAAGTTCGTCGCGAATCTCGAGGTAGTTATAAACTTCACCGTTATAAACGATGACAAGTTTTTCGCCTTTGACTGTGGCGAGTTCCATCGGTTGGTGACCGTCGCGCGAAAGATCCAAAATCGCGAGCCGGTTGTGCCCAAGGAAAAATCCGGGTCCTTCAAATACCCCTTCGCCATCAGGGCCGCGATGTTTTTGCATGGCGACCATCTTGTCGATGGCGGATCGGTCCGACGTTTGGTTTTTTCTTTGTATGACTCCCGAGATGCCGCACACGGCGGACCTCAGGCCTTCGCAAGACGTGTCAGGGTCTGGCCTTCAAGTGAGTAGCGATCACCAGTTTTAGGACACGTCGCTTCTAGTTTTTGAATTCCATCGTTGAAAACCGGAAGATCAAGCCGCTCACCAAAACGACTCATCCAGCCGATTTGTTTTGCGGGGACTCCCGCCATCAATGCGTAGGCCGGAACGTTCTTCGTAATCACCGCACCTGCGGCAATAAAGCAGTACGGGCCAAGCTCAGCGCCACAAACGATCGTTGCATTCGCGCCGATGGTCGCGCCCCTGCGAACGTGCGTATCGAGGTACTCATCTTTTCGAACGAACTCAGAGCGCGGATTGATAACGTTTGTGAAAACCATCGACGGTCCACAAAACACGTCGTCTTCGATGAAAACGTTGTCGTAGATCGAAACGTTGTTCTGAACTTTCACGTTTTTCCCAAGTCGAACACGATTTCCGACAAAAACATTCTGTCCAAAAACGCAGCCCTCGCCGATTTCAGCGCCTCCACAAATGTGAACCCAGTGCCAAACTTTCGAACCTTTACCGATCTTCGCACCGGCATCGATAATTGCCGTTTCGTGTTTGTAGAAGTCGCTCATGGGTTTTGACCACGCAACTTCTCAACGATTTCAATCGCCGTTCTTGCGTGTTCAAGGCCATAACCTTTTCCGGAAAGAACGTCTTTATAGACGCGGTTGTGAAGTTCCGTAAACCCTTCCGAGAATTCGAACTCCGCGCCATCAATCTTTAGAGACCGATAAGTTGTTTTTCCAGAGACCTTTGCCGCCGCTGGCAACTGCTCGCGATCGATCGACAAAAGCCACTTTACATTGGCCCGCTCAAGTTTCAGCGTTCCCGCTTCGGTCGTCGCAGATTTCTGCGTTAACGTCGCCTCTTTCGCCGGCCCGAAAATCCAAGTCAACATGTCGAAAAAATGAACGCCGATGTTGGTTGAAAGACCACCCGACTTCTTCACTTCGCCTTTCCAAGACTCGTGATACCAATTCCCTCGGCTCGTGAAATATTGAAGATCGATCTCATGCATTGACTTGCCGCTCGTATCGACTTTTTTCTTGAGATCAATGATCGCATCATGAACACGCAATTGGAGAACCGTGTAGAGGCGACGATCGTAACGCTTCTCCGCGGCCGCAAGTTCGTCGAGTTCTGTTGAAGTCAAAACTAGCGGCTTTTCACAAATCGCATTCGCTCCTAGGCGAAATGCAGCCTTGATGTGCGAAGCATGGAGGTAGTTCGGCGAACAGATCGAGACGAAATCGACTTTTTCTGCGCCTGAGGCATTTCGTTTTTCAAGGAAAGCTTCGAAACGTTCGAAGTCCGTAAAAAATCGAGCGTCCGGAAAATAACGGTCGAGAATTCCGACCGAGTCATTCGCATCAACCGCGGCCACGAGATTGTGCCCGAGCGATTTGATGGCTTCCATGTGGCGAGGAGCAATGTATCCACCAGCTCCGATCAACGCGAAGTTCATCGGACCTACGCCTTAATCACGTTGTCGTGATGCCCGCGATACTTACCGCGCGTATCTATCACCAACTTCGAATTCTTCAGAATCATCGGGTAATCGAAGGCTTTGTGCGCCGTCGACAGCACTACAGCATCAAAGCCCGCAACAACCTCGGGCGTCAGCACCGTGTGCTTTTGCTCGAACCTAAAATTGTGCTCACGCATGTGAGGAATCTCGGGAACATGGGGATCCGAGTATTCAACAGTGGCACCGTGACGCTGAAGTTTATCCATCAAAACCAGCGAAGGTGACTCGCGCATGTCATCGACGTTCTCTTTGTAAGCGGCACCAAGAACAAGAATTCGAGAGCCATTCAGAGACTTTTTGTGTGAGTTCAGCGCCATGACGATTTTCTTCAACACATAAGAAGGCATCGAAGCGTTGATTTCGCCCGCAAGCTCGATGAAGCGCGTGTGCACATTGTACTCTCGCGCTTTCCAGGTGAGGTAGAAGGGATCGATTGGGATGCAGTGTCCGCCGAGGCCAGGACCCGGGTAATAAGCGACAAACCCGAAAGGTTTTGTCGCAGCTGCATCGATCACTTCGTGAACGTCGATCCCCATTTTATCGCAGACGATTTTGATTTCGTTGACGAGGCCGATGTTCACCGCACGGTGAATATTTTCGAGAAGCTTTGTCATCTCGGCCGCTTTTGTCGAACTAACCGGAACAACGCGGTCAATGACTCCGCCGTAAAGGGCCAGGCCCACTTCTAGGCAGTTCTTTGTGCAACCGCCGACAACTTTTGGAATCGTCTTTGTGTTGAAATCTTTGCGACCTGGATCTTCTCGCTCGGGCGAGAAGACGAGAAAAGTATCTTGTCCAACGACAAAACCTTTTTTCTCAAGGCGCGGCTTCAACTCTTCATCGGTCGTTCCAGGGTACGTCGTTGATTCTAGCGAAAGCACCTGGCCTTTTCGCATGTAAGGAACGAGGGAATCCGTCGTATCGAGGACGTAGGACAGATCAGGCTCGCGATACTTATTGAGCGGAGTAGGTACGGCCAAAATAATCGCGTCCACTTCTGGAATACGCGTAAAATCCGATGTCGCTGAAAAATGAGTTTGAACAGCGGTAGCGATTCGATCTGATGGGATATGCTCGATGTAACTCTCGCCTTTTGCGATTTTCGTGATCTTGTTTTGATCGATGTCAAAACCGAGAACAGTGTAACCTTCCTCTGTGTACCGCAGCGCTAAAGGCAGCCCCACATACCCAAGACCCACGATTCCGATGACACTTTTTTTATCGCGAAACTTGCGAACGAGATCCTGATGCATATGCATCACTCCTTTAGAGACGGTAACTTCGGGAACTTCAGAGAGCGATCATGCCTATCGCAGTGGAAGTCGGTCGACAAGGAGCCGTCGAAACACGCCCGCAACGCGTCGCGATAAATCCCAGGCAAAACATACCGAAACAGGAACGCCTTCGCTACAAGGTACGGACATGCAACCCAACGATCTGCTGAGGAAAAACGAGAGCGGTCTTATAACGATGGCGCGCGCCATCGATACGCTCACCGTGGTTGCGATGGGCGCACTCGCCTACTTCCTTTACGCCGACGAAACGGCCCTTCCGACCTACTACCAGTCGGCGGTTATTTTGGGTGGAGCACTCACTCTGATCATCTTTCCGGTTTTTGATCACTACCGTTCGTGGCGCGGCCGCGTTTGGTACGAGCAGCTTCGAGCAATCGTGGGCTCGGTCGCGACGGTCATGGCCCTTTTGGTCGTAGCTTCCGCGGTTTTAAAAACGACCGCTTGGTATTCGCGGATCTGGTTCGGTTCGTGGGCTCTTTTTTCGATCATCGCTCTTTTCGTCATCAAACGCCTTTTCATGCTGGCGCTTCGAAAAATGCGCGGCCATGGCTGGAATAAAAAGAATATCGCGATCTACGGCGCTGGCGAACTTGGGCAGCTTGTCGCCGAACGTCTTGGCGATGCCGAATGGACTGGTTATCAGATCGTGTCTTTTCTTGATGACGATATTGAAGGAGCGACGCTCAAACCGTCACTGCAATCCATTCCCTTGAGCGACACGAAACAAAATCTTGAAGCCTTCATCGCAAAAAACGATGTGCGCGAACTTTGGATTGCACTTCCCCTTCGCGCCGAAGAGCGGGTCCGAGAAATCCTTTTCGCCGTCCGGCACTCGACGGTGCAGATTCGTTTTGTTCCGAACATCTTTAATTTTAAACTTCTTCTGGGGCATTCGATCTCGGATGTCGCAGGAATTCCTGTGGTCGATATCAATTCGACGCCGATCTCGGGCATGAACCGTGTGATGAAGGAACTTGAGGACCGAATTCTTGCGGCTATTATTTTACTGTTGATCAGTCCCATCATGGCGATGATCGCGATTGCGATTCGGCTCGAATCCAAAGGCAATGTGCTTTACAAACAAGAGCGCCACGGCTGGGACGGGAAAGTTATCAAGGTCTACAAATTTCGATCGATGCGCGTCGCTGAATCGGCCAAAGAATTTAAACAGGCCGTAAAAGACGACCCCCGCGTAACAAAGGTCGGTGCTTTCATTCGCAGAACTTCCCTGGACGAACTGCCGCAGTTTTTTAATGTGCTGCAGGGCCGAATGTCGATCGTCGGTCCCCGTCCCCATCCCGTGAAGCTTAACGACTTCTACAAAGACAAAGTGGAGTTTTATTTTCAGCGCCACAAAGTTAAGCCCGGTATCACGGGCTGGGCACAGATCAATGGTTTCCGCGGTGAAACGGACACGCTGGACAAAATGGAGCGACGTATTCAACTGGATCTTCAGTACATCCAGAATTGGTCGGTCTGGCTCGATCTCAAAATTATTTTTCTGACAATCTTCAAAGGTTTTGTCGGCGGCAAAGCGTACTAAGCATTTTTTATCTGGTGGGAGACGACCGAGTGAAAGTAGCTATTCTAGCAGGCGGACTGGGAACACGAATTGGCGAAGAAACTGTCGCGCGTCCTAAGCCCATGATCGAAATCGGCGGAAAGCCCATCTTGTGGCACATTATGAAGCACTACGCTTCGTTCGGCTTTAACGAGTTCGTGGTGCTCTTGGGCTACAAGGGCTATTTGATTAAAGAATTCTTTGCGAACTACTACCTCCACCAAAGCGATGTCACTTTCGATATTAAAACCGGAAAGATGACGGTTCACTCCAACGAAAGCGAAGATTGGAAAGTCACTCTGGTCGAAACGGGCGCCGAGACAATGACCGGTGGCCGCGTGAAGCGCGCTGAAAAGTATCTCGGCGAAGAAACTTTCATGCTCACTTACGGTGACGGGGTTTCGAACATCGATCTCTCAAAGCTCACGGCGTTTCACAAAGCGCAGAAAAAAACTCTGACTCTCACAGCCATTCAACCCGAGGGGCGCTTTGGTGTCGTGGATATTGCTTCTGATAATTCGGTGGCGCGATTTCTTGAAAAGCCGCGCGGCGAAGGATCTTGGATCAACGGTGGATTTTTCGTGTGTGAACCTTCGATCTTTAAATATTTAAAAGAAGGCGATGCGACGATTTTTGAGCGAACGCCGATGGAAACTTTGGCTTCAGAAAAGCAACTTGCCGCTTTCAAGCACGAAGGCTTTTGGAAATGCATGGACACACTTCGAGACAAACAAGATCTCGAAAGCTTGTGGGCCACCGGTCGTGCGCCGTGGAAAGTTAATTAGGCGTGACCGAGTTTCGAGGGAAAAACGTTTTTCTGACAGGTCACACAGGCTTTAAGGGCTCGTGGTTGGCCTTGTGGCTTCAAAATCTTGGAGCCAATGTCACGGGCTACGCACTTGCGGCCCCAAGTAAACCTTCGCACTTTGAACTCTTGCGCGAACAAGGAATTTTAAAAATCGAGTCGGTGATCGGTGACATCTGTGATCTCCCCTCGCTTTCCCGGGCTATGACCGACGCCGATCCCGATCTTGTCATTCACATGGCGGCGCAACCGATCGTGCTTCGGTCGTACCGCGATCCCATCGAAACTTACGAAACAAACGTCATGGGGACTCTGAAAGTCTTTGAAGCCGCGCGAAGTTTAAAAAAAGGACGTCTGCGCGCCATCGTCAATATCACCAGCGACAAGTGTTATGAAAATCGCGAGACACTTGTCGGCTACAAAGAGACAGACCCCATGGGAGGCTACGATCCGTACTCCTCTTCCAAAGGTTGCGCCGAAATTTTATTTTCAAGTTACCAGCGAAGTTACTTTCCTGAAGAAAAATACGGATCCGATCACAACATCCTTATGGCAAGTGTCCGCGCCGGAAATGTTATCGGCGGCGGTGACTGGGCCGAGGATCGACTCATCCCGGATCTCATTCGAGCGGCCAAAGAAAATCGCGTTGCCATTATACGCAATCCATCGGCGATTCGCCCCTGGCAACACGTGCTTGAACCGCTGTCTGGGTACCTGGAAATCGCGCGCCGTCTGTTGTCTGGCGAAACGGCGGCCTCCGGTGGTTGGAACTTTGGGCCCAATGAAGAGTCGTGTGTCACTGTTGGTGAACTTTTAACTTCACTAAAGAAGCAGTGGAACGGGCTTGGGTTCGAGCTTGGGACTACGGGGTCGGTTCACGAAGCTGGCTTTTTGCGGCTCGACTCTTCAAAAGCGCGGACAAAGCTTGGGTGGAAACCCGTCTTGTCGTTTGAGGAAACTTTGCAGTGGACTGCGGATTGGTATCGAAATCAAAAAGAGAGCGGCGAACTTAATACGCTTCAGCAGCTGAAAGACTATTCTGAAAAACTTGAGGCGTCGAAAAAGTGAAAAAAGCGTCGCTCGTTATTGAGGAATTTTATCAGGGCAACCGAATCTTTGATTCGAACGATCCCTCAAGAAATCGCGACAATGCGATGTACTTTGCGATGCGCCTCCGTGAAGAGCTGAAACGAAAAGGCTACGATCTTCAGACCAATGATCTTCATTCGCCTCATGACAGTGCTCTTTCCATTTACATCGAGATGCCAAAAAGATCGGACCTTTTTCCGAGACCAGAAAACAAATCAAAATCGTCGGTTGTTCTGTACGAGAGTGACCTCATTCGGCCGGACAACTGGGATGTGTCGAAACACGACAGGTTTGGCCGAGTATTCACCTGGAACGACGATTTCGTTCAGCGCGACCCAGCACGCTATATAAAATCAAACTTTGCTTACAAAATTCCAATGGCTCCGACGCCAACACCTTTTTCAAAACGAAAACTGTGCACATTGATTGCGGGCAACAAATCCGTAAAACATCCGCTCGAACTTTACTCGGCCCGCCGCGACTTTATTCGCTGGGCTGAAAAGAACATCCCCGGCGAATTCGAATACTACGGCGTCGGTTGGGAGCATTCGTACTTGAACGGCGGCTTTATTCACAAAGTGCTCCGCCGCCTCAAGCTCCTGCCCTATTTACCTCAAAGCCCCAGTCCCAGCTACCGAGGCAAAGTCGCCGAGAAAAACCCTGTCCTAAGCCAATATAAGTTCTCGATCTGTTTTGAAAACGGAAAAGAAATTCCTGGCTACGTGACTGAAAAAATTCTCGACTCGATGTTCGCCGGCTGTGTTCCCGTTTATTGGGGAGCCTCGAACATTGCGACTCACATTCCAACCTCATGCTTCATCGATTACCGCGACTTTCTAAAAGAGCAGGATCCCTTCTCTTCACTGGCCGCTCACATGAAATCGATGTCCGAAGAGCGCTGGAATCAATACCAAAAAGACATTACTGCCTTTCTTCAAAGCGATAAGATTCGTCCGTACGCCGCTGAACCATGGGCAGAAATGATCGTGGGCCATGTCGTCGCGCTTTGATGTCATCGCGTTGGCGTTGGGCCGCGTCCTTCAGTCGGTCATTCTATTTCTGACCTACCGCGAGCTAACTCACATACTTCCAAAGGCCGAAGTCGGCCTTTATTTTTTTCTTCTCGCGATCACGGGCGGTGTTGGCCTCATTGTCATCAATCCGGCCGGGACGTTTTTTAATCGTTTTCTGCATGCTTGGCGCGAAAGTGGTTCTTTGCGGAAAAACCTTTTGATCTTCGTCGCCTTCACATTTTTTGCTGCACTGATGGCCTTCGCGGTCACATTTGCAGCGCAGCACTTTTTGCATCGAGGCTCGGTCAGCGGCGGACTCTCGGTTATTGCGTCTTTTTCGGTCTCGTTGGCGGTTGCACTTTTTGTTTTTGGATCGACATTGAGCAACACGTTTGTACCAGCGCTGAATCTTCTGCGTTTTCCCCGTCGATTCGTTTTTCTGACTGTTTCTTGCCAAGCGCTAACACTTATCACGGCCGTCTTTGCAGCAAAGTTTTACCCCGAGGCTTCGATGTGGCTTGGGATCACGGGGCTTGTGAATCTGGTTTTTGGTGTGGTGGGTTTTTTCCTTCTTGCGAACGTTTCTAAAGTCGCAGCCAGCACGAATTCGTCGCCTCCCGCTCCACTAAAGTCGAATGGCTATTGGTCCTTCGCTTGGCCACTGATGATGGCGAACATTGGTATTTGGTTTTTGACTCAAGGGTATCGACCCGTGGGGCAACATCTTTTCGGGCTTGAAGCGCTGGCGGTAATTGGTCTTGGGCTTGGGCTCGCAAGCTCCATCGGGAACGCCTTTGAAATGCTGGCGCATCAGCTATTTTTACCGAAGTTTTATGAAAACACACATCACACCGACGCTTCCGCGCGGCGCGCCTCGTGGGAAACCCTGTGGAGCGAACTCATTCCGATGTATCTCGCGCTCGCACTTTTCGTGACGGGATTTTCGGCGGCCTTGGTCCGGGTCCTTTCGCCGACGTCGTATGCCGACGCATGGATGTATCTTGCCATCGGCGCATGGATCGAATTTTTAAGAATGAGTGGCGGCCTTGTTTCGCTTCTCACCTATTCGGAATTGAAAACTGAATCTACGATAAGACCTTTTCTTGAAGGTGCGCTGATTACACTTTGCCTAATGCTGATTTTAGAGTGGATTGCGGTCTCGATTTTGATCGGCAATATTTATGCTTTTGCGCGGCTTGGGGTGAAACACAAAAACTCGGCCTCACTCTTCGCTTTTTCACCCAAAGCCGCAAAGCTCATTGGACTCAGCCTGATCTTTATTTTGCCGGTCTTTTTCCGATCGGAGCTTGAGCACTTACCTATCGCAATCGCTGCGCTTGCCACAGCGGGACCCGCTTTTATTTTCGTTCTGCTTCAAAATAGCTCATGGAAACGTGGTCTTTGATGGAAGCTCAGAAACTTGTCACGATCTGTGTTCCGACGTTCAACAGCCAATCGACACTTCCAGAAACTTTGGAATCGATTCTTAACCAGTCTCATCGAAATCTAGTTATCAAAATTTTTGACAACGCCTCGACCGACGGAACCTTGGGGCTTGCGGAAAAATTCGCTCTGAAAGATTCCCGCATTCAAGTCTTCTCAAATCCCACCAATATCGGGGCTGAAGGAAACTTCAACCGGTGTCTTCAGGCCGCCGAAGGTGATTTTACGGCTATTTTCCATGCCGACGACGTCTACGAGACATCGATGATTGAGAGTCAGGTCGAATTTCTGATTTCGCACACCGAATGTTCGGCCGTCGCGGCGCAAGCGACAGTGATTGATGCTCTTGGTAGCGCCCAAGGCGTGAGGTTTCTTCCTCCCGAACTCCGCGGCTCCGAGGAAACGACACATTCTTTTGAGGACTTATTTTTTCTAACTTTGAAGTACGGAAACTTCATCACTTGCCCGTCTGTCATGGCGAAGTCGTCGGTCTACCGCGACGTTATAAAGACTTGGGATGGATCTAATTTTGGCTCGTCGGCCGATCTTGATGTTTGGCTCAGGCTTTCAAAAGTCGGCCGCTTTGGCCTTCTCACAAAACCCCTCATGCGTTACCGCGTTTCCGAAGCAAGCTTCACGGTCCGAGAAACCAAACGCCGCTTCACAGAGCATGATCTTTTAAAAGTTTACCGAAACTACCTCGGTCCCCATACATTTCAAGATCCAGAAAAATTACGTTACCTTCGGTTTCATGAGTTTAAAGATGCGGCGGCTCGCCGACTTAATATTTTGCAGGCGAGGCGCCGCGACCTTGTTTTTCCGAAATTTCCGGGGCACGTGCTTTCGCTTTTTCCCTTGGTTTTTAAAAGTCGCTATCACTTCAAATTTCTCATTGTCAGTTACATGATTTTTTTCATTTCAGAAACTTTTCGAATTTTGCGGGTTCATAAATGAGAATCCTCTATATCTTGCGAAATGCAGAGGGCGGTATTCGAACCCACGTCGAGACCCTGATGAGGGGCGCTCTGTCCCATGGACACGAACCCCTTTTGATCACCGACCTTACACAAGCCGATAAAGGATTTCAAAAGTCCCTTGAAGCGGATCCGGAACTTCGAAAACGAGTCGTGTCGATTTCTATGAAGTCAGCACCAGGGCCGTGGGATCTGACGACTCTTTGGCTTTTGTATGTTGGGCTTCGCAGCACTCGAAGTGACGACGACGCTGCCTTCGACATTGTTCACGGCCACGGCGCCAAGGGCGGACTGTACGCAAGGCTCTGCCGTGTCTTAGGGATTCTTCCAAAGTCGACGCGGGTTTTCTATACTCCCCACGGCGGAAGCCTTCATGCCATGCACGGCGCACTCTTTAATCGTCTGTATGTGTGGATTGAAAAGTACCTCGCAAAATCGACCGATCTTGTTTTGATCGAAAGTCGGTACACGATGGAGCAGTTTCAAAAACGCGTGGGCCCGACGGCCGCACCGCTGCTTCTCAACCGAAACGGTATCGATAAGCTTGAACCAGATCTTACACCCTGGCCAAAAGGTCTTGGTTCTGAAGAGCCCGTTCGAATCGGCGCCTATGGTCTTCTTCGAAGCATCAAAGGGTTTGATGTTTTGATCCAAGCTGTGCACCTTGTGCGCGCGCGAGGCTTCAAAGTGATTCTCGATATCTCTGGCGAAGGTAGCGAGCGTGAAAAACTTCTTCAGATGATTCGAAATTTGAAGCTTGAAAATGAAGTCCACCTTCACCGCGAAACTTCAAACGCTCTTCTGCAGATGCGTGACTGCCATATCGTTATTCAGCCGTCGCTCTTCGAATCGTTCGGGCTTGTCGCACTTGAAGCCCAAGCCCTGGGTCGCGCCGTCATCGCAAGTTCCGTCGGAGGACTTGTGGATGTGGTCGATGATCTGCGCACAGGCCTTCTTGTCGCACCTTCAAAGCCCGAGGAGCTGGCCGAGAAGATTATCTGGATGATCGAACATCCCGACGACACGCTGCTCATGCGGACGCGCGCCGCAAAAAGAGCTCGCGAAGAATTCTCATCGGAAAAAATGGTCGACGGAGCACTTTCCGCTTATAAAAATGCATTGGTTTTGAAATCCAGCAAGGAAACTACGTGATGGAAACGATCAACACTCTTCGAAACCGAGCTTTACCCGTTTCTCTTTTTCTCTACAGCATCGCGATCCTTACGACGATGGCAGGGATGGAAATCCTCGGATGGCTCACTTTTTTGATGATTCTTTTGGTCGCACTGTTTGACCGAAAAAAAGATATTTGGATTCGCAGACGACCTCTTCTTGAAAAAGGAGACTGGGCTCTTCTTACTTTGATGACGGTCATTATTCTGAGTGCGCTCATTGCGGCTCCGCCGGAGGCCGATAAGCTCTTTATCATCGGTAACGCCCGTTTTGTTCTTTTGTATCTGGGCCTAAGGTTTTCACTTGAGGCCGTCATTCCGTCGGGACCTACCAATGCCCCCGAAGGCTCCCAGCGCCTTGAAAATGCATTTCAGTTTTTAATGGTGCTTGTTGGTTTCATCGCGCTTTACGCGATCTTTCAGCACTTCACAGGAATTGATTTTATTCGCGGACACAGAGATCCCGTCAGTCAGTATCACTTTGACGGCGGAAGTACGTTTCGGGGCCGCGGTATGTGGGGACATCCGGTGACGTTCGGTCATTCGATGGCGCTTTCGTTCTGCATGGTCTTTGGTTATGCGATGACACGCGATCAATTTGACCGCTGGAAATTGATCGGTCTTGGTGTCACGGCACTTTGCGCGCTGGCGCTTCTTTGGTCCTACACACGCGGAGCATGGATCGCCGTCGCTGCGGCCGTCGCCGTCATGGTTCTTTTTTTAGGGCGCAAAATCGCGCTGACGGTTTACTCGATTGGTTTCGCTGGCGTTCTGACTGCGTTTGCACTGTCTGAAAACTTTCGCGTTCGACTGCTGAGCGTCGTCAGCATGACGGATCTTTCCAACACACAGCGAATCGATGTTTGGAAAGCGAACATCGCGATGTTCAAAGATCATCCGATCTTGGGCGTCGGTTACGGCGTGAACGAAGAACTCATCACTGCCTACTACGAAAAACTTGGCATGGTGCAAGAGTTCGGCGGTCACGCGCACAACAACTACCTGCAGTTTCTCTCAGGAACAGGACTTTTAGGATTCGCTGCCTATACGGCTTTCACCGCGATCTTTCTTTGGATGAGCGTGAAGATATTAAGAACCCTGAAGTTTGGAACGACCGCGTACGGTCTTACTTTAGGTGCTCTTGGCGCGCAGGTCGCACTTTTGGTCGGTGGTCTGACCGAATGTAACTTTAAAGATGCGGAAGTGAATCATCAGTTCATGTTCATATGTGCCGTACTTATGATGATCTGGCGTTCGAACCACAAAGCCATGGAGACGAAACCCACATGAAAATTTTAGTGACCGGCGGTAAAGGCATGATGGGGCGCGAGCTCGAGCCTCTGCTGCCCGATGCGAAATACATTGGCTCGGCTGATTTTGATCTTCGTTCAGACGCTGCTGTTAAGGATCTTTTTTCTCGCAACAAGTACGACTACGTCATTCACTTGGCCGCTCATGTTGGAAGCCTTCACGACAATATCGAAAATCAAGTCGCTTACTTCGACAATAATGTTCTGATGAACACTCTTGTGACCAAGTACGCTTATCAGAGCGGCGTTAAAAATCTTCTGGGCATTCTAAGTACCTGCATTTACCCCGATGATGTTAAGTCCTATCCCATCCCTGAAGAAATGTTGCACGAAGGTAAACCGCACTCGTCTTTGATGTCGTACTCGTACGCTAAACGCAGTTTCGCGGTCCAACTGGACGCGTACAGTTCACAGTTTGGGGTTAACTACCGCTACCTTACGCCGAGCAATCTCTACGGCGTTGTTTCTGAAAGCCATAAGGGACGAAGTCATTTTGTGAATGACCTCGTCGATAAAATTATCTTGGCCAAAGAATCCGGGGCGGATCACATTCGCCTCTTTGGCGATGGAACCCCGATGCGGCAATTCATGTACGCTCCCGATTTTGCCTTTGTCATCGCTCAGTACGTTCAGCGTGGCCTTAGCGCCAATATGAACGTCGCACCGGATGAAAACTTGTCCGTCGATGCCATCGCGCGCGTAGCGCTGAAAGCTTGCGACGCCGCTCATTTAAAAATCATCTATGATTCCAGTAAACCCAACGGACAAATGCGGAAAGATGTTTCGAACGCGAAACTAAAGGCCGCGATGCCTGAACTAAAATTTACGAAGCTAGAAGATGGTGTTCGTAAGCTCTACGGGCGTTTGACCGATGCCCGTGCCGATGGCGTACGCGATGGCGGGGGCGAACGTGTCTAAAACGTTACTGGTCGGCGGCACTGGATTTCTTGGCCCCATCCTCCTTGAGAAATATCCCGATATTATCGCCGCCGGCCGATCGCCGCTACCGGCGCCACTGAAAAATCAATTCGTACACCTTCCAGATTTAGAGAGCTGGTCAAAGCTTGATTCGGTCGACTTCGACTCGGTCATTTTTCTCATCGGAAGCTCGGACCACAAAATTCTCAATTCACATCCGACGCTGGCCCTTGAAAAGAACGTTCTTCCGCTCAAACGAATGCTGGGCTACTTGGAAAAGCGACCCATAAAAAAGCTGATCGCGCTGACAACCATGCTTCAATACGATAGCGCCAAGATGAAACTCCCCGCTGATGAAACTCAGCCGATCAATCCTTATGTTAATAACTACGTGTTCAGTAAAGTCATGGCCGAGCATGTGACAAGAATGCACCGAGAAAAAGTTCCCTCAATCGATGTGCGAATCAGCAACGTCTACGGCCCTACTCACTTGTTACGTCCCGATATCGTTCCATCCCTCATGTGGGATGTGATTTCAAAAAAATCGGCCCAAAAACCAGTCAGCGTTTGGAACAAACGCCCCAAACGCGATTTCATTTTTGCACCTGACGCGGCTGAAGCGATCATGGCGCTCATCAAGACCGATCACGTCGGACCCGTAAACTTAGGAAGCGGAGTTTCGACAAGCGTCGGACAGCTCACCGATATTATCTCGCAACTTTCGGGCGTCGAAATCACCGACCAAAATATTCCGGTCTCTGGTCATATGGAGTTTGTGCAAGATATCTCGCTGCTTCAGAAACTCACTGGCTGGAAGCCAAAACACAGTCTGAACGATGGTCTTGCCATCACTTATGACCGTATGAAGCGCCACTTCGACCAGTTTGGATTGCCGAAAAACGAGTAGACCGCAGCCGGTGGCCAAAATCATCGTAATTTCAAATATTTAGAGAGTCACGGGCTTAGGGTGGGATTTCCCACATTGCAAATTTCCCACGGCGCTGCTACACTCATGACATGGCAGCAAAAAAGAAGAAAACTGAACCGAGTGCAAACTACCCCACCACAAACCTGAAGCCCGATTCAAAAGGGCGAATTTGCCTCAGTAAGCTCGCCTCAGGTGTGAGTAGCTACGATGTTTTCGAAGAAGCGGACGGGCGTCTCATTCTCGAACCCAAGGTTGAAATCCCAGCCCGCGAACAATGGCTGTTCAAGAATCCTTCGGCCCTTGAAATGGTAAGACGAGGTCGCGAGGATGCGAAAGCGGGTCGCACAAAGTCACTCGGTTCCTTTGCAAAACATCTGAAAGAAGATAGCGACGAGTGAAGCTTCTTTTTACCGATCAGGCCATTGACCAGCTAAGCCACTTGGCGAAAGACAAGGGCCTCAAGAAGCGACATAAGGCTGTTTGCAAAGCCTTGGCATATCTAGAATTAAATCCACGCCACCCAGCTCTGAACACACACAAGTTCTCGTCGTTAGAAGGACCTACTGGAGAAGAGGTTTTTGAGGCCTACGCCGAAAATAAAACGCCAGCGGCGTACCGCATTTTTTGGTTCTACGGACCAGGCAAAAGCACGATCACGGTTATGGCGATCACACCTCATCCTTAATTCATCCAACTAGAGCAGTTCGCGAAGGCGTTTGATCTGATCAGTAAACGGCTGATGATGATTCCCAACAAAGAGCCCATGGGTATCGATCCAATTTGCGTTTGGCAAAGCACCTTGAATTTCGTGGCTCATCAGTTTTACGACCGGGTTTTTAGCGAAATTTCCAGCGACAATCGGCCGACATTCAACACCGTTTGAGGTCAAGGTCTTCACCAGCTCGGCGCGCGTGCGCCCAGCCTTCACGGCCTCAGGCCGAATGACGAGGGAAAATCCAAACCACGAGCTCTTTCCGATTTCTTTTTGTGTCATGAGCCACGGATGATCATTAAATTCTTTTTTGAAAGTGACGGCGTTGGCCCGTCGCTCCGAGATAAAGCGCGGAAGTTTCTTAAGCTGTTCGATGCCCAAGGCTCCTTCAAGCTCCAGCGGACGCACATTGTACCCAGGCAAAACAAACTTGAACGACTCTTCAAAAACGTCGTCCGATTTTTCGCCCGTCACGTGATTAAACTTTGGAAGATTTCGCGTCCACCCGTGAGCCCGTAAGCAAAGCAAAATGTGGTAAAGCTCTTCGTCCTCCGTCACGATGCAGCCACCTTCCATCGTGGCGATGTGGTGACTGAAGAAACTCGAGAAGGTCCCCATCACTCCAAAGGTTCCACAATGACGTCCTTCGATTGTCGCTGCCATCGATTCGCAGTTGTCTTCAATGAGAGTTATGTTTGAGGCGTGGCCACTGGCTTTGATGATTTTATCGATGGCGCCGAAATCGTTGGGATTACCCAAAAGATTGACCGCCATAATGAGACGGGTTTTTGGACCCACCGCTTTCTCAAGTTCTTTGAGATCGAAATTCAGTGTTTCTACATCGATATCAACAAAACGAAGTTTGAGGCCATACTGATGAAGCGGAAAATACGTCGTGCTCCACGACACAGCGGGAACAATGACCTCATCGCCCGCTTTCAGTGGATTTTCTTTTCGGTAGAAAAGGGCTGCCACCATCAGAAGGTTGGCCGTTGAGCCCGATGAGCACATGACTGCGTACTTTGAACCGAAAAAACCAGCGAAGTCTTTTTCGTAGGCCGCGACTTTCGCACCCATCGTGAAAAGGCCTGATTTGATCACGGCTTGCATTGCCTCGTACTCGGCGTGATCCCATCCACTGACGGCCAGCGGGAAAAATACTTTTGAATCAGTCATGAGGCCCTCTTCTGCTCTTACTTTAGCGAACGACTTTAAGTGACGGAAACTTCGCGTCGCGTTCGGCCAATTTCATATCCGCTTCGCACATTTCACGCACAAGCTCTTCAAAAGTTGTCTTTGGAGTCCAGCCAAGTTTTTCTTTGGCCTTTGTCGCATCGCCAAGAAGCGTTTCAACTTCGGTCGGTCGATAGTAACGAGGATCGATCGAGATAATGCAGCGACCGTCGGCGAGATAGCCTTTCTCGTCAGTTCCTTGACCCTTCCAAGTAATGTTCATGTCGAGATTTTTCGCAGCGGTATTAATAAACTCACGAACGCTGTACTGGCGGCCTGTAGCGATCACAAAGTCTTCTGGCTTTTCTTGCTGAAGCATCAGCCATTGCATCTCGACGTAGTCTCGTGCGTGGCCCCAATCACGTTTTGCATCAAGATTTCCAAGGTAAACGCACTTTTCAAGCCCGTGCTTGATCCGAGCAAGGCCGCGCGTGATTTTTCGTGTGACGAACGTTTCTCCGCGCATGGGCGACTCGTGGTTAAACAAAATCCCATTGCACGCATACATGCCGTAGGCCTCGCGGTAATTCACCGTGATCCAGTAAGCGTAAAGCTTCGCAACGGCATAGGGACTTCGCGGATAAAACGGTGTCGTCTCTTTTTGCGGAGTCTCTTGAACAAGACCGTAGAGTTCAGATGTCGAGGCTTGATAGAATTTCGTTTTCTTCTGAAGACCAAGAATTCGAATGGCTTCAAGGACTCTTAGAGGTCCGATAGCGTCTGAATTCGCTGTGTACTCGGGCTCTTCAAAAGAAACCGCGACGTGCGACTGAGCTGCAAGATTGTAGATTTCGTCCGGCTGCACCGACTGAATAATGCGAACGAGGCTTGAAGAGTCCGTCATGTCTCCGTAATGAAGAAAAAGTTTTCCAGCTTTTTCTTTTGGATCGATATCGTGAGGATCTTCAAACAAGTGATCAATACGGTCGGTGTTGAAAAGCGACGTGCGCCGCTTGATGCCGTGAACCTCGTAACCTTTTTCTAAAAGAAATTCTGCGAGGTAGGCTCCGTCTTGACCGGTGACGCCCGTAATCAGTGCTTTTTTCATAGGCCCTAAGGGATAAATCAAACGCTCGGTGGAGGCAACAACCACTCAGCGTACGCCCTCAAACCCGCACGTAAACTGACCTGCGGCTTCCACCCCAAATGACGCGAGATTTTCTCGATGGTGGGTCGGTAAATATCGCCGGGGCCACTGACCGGCGCGCCCAGGACACCGGATTGATGCTCTGACGGCGATGGAGTCACTTCAACGATCTCGGGCACCGGTCGGCCCAAATCTTTCGCTAGTGCCTGGATTTCTTTGGCAAGACCCTGCATCGTCACGGAATCGTCGCTGCCCAGGTTATAAGACTCACCGGATCGACCGCGCAGTAATAGTAACCATAAAGCTCGCACCAAATCTCGTCCGTCCAAATAGGAGCGAACGGTGCTTGGCGATTTCACTTCGATCGATGTCCCTTCGATCATGGCTTTCATCATCGCGGAAAGAGCGTAGGGACCATCGATCGGAAAAAGTGGGCCTCCGAACGCGAAACCCCGAACTGTAACACACTCGATGCTTCGAGCTCGCATCGCCTCAGTACAGAACCCTTCAGCCTCACGCTTGGCGTGACCGTAGGTCGTAAGCTTCACACTCGGATCCAGCGGCCGTGGAAGAATGAGTTCGTCTTCTCTGGGACGATCTGTCTTTCCTTGCCCATAGACGGCGCCCGAACTGGCTAACAGAAATCTTTTGGCGCCCACGCGAATCGATTCCAAGAGCATTCTCTGGGTCCCATCGACAATCGTACGTCGCATCGCCGCTTCGTCGCCGGCTCTGTCTGTCGGTGACGTTGCAAAATGAAAGACATGCGTTGTTCCCCTCGGGACTTCCGCCGTCACGACATCGCCGCTTAAGAAAGTTAAGCCGTCAAGTTTCCTGAAAAGCGGATTCTCATCCAAGAACTTATCCGGCTCACGCGAAAGTACGGTCATTTGAATCGAGACGCCGGCGTCTCTGAGCGCCATAAAGCTTGCAAGAACCCACGACCCGAAAAACCCCGCGCGGTGCTCG
This sequence comes from Bdellovibrionales bacterium Ga0074137, assembly GCA_001464715.1. GTDB lineage: Bacteria > Bdellovibrionota > Bdellovibrionia > Bdellovibrionales > JAMPXM01. The sequence goes on along the minus strand of LNDT01000030.1, from coordinate 274,250 downwards.
TTCGCGAATTCTTTCATCGAATCCTGAACGATGGCGGACATGAGGCCCTGACTCACTTGGCGCCCGATCCGCTGACAGCGGCGTGTATACGGTCCGAAATGTAATCGAGATGATTTTTCTCTAGCCCTGGCCAAACGCCGACCCAGAAAGTGTCATGCATAATGCGCTCGGTGTTTTTCAAATCCCCCACCACGCGGTGAGTGATATCGCGGTACGCAGGCTGCTTCAGCAGATGTCCGCCAAAAAGTAACCGCGTTCCGATTTTTTCATTCTCAAGTCTTTTGACGAGCTCGTTTCGCGAAATTCCAGCCGACGGCTCGACCGTCAGCGCAAAGCCAAACCAAGAGGGGTTTGAATCCACCGAGGCGCGCGGAAGGATCATTTTTCCTTCAAGGTCCTTTAGTTTTTCTGAGAGGTATTTGAAGTTCTCGCGGCGGCGCTCGATAAAATGCGGAAGTTTTTTAAGTTGCGAGACACCGACGGACGCTTGCATATCGCTGACCTTCAAATTGTAACCGATGTGACTGTAGATGTACTTGTGATCGTACCCTTGCGGAAGATCACCCAGCTGCCAGTCGTAGCGTTTTTTGCACGTATTGTCTTTTCCCGGTGGGCACCAGCAGTCGCGGCCCCAATCCCGAATCGATTCTGCCGCAAGCTTCAACTGAGGGTTCGACATACAAACTGCGCCGCCCTCACCCATCGTGATATGGTGAGCAGGATAAAAACTGACCGTCGCAATGTCACCGAAAGTTCCGATGGGTTTTCCACCCACCGTCGCGCCCAAAGCATCACAGCAATCTTCCACCAGCCACAAGCCATGACGATCACAGAACTCTTTCACCGCTTTCACATCGAAAGTGTTTCCCAGTGTGTGAGCAATCATAACCGCTTTTGTTTTTGGCGAACGCGCTTCTTCCAAGCGAGCGACATCGATGTCGTAGGTTCCAAGCTGAACGTCGACAAAAACAGGGATACAGCCATGCTGAATGATGGGGTTCACCGTTGTCGGAAAACCCGCGGCCACCGTAATGACTTCGTCGCCCGGTTTCACGCGGCGATCGCCAAGACGCGGAGACGTCAATGTCGCAAATGCCACCAGGTTCGCTGAAGATCCGCTATTCACAAGAAGTGAAAATTTCGTTCCGAAAAATTCGGCGAAACTTTTTTCGAAATCTTTCGCGAAGCGCCCCGCGGTGAGCCACATGTCGAGGCTCGACTCCACGAGGTGAATCAAATCGTCCTCGTCCAAAACTTTTCCTGTCACCGGAAGATAATCTTGGCCCGGAACTAAAACACGTTTTGGCTGCGCTCGAAAAAAGACTCGGGCTGCATCCAGAACAGGAGTCCGCTCTGCTGTAGAAGGCGTCGTCGATGCGGTCGTAGTCATTTCAAAAACTCCATCATATTCGGTTCGCCCCTTCGGGCCCTTTTCCGGACGCACTTTCGGCGATCGCCGACGCAAAGGACTTGCGAACTTGCTCGTCGCTCAATTGATGCTCTGAAAGCGCGTGTTGGTAAGATCCGCACGAGTGAACGAACTGATCCTTCAAAGACCAAACGCGAAGGCGCGGAATCGAAAGTCCTGCGTCCAACATTGCGTCCGCCACAGCAGAAGCGAGCCCGCCAAAGCGGCTGTGCTCTTCCAAAACCCAAATTTCTTTTGCCGTTTTTAGAACTTCACAAAGCTCGGCATGAATCGGCTTTACGCGAAGGACGGAAATGTGACCTAGATCAAAACCGCCTTCGCTCGCATCCGCGCCACCGTTTTTCGCAGCGGCCAAGGACGAACCAAACGCAGTCATTGAACCCATCGTAACGAGCACCGGACGATCGCTTGTGGTTTTTCGAAGGACCCGCGGTGCCGTCGACGCCAATTTAGCGACATTCACTGCAGGGCGATCGCTTTTTCCAATTCGAATGTAGCAAGGACCATCGGTTTGAAGAGCTTCACGAAAACACGCTTCAAGTTCGTCCGCATCGGCCGGTGTCAGAATCTTCATTCCCGGCATGGGACGAAGTGCCGCGACATCTTCTCCGCACTGGTGCGAAGCCCCCAGCGTTGAATAGACAAGGCCTGCCCCATCGCCAAGAAAAATCACTGGGTATCCCATATGGCAGACGTCCATCTTGATCTGCTCAAGCACGCGAATCGGAACAAACGCCGAAAGACCATAAACAATCGGACGCGCACCGGACTTCGCAAGCCCTGCCGACATGCCGACCATGGCCTGTTCCATCACACCAACATTGATGAACGATGAGGGATGTGACTTTCGAAGAGCATCAAAAAGTGCATAGCCGTGGTCACCGCTTAAAACCACGCGACGAGGATCCTTCGCGCACGCCTCGACAAGAAGGTTTGAAAGTCGATTACGCATTTTGCAGCTCAGTTCTTGCGCGCTCGAGAAGCTCTGGCGTCAACCGACTGTAGTGCCACTGGTTGTTGTCCTCCATAAAAGAAAGACCCTTACCCTTCACCGTGCGCGCGACAACAGCCCGCGGGCGTCCCGACGTACTTGACGAGAACGCTTCCGTCAGAGCTTTCACCGAGTGCCCATCGCAATCCGTCGTCGAAAATCCAAACGCACGAAATTTATCCGCGAACGGCTCCATTCCAATCACATCTTGAATCCGACCCATGGCTTGATGGCCGTTCGCATCGACAATGACTGTCAGATTATCAAGTTTGTGGTGACCTGCAAAAAGCAAAGCCTCCCACATCGATCCTTCGTTCATCTCGCCGTCGCCGACGATGCAGTAAACGTGGCCAGCTTCACCGCTTCGCTTTTTTCCAAGAGCAAAACCCACCGCCACCGGCAGACCGTGCCCCAAAGATCCGCTCGAAACTTCAAGAAGAGGAACGCGAGCTTCGGCGAGACCATGCAAAAGCGAGCCATCAGAAAAATATTTTTTTAAGTGTTCGCGTTCAAGCCAACCCAGCGCCGCGTAGCCAGCATAAAGCGCCATCACTCCGTGGCCTTTTGAAAGAAAAATTCGGTCGCGTTTTGTGTCCTCGGCGCCAGAGCCAAGATTCATCGATGTCGATAAAAGCGTCGAAACAATTTCGACCATCGAGAACGCGCACGCGATGTGAACTGAGCTTCCAGCAAAGGCCATTTCGACGATCTCGCGGCGAAGCTTATGGGGGGATAAAGCCATGCGGTTTCATAGCGTAGCTCCTACCCAAAATCATCGATCTCGCGCCCACTTACGGCATATGCGCCGCGCGTCACTGGTGTAACGCTAATAGAGTCTTCGGCGACCGACGGAAAAACTCACCTGGGCTTCAGACTCTCACGAAGGATCTCGATGATAAGCGACTGATATTTTTTTCCCTCGCTCGCGGCCCGCGTTTTTAGCATCCGTAAGACATTTCCGGGAACGCGAAGGCTTATCGCCTGTGTCGGCTCATCTTTGCTCGAATATAAAACCCGGAAGTCCTCTAAAAACTGAACTGCTTGCTCGGGCGTAACCTCCGCGGAGACCTCACTCACGCCGGCTTTTCGACGTTTCTTAATTCGCTGAATATCGAGTTGGTCCTCTTTTCGATTCGCTTTGAGCTTCATTTTTAAGAGGCTATCGAGACTAGCCACAGGAAGTGGTTTTCCGCCGAAGGATACTTTTTCGATCTCGATGTCATCGACACCAAGAACGATCAAAAGATCAACCTGCCGCGACGGATCTTTAAAATCGACAAAAGACCACGCGACGAGATTCCGATTTTCGATGTACTCGACGCGAAATTTAGAGATTTCTTCCGCAGTTACCGGAATTCGTGACGAGAGCCCGAGGGCTTTCATTGCCGCTTCGGCATCGACCAAGCTCTTCTTTGAGAGACCGATCACCAGATCCACATCCATCGTCGCACGAACGATCCCGTGCAGCGCCAAAGCATAACCGCCCACGACGGCGAACTTGATCTTTCTTCGGGCCAGCTCGTTTGTGACATCCAATAAAAACATAGATCATAGTATATACATGTATATACGAAAGATCAAGCGCGCTTTGGACCGCCCCAGAGGCTCCTACGGAGCACCCTCCCAGATCGGACTACTGAAACCGGCGCGCCGAGATCCAGCGGGGGACTTCGCGACCGAAGATGAGGTCGACCAAAGTCTTCGCCGTATTGAACGCGAGACCGATTCCATGTCCGGTGTAGCCTCCGGCAAAGAAGATCGAAGGATCTTCAGGAATTGATCCGACCATGGGCTCACCGTCTTTCGCAAATCCCATGACGCCACCCCAGCGATGAGTGACTTTCGCGTGAGCCAATTTCGGCAAATATGTGACGACGAAATTATGAAGCGAACTCTGAATCACATCGGTCACGTGATCGGAGTAGCCGACTTCGGTTTCTTTCTCGATCTGACGGAAGCCACCAATCAAAAGTTCGCCCGTGGGAATCTGTCGGAAGTAATCCAAATAGAAATTCGCATAGCATGGACCTTCCATGAAGCGCGGCACAGGCTCGGTCATCAAACACTGACCGCGCGTTGGAAAAATTTTGTCTTTGAAATAGGGATGAAGATTTGCCGAGTAACCGTTTAAGGCCAAAACGACCATCGATGTTTCAAAGTCGCCAGCGTCGGTTTTTAAGATTTTTGTTCCATCAGGCAAAGTGTCTATCTTGTACGCTTCAACACTTTCAAAAATAGGTGCTTTGATTTTCTCACGCATTTTTTCAAGGAGCTTCACCGGATTGGTCGACGAATCTCCAAGATACTTAATACCACCAACAAAGCCCGTAGCGCCCAGTCGTTTCGAAATACCGTCGGCATCAACGATTTCGGTCGGAATCTTTAGCCCCGTCATGATCTCGGAAACTTTTTTGAGTTCCGCAAACTCATTGTCCTGAGCCGCCAGCGAAAATGCTCCGGCATTTTCGAATTCAAGCTCCTTGTGGCTATTTCCGACGATCTCTTGCTCGATCAGACGAAGATTTGTTTCCGAAAATTTCCAAATTTCGACAGCTTGGTCCAGACCATGTTTATTGATCATTCGATTGAAATGTTCGACCGATCCACAGGTCACGAACCCTGCGTTTCGGCCCGACGCTCCAAACGACACACGGCTTTTTTCAACGATAGCGACTTTGAGATTTGGATCTTCTTTTTCCAACCAGTACGCCGTCGAAAGGCCCGTGATGCCGGCACCGACAATCACGACATCAAAAATTTTCTTTTCAGATCGCGGTGTGCGGTCGAGCCAAAATGAAGCGCTCATAGGGAACTCCTCGAAAAACTAAAAGTTAGATCGCATATTTTTATTGTTAAATTTCATAGTACATTTCGATCGCTGTGCACTGGCACGGCGGCTTTAAGCAGCGCGTGCAGTTGTAATCCACTTCGCTCCAGTAAAGAGGGTGCTCGGCCAAAGGTTTAAAACCCATTTTCAAAAGATACTTTGATGATGAATTGCCAGGACTCTCTTTCCAAGAGTGGCACACAACACCTTTTGCGCCGATCGATTTTAATACTGCGATCGAGGCTTCAGACAATTTCGAACCCCAACCTTGACCCTGAATTTTCTCGCTCAAAAAAAGAGACTGAAAGTAAGCGGTGTCTTTTAAAGCGTGCGGCCACTTTTCTGGATTAAGTCCTCGCCCTTTTCCGTGATTCCAATTTCCTGGAGGATAAGTGAATCGCACTCCAAGGATTTCGGAATCGTCGGGCGAAGCACCGCTGGCGGCCTTTGATTTCAAGAGAAGAGAACACATCTTAGGTTCACCGGCCGAACCGCCACCTGATCCAGCGCCCGGCCCGAACGAGCGCTTAAAAATATCGCGAAGCTCTTCATCAGAATAGTAACCCTCGCCGATCGCTTGATCCGTAAACTGCTTCAGCTTCGGCAGATCCGACTCGCTGAAAGGTTCAATTGAAAAAATTTGAGAGGGGGAGCTTTGTGGCATTGCTCCTCAAAATTAGGGACTTGCCTAAGATTTGTCCACGGATTCGAGAGCCCACTGCGCCTGGGCGCGAAGACTTTCGCGAAGTGTGATCATCGGCTGAAAACCGAGTTCAGTCCTAAGCTTTGCCATCGAAGGGCGGATGCAGTCCGAGCCTGGCGATAAGCCCTGCGTCATCGGTGGAGCCACAATTTTTACTTCCGGCACACGAAGAGAAACCTTCAAGGCCACGGACCGCATGATATCAGCAAGCTCACTCATCGAAACCATTTCTTCCGATCCCAAATTGTAAGCTTCCCCGTCACGACCGTTGGCCAAGAGCTTCCAAAGTGCCACGACAAGGTCGCGCCCATCCATGAAACTGCGCTGCGCTTGAGGCGTGCGAAGCTGAAGCGGAAGACCATTCAAAATCGAAGTCATAAATGAGGAAATCACATAGGGGCCCGAGATCGGGAAAAGCGGACCACTAAATGTGAAACCGCGCGCCACCACGGTCTCGATATCTCGGGCGGCCGAAGCCGAGCGGCACAGAGCCTCGGCTTCACGCTTGGCCTCGCCGTAAGCCGTAAACTTCGCATCCTGAATAATCGTTGATTCCGTGAGTGGGCCGATTTCGGATTTCCCGGAAGTTTGAACCGGCGCTTGACCGTAAACAGCTGCCGAACTTGCCATAAGAAACCGAGCCGCACCGACGCGTTTTGCTTCAACAAGCATGTGCCGCGTTCCTTCGACGACGGTTCGCCGAATTTCTTGCTCTTGGTCAAGAGTATCGGCCTTAGCGCCTGACGTCGCAAAATGCAGGATGTGCGTGATGCTAAACGGAATCGTCGCATCGGTGACGTCACCTTTTCGAAACGAAAGGCCCGGCATATTCTGAAAACTTGGATTTTTTGCGAGAAACTGATCCGGCGCGCGACTAAGAACCGTCATCTCAAGAGGGAGTCCGAGTTCCCGCAAAGCCGCGAAACTGACAAGCACCCAGGATCCGAAAAACCCGGTTCCACCCGTCAGTAATATGTGAGCGTTCCCAAGTTTCAGAGCATCGGCCTTAGCGCGCGAGGCAATGTCCTTGATCGCAGACTTAATAATGGGGCTTGAAAGAATATCCTGCGTCACCGGCGGCCGTAGGAATCTTCGTAGCGAATAATATCGTCTTCGCCAAAGTATGTGCCCAACTGAACTTCAACAAACGTCAGTGGCTCAGCGCCCGTGTTGCGAATTCGATGTTTCGCTTTCACAGGAATAAAGACGTGCGAACCTGGTCCGACCGGAATCGTTTCATCATTTAAAATCACTTCGCCCCGGCCTTTGATGATCGTCCAATGCTCGGCCCGTTTTTCATGCGACTGATAAGAAATCTGAGCGCCCGGATCGACGGAAATCACTTTTGATTTAAAGTCTGGCGTGTCTTTTAAAACTTCGAATTTACCCCAGGGCCGAATTTCAAAAGCGTGCTGTGTGGCTCTTTTTGCGGCCATCGGTGGAAAACTTTTTAGACGGTCGACAACGTCTTTCACTTTCTCAGAGCGTCCGCGCTTAACGATCAAGGTCGCGTCTTGAGTATCGACAACGACAAGATCGTCGACATCGACAAAGGCGTACGTTTTTTGATCCGTTGGAAATACGAAATTGTTCTCAGATGAAATTTGGATGGCGGCTGTCGCTTCCGACGCGCTCGATCCTTGCGCCAAGGCCGAACTTGCCAAGACCGAGTGTTTTCCCTGTTTGATATCCGCGATGGCGTCCCAAGATCCGACGTCGTTCCATGTAAAATCACACGGCATTGTCACATGAGACGAAAGCTTCTCCATCACAGCGTAGTCGATCGAAATCGACTCGACGCGATTGTAAATGTCTTCGATGTTTGAATAGTCCGATTTCAAATCTTCAAACGGCATCCAAACTTTTGGAGCGTGCTCTCTTAAAAGCTCGATCATCTTCGAAAGTTTGAAGACAAACATTCCGGCATTCCAAAAGTAACCACCGCTCGAAATAAATTCGCGAGCTTTTGATTCATTTGGCTTTTCACAAAATCGCGTGGCCTTCATCGCTGTTTTTGAAAGCGAAGAATCAAAGAGACCCGTTGTCTCGATGTAACCGTAACCCGTCGCCGGAAATGTCGGAGTGATGCCGAGAGTGACAATTTCGCCGCGGGCAGCGATTTCGACAGCACTTAACACGGTCGTTCGAAATTTTTCTTCGTCCTCGATCAATTGATCCGCAGGAAAAACACCGACAACGGCGTCTTTGTCTCCGTGCATTTCAAGAGCGCGGCAAAGAAACGCAATCGCTGGCGCGGTGTTTCGGCCGCGGGGCTCGTACAAAGTATTTCGAAGTGCCTGTGCTCGCGTGAGACCCTCAACGATCAATGCTTTTTCAGTGAGCGTGCGCAAGTCTTCAACAGTGATCGTCCAAGGTGTCCCAAGAGGCATCACACGCGCGGCGGCTCTGGCGAAAAGTGAATTGCCCAGACCGTCCCCGAAGATTTCAGCGAACTGTTTGGGGAAAGATTGACGCGAAACGGGCCAGAGCCTAGTTCCGCTTCCACCCGAGATGATTGCTGGAATAAATTCGTGTTTCGCGGGCGTCTTCATACCTAGCTAAATCACCAAAATTGGGTCGAAATAGCAACGCGGAATGCTCAGCGTTTTTTCTCAGATGTGACCTTGAGCGACTTGAGAAAATCAGAGGTGCAAATCCACTTCGCGCCCTCCGCGCAAAGCTCAGCTCGCTCGCCTGTAAGAAGCTCAGCTTTCGCTTCAAAACGCGTGCGAAGGCGCTTTAAATCCTTCACGCGAGAATGGCGCTCACCGTCCAAATTCGCCGCCGACAAAATCTGTGCCCCAAGCCCACACGAACAGTCTTGTTCACAAGTTTCTGCGCTCACGGGGAGCTTGTGCCCTTTTGGAGAGCTCAAAAGCTTCTCGGCTTCTTCTTTTGTCCGACGATCAAGCCACGGCTTCAAAGTCGCAATTCCGTTTTCAGCTTCGACACCTGTGATTTTACAGCCAGGGACGGCGTCGTCGATCGGACCTTGCCAGCTGTCCATCGATTTCTCGAACGCAACTTTGAAAACCAATCCTGCTTCGTGAAGTTGGAGCAAACTGAGCCCACCCAAAGCGCCATCAACGGCCGACGGATCGACTTCGACGTCCGCTTTTTTTGAAGTGAGCGAGCACGAAGCAAAAACGAGCACCGAAAATGCGAGCACTAAGATCTTCATATGTTCTCCAGGGTACCCGGTTCTTTTTGCAGAAGCGCTGCGGCTGACGCGGCGCTTCTGCAAAAAGAACCGGGTACCCGCTATTCCACAGTGACGGATTTGGCGAGGTTGCGGGGCTGATCGACGTCATGACCGAGGGCTTCGGCCACGTGGTACGCCAAAAGTTGAACCGGAAGTGCGGCGAGAATTGGATTTACCATCCAGCTCGCGTCGGGAAGCGAGAGGTAATCATCACTCACCGCTTTTAGCGCGGCATTGTCGCCCGTTCCGATCGACATGATTTTCCCACCACGCGCGCGCGCTTCTTCCAAATTTGAAAGCGACTTTTCGTAGTGCTCATCCGACGGACAAACCATCAAGATCAACATGCGGTCATCAATCAGCGCCAGCGGCCCGTGTTTCATTTCGCCAGCGGCATAACCTTCGGCGTGCATGTAAGCGAGCTCTTTTAGTTTCAGCGCACCTTCCAGTGCGATGGGGTAACTGACCCCACGACCCATAAACAAAACGCCGCGGTAGTCTTTTAGCTTCATCGCAGCTTCGCCAAAAAACTTATCGTACGCCAAAACAGATTCCATCTGTGCCGGCAGCGCCAACATGTTCTCTACAGCGGCCGATTGATCTTGAGCGCTCAGGCGGCCGCGAAGGCTTCCCAAAAACATTCCAAATAAATTGAGAACGGCCAATGTCGAAACAAAGGCTTTCGTCGAAGCGACGCCGATCTCGGGGCCAGAGTTCATGTAAATTCGGCCGTTGGCTTCGCGGTCGATCGACGACGCACGAACGTTACAGATAGAAAGTGTGAGTGCTCCCAATTTTTTGGCCAAGCGAAGTGCTGCCAATGTATCAGCGGTCTCACCCGACTGAGAGATCGTAACGACCAAAGTGTTTGGCGGAATCACGGGGCCTCGGTACCGGAATTCGCTCGCGATGTCGGTCTCAACAGGAATGTGCGCAAGCTTTTCGATCACGTATTTTCCCGCGACGGCCGCGTAGTAGCTGGTACCGCAAGCGACGATAAAAATACGGTCGATTTTTTTTAGCTGCTCAGTCGTGAGGCCAAGATCTTTTAATTCAACCGACTTCGTTTCAAGGTTGATGTGTGGAGCCATGGCGCTGGCGACGGCGCGCGGCTGCTCGTGAATTTCTTTAAGCATGAAGTGCTTAAATCCAGCTTTTTCAACTTGGTCCGCCGACCAGTTGATCGTCTGAGTTTCTTTTTTTACAAGATGCCCCGCGGTCGTGAAGACTTTGAGATCCGTTCCCTTCACAAGAGCGATTTCGTGATCATCAATGTAAACGACTTTGTTCGTGTAGCTGATGATCGCTTGCACGTCGCTTGCGACAATGACTTCTTTTTCGCCAAGGCCAATCACCAGTGGAGGACCGTTCTTAAACGCCACCAACACATCGGGCTGTTTTTCCCACATGGCGACAATCGCATAAGCTCCGCGCAAAAGTGGCAAAACATTTTCAACAGCTTTAAAAAGATCTTTCGTCTCGCGCACGGCCCGCGACAGAAGATGAGCGACAAGCTCGGAATCCGTGTCACTATTGAATGTAGCGCCTTCGCTGGCGAGTTCCTTTTTTATGTCTTGGTAGTTTTCAATAATTCCGTTGTGAACCAACGAAAGACCATCGACCGTGTGAGGATGTGCGTTTCGTTCACTTGGTACACCGTGCGTGGCCCAGCGTGTGTGACCGATACCGAGGCGACCCGAAAATGATTCAGTTTCTAACTTTTTAGAAAGCTCGGCCAGTTTCCCCTGGGCGCGTACGACTTTGATGTGTTGATCGCCAAGAGGGCCATCGAGAATGGCGACACCGGCGCTATCATAGCCACGATATTCAAGACGCTTAAGTCCTGCGACGATCACGTCTTTTGGATTTTTCTGACCAAAGTAACCGACAATACCGCACATAAATTTAGTCCTTCTCGTCGCGTGTCGCGGTCGCAGTACCGGGCGCCGAGCCAATCTTCTGGCCCGTCATCGAACTGGCCTCGGACGGCGATTTCCAATCGGGCTTATTCACTTGCCGACCGCGAGCAATCGCCAAAGCTTTTGCAGGTACGTCTTCCGTGATCGTAGACCCCGACGCAATCACTGCGCCGTCTCCAATTTTAATCGGAGCAACAAATTGAACGTCACTACCGACGAACGCTCCATCGCCAATGACAGTTTCATATTTTTTTCGATCGGCCGCATAGTTGCAAGTGATCGTGCCGCAGCCGATATTCACATCGTCGCCGATTTTTGCGTCGCCCAAGTAGGTCAAGTGCCCTGCTTTGGATCTTGCGCCAAAAACGGTTTTCTTCATTTCAACAAAATTTCCGATATGAGCTTCGCGCCCAATCGATGTCTCTGGACGCAATCGCGCGTAAGGCCCGATCTGAACTTTTTCACCGACAACGCAGTTTTCAAAATAGCAGCCAGCTTTGATGTGCGTGCTGTCCGCGACCGAGGACGAGATAATATGAACACCTGGCTCAAGCACGCAGTAGTGACCGATTCTTGAAGCCCCACGCAAATAAACATTCGGATAAACAACCGTACCGCCACCAATGACCACATCGTCTTCGGCATACACAGTCGCTGGGTCGATCATGACGACGCCGTTTTCCATCAATTTTTTTCGGTTTCGAGTAAAAACCACGCGCGACGCTCGTGCGAGCTCCTCTTGCGTATTCACACCGTAAGCCATCGCTGGGCGACCTTTGATCGCGACGACTTTAAGGCCGTCTTCAAGTCCAATCGAAATTATGTCGGTTAAATAAAATTCGCCCTTTGAATTGTTCGGCTTCACTTGCGAGAGCAAATCCGCAAGCACGCTCGCTTTTGCGATGTAAGTTCCGCTGTTGATCTCACGAATTTTTAGCGTGTCCGCTCCGGCATCTCCTGCTTCGACGATGGCTTTGAGTTCGCCCTTTTGACGGACGATTCGCCCCAGCGATCCTGGATTTTTTAATTCAGCAGTAACGACGGCGACATCTGCGCGCAGATCATTGAATTCTGAAATAATCGCGGCCAAATCTTTACCTTCGATCAATGGTGTATCGCCGCTCAAAATTAAAACTGTGCCTGTCATCGAGCCTGGGTCGGCCGAAAGAACCGCATCTGCCGTGCCTTTTTGTTCTTTTTGTTGAAAAGCGATCGCACCCAACGGCTCAATCACTCGTCGAACCAAAGACTCGCCGTGACCGACCACCACACGAAGTTCTTTTGCACCCACGGCTTTCGCCGCCTGGAGCACACGACCGACCATCGGCTGGCCCGCGACCGGGTGAAGCACTTTGGGAAGCGGAGACTTCATCCTCGTGCCTTTTCCAGCGGCTAGAACAATGACCGACAACGACGCAGGACCCGAGGTCTGGGTTTTTTCCGATTTATTCATCACGAATGAACCTAGCTGGGCCTCGACAAGGGGGTCAAGGGTCCGCACAATGGAGTCACGAGGAGGAATCGCGGTGAGCACAATTACACACGTGGAGTGTTGGAAAAAAACCGCGCTGGGAACGCCGATTCCTCTCTTTTCCTCGCGTCCCCTGCCAGAACTGACCCAGGAACGTCCAATTCTTCTTTTCGGTGGCGTGCACGGCGACGAGCCCGAAGGAGTTCGCTTGGCAGAAGAAACTCTTCGCGCTGTGACAGAGTGGTCGAAATCCGTGTGGCTCACACCTTGGATCATAATTCCGGTTTTGAATGTCGATGGTTTTAAAGCGGGCACACGAGTGAACGGCCGAGGCGTCGATTTGAATCGGAATTATCCTTCGCAAGATTGGTCGCCTCACGCCGATCAGCCGCGCTACTCACCAGGTCCATCGGCGATGAGCGAACCTGAAGTTGCTGGCATCGTCGAACTGATCGACCTCTATGATCCGCGAATCATGATTCATTGCCACTCGTGGGAACCTTGCATCGTAGCTACGGGGGCCCGCGCACAAACCGACGGCACAAGACTCGCTCTCAGCAGCGGCTATCCGCTGAAGCCTGAAATTGGTTATCCGACGCCAGGAAGCTTGAGCCGCTTCGGTTGGTTTGATCGACAAATTCCAGTGATCTGCATTGAAGAGCGAGACAAGCTGGAAGATCTCTCTACGATTTGGTCTCGCTTCGAAAAGGGAATGCGGTCCGTTTTTACTGACCACAGCCCGCGCCGCCGTCTTCAACCCGAAGTGCCACCGGTGCGCGGAACCTCATGAGTTTTTTCCGCCATGTGATTTTCGATTTGGACGACACTTTGCTCGACACTTCGGGATCGCTGATTCCTGCAGCCGCTCGTCGCGCGATGGAAGCGATGGGCGCACCAGCGGATAAGATCAATACGCTCCTCTCGCAAAGAACTGAAATTTTAAGAACAAATCCGCGTGCCAATGTTTGGCTCGATCTCGCCAAAGGCGACACCGAAATGGCCGAGCGCGGACGCCGCGCCTTTTTGACGTTTCCGATAGAAAAGCTTCCGCCCGAAGCCCTTCGTTTTGCGCCGGGGGCGGAAGAAATACTTCAGTGGACTCGCGAACGTTCGAAACTTCACCTTGTCACTTCCGGCGATCGCTCAACACAGCTTGCGAAAATCGCTTTTCTAAAAATCGAAAGTTATTTTGAATCCATTCACGTGGTCGAAAGTGCACACGGTGCCCGAGCAAAAAGCGAGGCCTTTACACAGATCGGTGAACTGCCCGCTTCATCAGAAGCTGCAGCGTCAGAATTTGTTTCTGTCGGAAACCGCGTCGACACTGATCTTGCGCCCGCAAAAATGCTGGGCTGGAAAACGGCTTGGATTCGCTATGGAGAGCACGCGAGCCTCACACCACAAAACTCACTTGAAATTCCGGATTTCGAAGTGGCTTCGCTGTCTGATTTACTTTCGATCTGGCGTCAGCGAGAGCACTCATGGAAGGTGTGATGAGTACCGAATCTCGTTCTCTCACATCGACCATCGCTATTCTCGGACGCCCGGCCCATTTGGGCGCCGATGCGGCTCCTGCTGCAGAAAAACTGGGCGCGGTTTTTATCGATGGCTGGAACGGAGAACCTCTCGACGTCATCGCGGTTCCACTTTTAGCATCGACACCTGAAGCGGCATTTCAGGCGACGCCTCAGCTCATCAAAGCGATCGAGTCCGCCGGGCCGCGGGCGCCGAGGATTGTTCTGGTTGGCAAAGCATCAAAAGATTCTCTGTTAGCTGTTTCACCCTGGCTTGAAAAAATCAGCGTCTTCGCATGGGTAGATTCGTTTTCATCCAAAGACTTTCAAGACAAATGCCTTCTGGGACTCGACGAAGCGCGCGAAGCAAGGCAGGCCTCGGCGTCGCTGGCTATGTATCTTGAGCACAATGAATCTTTGTTGAAACTTTCGACAGAACTTGAAGCTCGCATCGAGGATCGGCGCAATGAACTGAACGAAAGCACGTGGCGGCTTCAGCACAGTCAACGACGAAGCGAAATCATGCACCGAGCTCTTAACGCCGTTCATGTAAGTCTCAGCATCCCCGAAATGGAGCGGCAGCTTCTTCATATTTTAATCCCCCAAAATCACGCCGCCACCGATGCGCCCAACGTCGAATGGATTCGCATCGCCTTCGTTGCTCAAAGCCGCCTTGACTCGGCGCCGATCGACACACGAACCAGCAGTGTTTTCAGCTGCCCCCTTGGAAGCAACGGGCATATTTATTTTGGTCGCACACCCGAAAGACCATTCAAATCTGAAGATAAGAACTTCTTAACGCCAATTGCAGAGGCAGTGTCCTTGGCGGTAACGAGGCTTCGGTCTCTTGAACGAATGGAGCAGATAAAACGCGAGTGGGAGGAGACGTTCAATGCGATCGTAAACCCCATCGCTGTTCTTGATGATCAGCTTCGCCTCGTTCGCGGAAATCGCGCACTTCTCAATGGCCGTGCTCCCGAACAAGTCGTTGGCAGGCCTTGCTATGAAGCTGTTTTCGAACGGTCAGCCCCTTGCTCTGGCTGCCCGGTGCTTCAAGACGTTGTGCAAGGGCGTATTCGGCCCAAAGGAAGAAACTTCGTCAACGCAAGAACTCTTCAGTTTCGAATCAACGTTAACGACGAAACGACTTTTGAAGTGAACTCAAGACCTCTTCAGCAAATTGAACGTCGAGAAAAAAGTCTCGCAGAAAGCGCTGACTCGGCTCTTTTGGTTCACCTCTACCGAAATTCAACAACCACAGCGCGGTTTGAAAAACGCATCGTCGAATCATCAAAGATGGCCGAGCTTGGCACGATCGGATCAAGCATCGCTCACCAGCTCAATAATCCCATCGGCGGAATGCTCAGTCACATTCAACTCCTGTTGATGGATTTAAAAGATCTCGAATTCAGCGGGAAAGAAGATCTTCATAAAGAGCTAAAAGAAATGGAAAGCGGAACCAGAAGATGCGCAGAAATTGTTCGCGATCTTCTTGGGTTCACTCGCCGCGCCGATGAAGACGTTGCTCATGATCACGACCTCGCCGAAATCGTTGAACAAGCGATAAAGATCACGGAACTGCAGACACGCTCGCGCGGTATTCGCTTTCGCCTCGATCTTGGACTTAACGTGGCCGGATCGTCACCAGAACAGACGTTTCTTGTCCGCGGACGATTTAATCTCTTGGCGCAGGCCGTACGAGCCGTGCTTCTTGCGCTGCTTCCGGCGGGGCTTCGCGACCAAACGATCGATGTCAAAATTCGAAATAGTGATGGCGTCCAGGTCTTGATCGAAACCCCGCGCGGTGCGTGGACTCAACCCACGGGCGGATCTGTCGGGACTTCAGAAATTCAGGGACTTGCCCTGGATCTTACGGTGGCCGAACAGATCCTCACGGAGCATGGGGGACTTCTTGAATTGAGCAAGAACGACCAGGTCCAGCGGGCAATTCTTTCCCTACCGTCACCAAAACTATGACCCCCTTGGACCAGTTTTAGGACGAAGGCCAAATCTTTGACGGCGAAAATTTGACACCTCTTTCGCCGAGTCCTTACCATTAAGAGAGAGCCGCGCGAAAGCGTGGGACGCTGGGCTGGAGCGGATTTCCGGCCACAACGTGCGGCTACTAAGAAGAACCTCGGTCGGAACCAACTGACTGAACAAACCGGTTCTTCCGACGAAAGGATGCCGTCGAGATGTCTAGCTACGGAGCGAATTCTTCTTTTGATCCATCGGTCAATTCCATCAGCGGACGTGTCGGAGCTAATCCGAGATTGGCCCAATCGGGCGGAAAGCCTGTGCGCGCTCTTGTCGTCGACGACGAGTCTTCCCTTCGAACGGCGCTCTTTCGAATTCTTGATCGCCAAGGCTTTCAAGTCGTCACCGCCAATGCAAAACGTGAAGCCGAAGCGCTCATCACAACCGACACACCTTTTGATCTCGCGCTGATCGATCTTCGACTTCCCGATGGCGATGGTCTTGATCTGATGACAAAACTTCGCGCCGCGCACCCCGCCTGCCAGGTCATTATTTTGACCGGACATGGAACCATCGAAAACGCAGTGAAGGCCACGCAAATGGGCGCCTACCACTTCATCACAAAGCCCTTCAATATGGAGGAGCTTGTTTCGATCGTCGACAAAGCGATCTCACACAAAACATTGCAAACTGAAAACCAACATCTTCGCTCGGCTCTTTCACGACGCTACCGTTTTGAAAACATCATTGGGACTAGCTCTGAAATTCGTCACGTCCTCGGTATGGTCGAGCGCGTGGCTGATTCAGAGTCGACGGTTCTGATTTCAGGAGAGAGCGGGACCGGAAAAGAACTGATCGCAAAAGCGGTGCACTACAATTCAAGCCGCGCGAATAAGCCTTTTATCCCCGTCAATTGCGGAGCAATTCCTGCGGAACTTCTTGAGAGCGAACTTTTCGGTCACGTAAAGGGCGCTTTCACAGGTGCGATCGCAAGTCGGCAAGGACGATTTGATCTTGCCAGCGGTGGAACACTTTTCTTGGACGAAATCGGCGAGCTTCCTCTCGCACTTCAGGTCAAACTTTTACGTGTCCTTCAAGAGCGGCGCTTTGAACCGGTTGGCAGCATGAAGACTCACGAAGCCGATGTCCGAATTATCGCGGCGACAAATGTCGATCTTGCGAAGGCCGTACAAAAAGGCGCGTTCCGTGAAGATCTGTTTTATCGCTTAAACGTCATTCCAGTGAGACTCCCCTCATTGAAAGAGCGAAAGTCCGATATTCCTCTTCTTCTTCATCACTTCATGCAGATTTCAAACGATCGTGCGGCCGAGCGTGCGGGTTCTGCAAGAAAACCCCGACAGCTTGAAGGCTTTTCGGCCGATGCAATGAGCTCGCTGATCAGTCATCCGTGGCCAGGAAATATTCGCGAACTCGAAAACCTGGTCGAGCGTCTCGCCGTTCTCAAAGGCGACGGGATTGTCGAAGTCTCGGATCTTCCAGAGCACTATCAGCCCATGGCCATCGGCCTCACTTCTGGGCTTGGGGCGTCGGCGGCAATGGGTTCGCACTTGGCGACGGGTGCGGGCGCTATGACGATCGACGCTCTTGATCTTCCTGAATCGGGTCTTGATTTTAATTCGGCCGTCGATGCGTATGAAAATGCTTTGATTCTTCAAGCTCTTGAGAAAACAGGATGGAATCGCAACCAAGCGGCGACACTCTTAAAACTCAACCGCACGACACTCGTTGAAAAAATTAAGAAAAAAGGACTTCGCCCGCCGCCGGACTCTGATATGTCTTCGGAGCAGTGATTTCTTTTAAAAGCTCTTCTGAAATTTGCGAAGAATGTCGATTTGAAGATGTGCTTCACTCCTGGAGCACTGAACTCTGGCCAGGGCGTGCGTCTGCGATTGAGCCGACGAGCGCTATGAAATGGCTTGGCGGCATCGACATGTCGCTCATGAAATCTCAGCCGACCTTTTGGCGCATCATTAATCAGGCGCAAAGCGCAGGGCCCAACGTTAGCGCGCAAAGCGCGACGCCAAATTCACCGGACACTCTGGGAGTCCTCAGCGGACATTTCGGTGGATGGATCACGGACGAATCAGCTCCCCTAGGTGCCGAAGGGGAACGGCGCTCGTACCGCACGCGCGGCCTTTGGGTCGATCCAAAGCATCGGGGAAAAGGTTTTGCGCGACTTTTGATGCTTGCGGCCTTTAAGCAGGCGAAAAAGGAAAACTGCGAGATCGTTTGGACGTTTCCGCGCAAAACATCGATGCCGTTCTATCAAGAAATGGGATTTAAACTTGTTGGATCCTGGATCGGCGAAAACGATTCTCTGGCCGGAGAATTCGGTCCCAACGGTTTTGCCCTAGCGAAAACCGATCGCCATGAATCTTTTAAAACTCCATGAGCCGTAATCGAACTTCATTTCGCCGCTAAATAAAACTTCTTTCATCGGGTACTTTTCCTTCAAACTCGCGACGGACTTAAAGGGCGAGACGGCGCCGTCGTGATCAAAGTCGGCCGCTTGAAGGGCCACCAACGTGCCTTCAGGAATTTTTTGAAACCAATCGTCGCGATCAAAATGTTCGACCGACGTGTTGATGATCACGGTGGGCCGTGGGCCGAAGTCATCGCTCGAAGTGGCGCCACTTGGCGCTGGGTCAGCGCCCCGCTTTTCCGACAAAAGCTCGTTGCAATCTCTCGTGAACGCACGAAATTGCCACTCGCGCCAAACCCAGTTTTCACACAACGTGTTTGCGATCGCTTCAGAGGCCGGATCGCTATCAAAACTTCGAACGGTCATGTGCGGCGCCGCAGCCCCACCCGCTCTGGCACCGGCTCTTGCTAAAAGTAAAAATCCAAGGACCCCGTGCCATCCGCCATAAATCCAGACGACGTCCCCTAAAGCGTGCGAACCCTCGGATGTTCGACCATAAAGGACTCGCTCAAGTTCATCGCAAAGCCAAAGTTTCGAACCGACTTGTCCACTTGAGAACGCGTCTTTGTGAGGCTCGAATGTCGAAGTCGGATCCGTCATGCTTATCAAGTTATTCGCACGTGGGCCGCGAATCAAGTCGCTAGGTTTTCAAGAACTCGCTAGGAAAATGTCTGTTTTTTTGACAGGTGTTAGCTTTTGGCGAACTGTGACGAAACCGTCTCATTTTGATCCATTTAAACCCCTTAAGACCAATCCAATTGGTCCTCAGAACGGCGGGGTCACTTTGGCTTGGCCTCATGCTTGCTCTCTTAATCCAGCAGGAAGGGAGCCGTCGCCATGAATTCAAAAGATCAAAATTCGAACGGTTTCGCAAAATTCTTCTCACGATTCATGGGCGTGGCGCTTCTTTTTATCGGTGTTGCTTTCACAAGCTCGATCACAGAACTTTTGTCAGGTCCGCGCACTTACTCACGGCAACTTGACTCGCGAACTCCCGCGATGATGCGAGTCATACCGCGGGTGGTTGGTGGACGATTTGTTTCTCGCGCCGAAGCTGCGGTTTTGGCTTCTAAAGAATCACTCCGTTCAGAACTCTCGTTGGGTCTTGAGACACGATCGAACGACTTCTCAAGAGGAACGGACACACGCCAAGTGAACCGTGTGCGAGAAGTTGGAATGAACTTGGATCAAATCCTTCCCTCACGTCTATCACCCGTGACGGATGCTGGAAGTGTCTCGGCTCAAATTTTTGATCACTCGGTCTCTGCATTTTTCAAAAACGATGCGATCAAAAATTCTTTCGTCGGTCGCACAGCCGAAACAGTCGAAAAGAAAATGAAAGCTGAAGTTGAACTTGGCGGCGCGGAACCAGATTCACAGAAACACAATATCAAATTCCAAGTGAAGGCTTCCGAAACAAAGGCCAGCATGGAGTACCGCGGCCTCATGAACGCCGACCTCAGTTACTCTGTCGGAAGCCAGCGTACAAATTTTGAAATCCACGAAGAGCTTTCAAGCCTCACGAACCTCGTCTACTCGCACGTTACCGAACCCAATGACCGTCGCGACATCCTTAGCTTGCGCATGAACTGGTAGGCCTGCGCATGAACTGGTAGCAGTTCTCGGCCCAGAGGGTGACTTTCGAGGTCACTTAACGCGCTTGAAGTGACCGCGAGCGTCCTGAAACAAACATCAATTCAAATCTAAACAGTCTCAGGCTTGGTCGCAGATCTGCAGTCTTACCCCTCCATGGCTTGGACGACATTACTTCGAACATGGTTGTTTATTGTTTCCTTCTCACAGGCCTCGCAGGCTATGGAATGCCCGGATCTCTTTAGAGACGGAACGAAAAGTCCAGCGCAAGCGCTTCAGCAAATCCCGCAAAAAGGGCCTCAGTTTCACGCCTACGCGCTGACAAAAGCGTCGGAAGTAAGAACCTCTCGCATCAAAGAATTCGAGATGATCTCCGAAGTGGCATCAAGATTGGGTGTAAGGATTTGGCTTTGGGGCCAATCAGCCTCGGCCTACTCTGGTTTCGTCTTCAAACTTTTGGGTACGGGCAGAGACGCCGTCCCTCAAACAAAAATCGACTTGCTCGAAATGTACGATTACTCGATGCCGCTGCAGCTTGCGATTGACGGTTCTGTTCCCTCGGCAAAGCTCGTCGAACAAGAGCTAAAAAGTCTTTTTTCAAAGTCCATGTCGGTAAATAGTAGTCTTTTGTCAGTTCGGAGCCTTGAGGTTTCCAATCGCTCGAACCCAGCATCAAGATTAGAAATTGATCCTCAAAATCTCGTCGGACTTCCCTCTGCCTTGCGGGCACAAATGACTTCATCGCAAAACGTCGAGGCGACTCTCATTGAGGCCGTCGAGATCCTGACACCGAACAGTTCTGCTCTTTCTCAAAATAAATCAACTGAGGCCAAGTTCTTAAAAGAAAAGTCGATGGGTCGAGTCAACGCGTTCGAACTGTCAGCCGATTTCAGCAATGCTGACCTCCCTTTATCCTCTCGGCTTATTTCTCGCGAAGCAAAAACCCCGCGAACAAACGAAGAGATTAAAGCTCACAATGTTTTCAATTCGGTGGCTGGACTTCGAGACTCGGTTCACGGTGAGGACCGCATTCAGTACATAGAAACTGTTGGGCCGATCTTTGATTTTGTCCGGTCACAAAATTTGGTCGATGGACACAGTCACAAGCGGTACCTTTTGCGAACACTGATCCATACGACGAGCAGCCCGCGCCTAAGAAAAGCGGCCGCGGTCGAATTTTTAATGAGCTCTTCTCCGAGTCCGTTGATTTCACTTTTAAAGTTGAAAGATTACGTTTCGCCATCCGAATACTCAGAGATTTTGATCGACATGAAGTTGTGGCGGCAAAACGTGAACTCGCGAAAGCGCCTCTTTATACAAAACCTCGATTTGGTGAAGGCACGAGCTGATCGTCGAACGATGAAAGATTTCGAGACGGCCGGCCTTCCAACAGGAAGCATTTAACGCTCGGGCGAACGAACTTTTAGGCGGAAGTGATTTGCGGCCCGGCAATCGCCTCCGTCGTGGCATTCACCTCAGCGCGGGAATATATGCGGCCATCAATTTCGACCCCAAAAGTCGATTGGCCGAAAGAGCATTATGCTGCCGGCAATACACCCTCAGATTGTCTCGATTGGAAAGTCCGCCCAACGACACGGGCGCAACGTGATCGTATTCTAACGCGTGCCTTCCTTCACACCTCTCGCCGCGCGGGTTTCGATACTCACACCGACCACCGGCATTTTCCCAAACAAATCTTTTGATCGCGACCGGAATCGCGCGCCGTCTTTCCTTCGAAGAATGTATTGCTGAAGGTGCTGCCTCTTTTTTCTCCACCGCCGGCGAAGGTGATTGTTTCCGTCGCACCGGTGTTTCGCCGCGAGCCTTTTTCAGCTGAGTGAGTTCTTTGGCCGCTATTCGCAGCAACGTCTCTTTCAAGTTCTGCGGGCGGCCTGAAAGTCGCCGAATCTCTTCAAAGACTTTCATCTCGTCTTCGTTGAATTCCAGAGTGACCCGCGTCGTGCCGCGAAAAGTCTCACGCTGCACAATGGGTGCAAGCGGAAGTGCTGCGGGAAACTCAATTGCTAAAGATTTTTCAGCTTCTCGTTTTGATTTACCGCACATCGAAAGCATCACGTCTTTTCGCTTTTCCGCTTCCACTTTAGTTCTCGCCGACTTTTCAAACTGACGTAACGTTGCCCGAGCTTGAGTTACGACCGAAAGACTCAGTTCGCCGGATTCAAGCTTGGATTCAATTTCGTAAGTATCACGCATCGCCCGCATGGCTTCAATTCTTCGACAAGCGGCGGATTCCGAGTAACGAAGCGCCTTTGTGCAATAGGCGAAAAGTGAAGGATAGCCGAGCTCGGCAAAGAGCTGGCGGCGTTCAATCTCGCGCAAGAAACGCAAAACTTCGACAGTGATTCGTCGCTCCTCCTTGGCGAGGAAATCGACTTTACTGATGAGTTCTTGATTTGTGAGTGATTGGATCTCTTGTTTCGATTCTTCCATAGGTTTCTCCTTTTGAAACCAACACTACACCCAGTATGAAAATTGAAATTTTGGCCTCTCACTGACCTTCTAAGCTTTGGAATACTGAGCAGTGTCGCCCGGGTGAGAAAATGCCAAGTCGTGCGCTGTCGGCCTCCCGAGCGCTCAACAAAGGTCGCCAATTAACATCCTCATGAAGCGAAACGTTTCGATCGAACTCGACCAAATACGATGTCAACCATTGCTTCAAGGCATCGAAAAAAATGCCGAATTTGGGCCATGAAAGGCCGGAAGACCGCGCTCCGCGCTTTCGAAAAACAATATAATCCATTATGGGCGTCAGGACACTGGCCCCGCCATTGCTGATTACGGCCGAAGAAAATACGAAACCAAGGAAAAATATGAAAAGTCTCATTTCAGCGACGGCGATGCTTCTTTCATTTTCAGCCTTCTCAACGCCGGCCTTCGCGCAAACTATCAGCGAGACGAAGCTCAGCTTAGGCGAGCCAAAACTTGAAGTTACTAATCTCGGCGACGGGAAGTTTGCGACGAAGCTGACATTGGCGCCGGCACTCGTAACGTCGACCGGAAACCAGGTCATCACTCGACCGGTGGCGAATGAAATCACAGTCTCGGTGCAAGTTGGCGTTTGGATGCAAACAGGCGCACAGCCTCAGTTTCATTATTTAGAGGAATCGCGTCCTAAGTATCTGACAACCATCGCAGAGGATACGCTGGTGCAATCCTTCGTTTTTTCGAAGAACGAACTCATGTCGCAGAATTCGCCGATTTGTTTAGGCATCGTTGCGAACACCGAATTCGTGTCGGGAAAACTCCAGGCGCCTGGAGTTATTTGCGCCAAGTAACTGAAGTTAGGTTCACCTTTGTGGAGAATGCCAATGAAAACACTATTGTTATTTGTGATTTCGACATTTAGCTCGGCCGCACTTGCCGCTGGTCCTATGTGCGCGGAACTGAAGCCAGGAATGGCGGACATTCCCTGCCTAACCACTGAGACCGCCAATCGAGCCTGTTCCGAGTATTCAAAGTTGCAAAAAATGAATTTTGTTCCGCTTGTCTCGAGAGGACGTCTAAATTGCGTCGTTTATGAAAGCTTCAGTGCAATGCTATCCAACGATCAAAAGACGCAACTGCAGGGAAAAAGTGTCTATTTGAAATCCGACGTCGGCGCCCAACGACCTGATAACTGCATTTCTCCGGCCTTCCCGATGAGTTTCGGAGAGTTCGGTTCGTTGCTTTTCTGCGTCGGTTAGATCGTCAAGACGTCGGATTCTAAGTTTATGACAGCCGGTCCAAAAGACTGCGTCCGATATCTTTTCGAACCTGAAGGCCCTTCCAGGAAACGCGGGCCGCTGAAGCGTAGGCCAATTCGATCGCTGTTTTCATATCGCGATCGGAAACGGCGAGCACGTTCATGACTCGCCCACCATTTGTCACGAAACGTCCGTCCTTGCGGCGCGTGCCCGCGTGAATCACGTACGTCGATTCACCGCTGCGCGCGGCCAACACTTCGTTCGAAGCGGCTCCAGCAGCCACTTCCGGCGCAGGAACCGGCGCCAAAGCGCCGTCCTCATCAAGTCCTTCAATCACGGACCCTTTCACCGGAGCATCGGGATAGCCCTCGGCCGCAAGCACCAGGCACGCCACCGAACGGTCTTCATGCCACTTGAGCCGCGGAAGCTGGCCATCGGCGATAGCGGCTAAAGTCTCAAGCCAATCTGGTCCCTCGGCTTCGTTAAGAAGTGACATCAGCACTTGCGCTTCGGGATCACCAAACCGCGTGTTGAATTCAAGAACGCTTGGTCCCTCATCCGTCAGCATCAATCCAAAATACAAAACTCCACGGTACAAAAGTCCACGGCGTTCGATTTCTAAAATCACTGGTGCGATCACATCGCGCTCGATGCGGTCAAGTAAGCCAGGCTCCATCGGAACCGGCGCCACAACACCCATACCGCCCGTGTTCGGTCCTTCGTCACCGTCGAGCAATCGTTTGTGATCACGCGCGGCCGGCATCGAAATAAATCCCTGACCGTTCGTTAGCACCAAGTGACTGAGTTCAATTCCTGGCGAGAACTCTTCTAAAAGAGCCTGCGTCCCGGCGTCGCCGAGACCTTTTTCTTCAAACAAAAATCGCGCGGATTCTTCAAGGCCTTCAAGTGTCTTTTCAATGAAGACACCTTTGCCAGCAGCAAGCCCGTCGGCCTTCAAAACATAGGGCGGCTTGAAACTGCGGGCCGCATCCAAAGTTTCTTTCACCGAGGAAACGACAAAAGATCTTGCTGTAAGAACTCCTGCTGCGCGCATCAATTCTTTGGCGTGTATTTTACTGGCTTCAAGTTTTGCAGCTTCTTTGGAAGGAGCAAAAACGAGAAAACCTCTCGCTCTAGCGACATCAGCGAGTCCATCGGCCAAGGGCTGCTCGGGACCGATCACAATAAGTTCGACGTTGGCGTCTGACGCAAAATTCAGCAGTTCATTAAAAGCGCTTGATGCGATCGACAGCGAAACGCACTCGACCTTTTCAATCCCGCTCATTCCATCCGAACCAGGAACGGCATAAACGCGGGCCACTTTTGGATTCATGGCCAATTGACGCACGATCGCGTGCTCGCGCCCGCCAGAACCGACAACCATCACTCGCCGCGGCCACTTTGAGTCTTTCGGAGTCGTCACTTTATCAACCGTCATGGCGCACACTATCACCATCCACCACCGCTTCTGTCAAAGCGCATCATGCAGAATCGAGTATGCAACCAACGCCTCTTCGCCTAAAATTTCGTACTATGACAAATTCAACTTCCCCTATCGGTTCATCTATCGTCGTCGTCGCTGGAAAAAGAACTCCCTTCGGATCTTTCGGAGGCGGACTGAAAGATGTCGGAGCTACCGCACTTGCGGTCGCCGCGGGCCGCGCCACGCTGGCGCAAGCCGGTGTTGATGCAAAAGATGTCGGTCACGTGGTTCTTGGAAACGTCGTGCAAAGTGGAGCGGACGCAGCCTACGTCCCACGCCATGTCGGCCTTCACCTTGGCGTTCCAGTTGAAAATGGCGCTTTAGGATTGAATCGACTTTGTGGTTCTGGATTTCAAGCGTGGATCACGGCGGCCGAAATGATTATGGCGGGCGAATGTGAAATCGCAATCGCAGGTGGCGTCGAACAAATGTCGCAGATCCCTTATGTCTTACGCGGCGCTCGGTTTGATGGATTCCGCATGGGTGCAGCACCCCTCGAAGACTACATGACCAGCGCACTCACTGACGCCTACGCGGGAATCCCGATGGCGATCACAGCCGAAAACTTGGCCGAGAAATATTCCATCTCGCGCGACCAATGCGAAGAGTATTCGATCCTCACTCAAAAACGTTGCGCGGAGGCCGACGCGCGCGGAGTTTTCGCCGACGAAATTACACCGGTCGTTGTCGAAGGCCGAAAAGGTTCCGTGACTGTTTCCAAAGATGAACATCCGAAACCAGCTGTGACTCTTGATAAATTAAAAACGATGAAGGCCACGTTTAAAGAAGGCGGAACCGTCACGGCAGCAACTGCCAGCGGCATCGTCGATGGCGCTGCGATGTCATTACTTATGACCGAAGCCGAAGCGAAACGACGCGGTTTAAAAGTTATGGCGCGCATCGTTTCTTGGGCGTCCGTCGGATGTGATCCGAAAATCATGGGCATCGGTCCCGCAGGAGCCATTCGCAAAGCTTTAGCGAAAGCAAATCTCACTTTAAAAGACATGGATCTTGTCGAAGTGAATGAGGCTTTCGCGGCTCAATATCTTTCTGTCGAAAAAGAACTTGGACTTGATCGTTCAAAAACCAATGTGAATGGCGGAGCCATCGCGATCGGTCATCCTCTGGCGGCCAGCGGAACACGAATCATGAATCACTTGGCTTACGAACTTCAGCGCCGCGCTGCCAGCGGTCAGCCCGCAAAGTATGCAGTGGGTTCGGCGTGCATCGGCGGCGGTCAGGGAATTGCTGTCATTATCGAGCGGGTGTAAACATGGCTGAACAAATGGACGCAAGCTTTAAGCTCTCAGAACGAACGGCACTTTTGACAGGCCCGTGCACGACGATCAATCAAGCTATCGCGACAAAGCTCACTTCGCTGGGCTGCAATATCGCGTTGATCGATCGCAATATCGAAAAATCGTCACGCTTTGCCGAGCAGCTGATGAACACGCGCGAAATCAACGAACGTTTTGGCCGCGCGGTCGCCATTCAGGCGGACCTTTCAAAATCGCACCACGTTCAAGACGCGGCGTCGCGAGCGGCCGAGGCGTTTGGTGGTCTTGATATTTTCATCGATGGTTTACTCACGACAGATGTGCGCGAATTTCGCGATCCACAAGCCCTCGAAGATCTCGACAGATTGATGGACGTGAATCTTCGCGCTCCGCTGATGATGACCCACGCAGTTCTTAAGTTTCTAGAGGGCCGAAAGCGTGGCCGAATTATTTATCTTCAGCATGATATCGTCCGACTCGGGATCGAGAAAAATGGAATCCTTGCAGCGACTCGCGGAGGCTTAAGTGATTTCACGCGAATTTTGTCGCGCGAAGTGGCGCCAAGTAACGTCACCGTGAATGTCGTGAGCATCGGTGTCAGTGAAGAATTCTTGATTCAGCAGACGAATCCACCGGGCGCTCCCGGCGCTCGTGGCCAGGGGGCTTCAACCACCGAGAATCGCGCGTCGATCAACGATTCGCTTTCAGCGCTGAAACAATCTTTCCCGCGCGCAACGATGATTGATCCTGACCGCGTCGCCAATGTCGTCGCGTTCTTGGCTAGCCCACTGGGTGCCGCCATGACAGGACAAACGATTTCAGCAAATCAGGGTCTCGCGTAAGCGAGATCTCGCGCTTAGTAGCGTCTTCGTCACACTCTGTTTATATCGTCGTGATTCGGCACTGAAAGTCGGCGCTTTGCCGACTGGTGTGATTGATCAAAAGCAGTGTACTGACTTCGCCATGCCTGAGGGCTTCTTTGCTCAACAAAATTTTCGCTTCGCCCGTAATTCCAAAATTAGCGCCGACCGGAAACACAGCGACGTGCGGATGAGTCGCGACGTCGAGTCTATTAGAAAAAATCGCCGCAGTCTCTGGTTGACCTTTATAAGTGGCGCTCACTTCAATTTCATCTGTAGATACGATTTTGAATCGAACTTTTTCTGGAAGACCCGCGGCATTCCCGCGAGAAGCACACCGAACCTGGTCGACCGATGCCGCCCGCGCAGTTTCTGGCACCGAAGTGACCGAAGCACTGGCCGAGAGGCTCGCTCCCATGACCGAAGCAAGAACCAGCGTCGCCGCCCGTAGGGAACTGACAAATCTTTTTACACTTTGGGATCGTCGCACAAGAGCCTCCGAGAACAGTCTGCCTCGAGTACTCCGCAAGGCCCGGACCGGCATTTCATAAGCGCCAGCGCCAATTCCTGGGCCCTCGCGCGACTTCACAGGGCAAGTACGGCTCTCTTTACAATCGAAAGCGCCGCTCTTGGGCGCGGTAAAATGTCGTCCCGCTCGTCGAGGGCCGGTGCCGATTCGCACTTCCGCAGCGGTGGCGCATTGCGAATTTAAGTGTTGGGGATTCTGGCAGTGACTATGGCCGTGAGTGATTTCTGTCGGTCTTTCGAAGGGCGCAAGCTCGCTTTTGGTTTCAGCGAGAAGCGCTTCGGCACGACGCCGCAACTCAGTCAGAGCCGCTGCATGGGCACTACCGACGGACGAAGATCCGCTTTCAATAACAAGATGAAGCTCCATTCCTTTTCGCGGATGAGGAACGGCCACGACCCACGTGGCTTGACGGAAGGGATGAAACTTCTCGATGAGATCGGCGGTCGCTTCAATCACGCTTCGAACGCGCGCGAGATCGACGAGCTCGCCCAACACTTTCACAGTGTCGGAATCTCGTCCGAGAATTTTTAAGTACTTTTTGCCTTGAGGAGCAACACTTGAGCCCGCGCTCGAACCTTCTTTAACTTTAGTAGAATCAAACTCAGCGCGGTCCGAGGATTCAAACCATCCATCGGCCTGAACCGGCCGAAGAAACGATGCCGATCCGTCGCGCGCGAATTGAATCTTCGCTTTCAAAAGCGCTTTCGAGCGAAGCCAAAGTTTCTGCTGCTCATCGATTCGAACTTCAACGTGAGATAAGACCTGAAGCTTTCGACCATCGCTTCCGAGGTCTGCTGTCGCGACTTGCGACGACGCTTCCGTCATCCCGTAGCTCTGAAGGCACGGCCAGCCAAGAGCCAACGCACGCGCGTGAAGTGATTCTTCCAAACGACCTCCGCCGATCACAACGGCGCGAAGTTTTGGCGGCGCTTTGAATTGACCGGCAACCAAATCGAACACTTGTGTCGGAACTAAAGACAGCAGCGTCACGCCTTCGGCCGACAACCACGCGTGAAATTCTGCAGGGTCCCAGTTTTTTGAAAAATCCGCGACGCGCGAACCGCTGAGATCCGCACGTATCGGAATCGAATACCCTCCGATATGAAACGTCGGAAGCGAAAGACCCCACGTATCGCTGGCAGAAGCCGACAAGTGTGTGTTCACGGCCGAAGCAGAAGTTTCAAGCGCTGCCTGCGACAGCACGACCACCGAGGGCATCGATGAAGCGGCACCTTGCGCTGAAGAGACCGACTGCGACCCACTTGTCGCAAGCCCAACGTCATCAATCGCAATTTCTCCCGATGCACGAAACTTTTCCCACGCCGCCGACAAGGCCTCGCGCTGACTCGACGGAAGTTTCGGATTAAGAAATAGCCCCGAAGTTTTCGGTCTCACGCCAGCGTTTCCCACTTTAGCCGATTCCACCACTTCGATTGAAGACCAAGTCCGACGCCAAGCCCGACAACACGTGATCCCTTCACTTGTTTTGATTTCACCAAGGTCAAAGACGCTTCGTCGTCACGATACGCCACATGAGAGCGACAACCATGCACACCCTCCGGCGCAAGCTCTAAGGCTTTTGATGCCGCCCAAAGATTTCCGACCGGATGGCCCAAGATCGATGTCACGACCACCGGGATTTGAAGTGACTTCGCGAGGTGCACGCGGTCGTCGTCTTGCCACGCCGGTTTATGAATCAGCACTTGCGCCGCGTCCGCAGAAAAAACCTCAGCCAGAGAACTCTGCGCCGTGCCGCGGTCGTAGGCCACAGCAATTCCCGTTTCGCGGTAAAATTCTCTCCACGATTTCACATCAAACGGAAATGGATCTTCGATAAATTCAATCGACTGACGAATTCGAATCGGAAGACCGTCCAGAAATGTCATAAGACTTTCTCGAGTCATTCGTTCGTTGGCATCAAGCCGAAGCTTTAAACCCCAATGCGAATTAAGTCTTGAAAGCGCCGCCGCCTCGTTTTCGGGCGAGCGATGTCCGATTTTTACTTTGATCGCGGGCGACGACGACCGCCTCGCTTCAAGAATGTCGTGCACGGCGAGATCCATGGGATCGGTCGCAAGCCAATGGTTGACGATGGAACCTGGAACAAGGGACCGCCCCGCAGAAACAGCCTCCGCCTCGTCGCGCGCCGCGAGTAGGGACTTCGCCACTGTCGGCGAGACCTTCGCGAGCTGAGGCGCAGACTCATTTGGTGACATCAAAACTTCTACTGAGTTTTTAGAAAACGAAGTCTTCAACTGCTCTAGCCACGAATCCAAACTTGGATCGCCAAAAGTTTCCCACGGAAAAAGATCAGAGACCCCTGGCGCGGCGAGATCTGAAAAACCAACGCGAAGAAGTGCGCCCGACCGCGATTTCAAACCGGCTGCGCGAGGTTTTAAAGTGTACCGGCAGAATTCGATTTTCCGAACCGATCGTAAGCGGTTCGCGGCGACGTCGGCATAACCCGCGCCCGACGTCATGAACGACCCATCCAAAGCCCAACAGACAGCGCAAGGCCAAAAGCCAACTGAAGAGCTGCGGCCAAACCCAAATAACGATTCATCATTGGCCCGGGCTCGGTTTTCCAAAGCCCACGCACGATATGACCAGCCAGAGGAACAAGAATCAGCGGCGCATAGCCCGCCCACTGCCAACCGAGGTTTCCGTAATACACTCCAAGCAGAAACGGCGAATAGGCAAGAAACGCAATTTCCACGCGAGAGAACAAAGGCCCAAATCTAACGGCCAAAGTTTTTTTCCCGACCAACTTATCCTGCGGAGAATCTCGCAGATTATTTATCGCAATTAAAACTGTCGCTAGGAATCCAACCTGAAGTCCCGCAACAATCACGGGCCCATTGATCGTGTGCGTATGAAGAAAATAAGTTCCGCCCACTGCAATCAGCCCAAAAAACAAAATGACGAAGAGGTCCCCGAGGCCAAGATACGCCAAAGGGAATGGCCCCCCAGTATACCCATACGCCAAAAACATCGAGACCAAACCGATCACGACAATCGGCCACCCGCCTTCGATGACAAGCGGAATACCCAATGCGAGAGCGACACCGAGACTTAAAAAACCACCGATCATCACCTGTCGTTTTGAAACAAGACCCGATTGCGTCAATCGGCGAGGCCCCGTTCGCGTGTCGGTGTCGGCTCCTTTTTCAAAATCGATGGCGTCATTGAGAAGGTTCGTCGCGATCTGAATAAAGACGGATGAAAGAAGCGCCGCCACCGAAATCCACCACTGAATCTCTCGACCCTCGGCCTTCACTAACGCCGTCGCCACCGCGATCGGAACAATCGCGGCCGTCAGCGTTTTCGGTCGAAGGGCCAAGAGCCAGCTTTTCAGGTGAGGAGTCATCATGGAAGACGCGGGAACTTTGTGAAATCAGGTTTTCGTTTTTCCAAGTAAGCGTTCTTACCTTCGGACCCTTCTTCGCTCATGTAATAAAGCAAAGTGGCATTACCTGCAAAATCCAAAAGACCGATTTGCCCATCGCAATCCGCATTGTGAGCGGCTTTCAAAAACCGAAGAGCCATCGGCGATAGCGCCAACATCTCTCGGCACCACTGAACGGTTTCTTTCTCCAGATTTTTCAGAGGGACAACGGTATTTACCAGACCCATATCGAGCGCTTGTTTGGCATCGTACTGGCGGCACAAAAACCAGATCTCACGCGCTTTCTTTTGACCCACAATGCGGGACAAGTACGACGAACCAAGACCACCATCAAAAGATCCAACTTTGGGACCCGTTTGACCAAACCGCGCATTGTCGGCCGCGATTGAAAGATCACACACGACGTGCAGAACGTGTCCGCCGCCAATCGCGTAGCCTGCGATCATCGCCACCACAGGTTTCGGGCATGACCGAATGGCTTTTTGCATATCGAGAATATTGAGTCTTGGTACTCCGTCGCCACCGACGTAACCACCTTCACCGCGCACGCGCTGATCTCCGCCGGAACAAAACGCCATGTCGCCTTGACCCGTCAAAATGATAACGCCGATCGCTGAATCATCGCGAACGACATCCATCGCATCGAGCATCTCTTTAACGGTCTGCGGACGAAACGCATTTCGAACTTCGGGACGATCGATCGTAATTTTCGCGATACCCGCGCCATCGGTCTCAAGCCGAATGTCGGTGTACTTTTTGAATCGCGACGGCTTCATCGCTTTCCATTTTGCGCCAGAAACAATTGTCGATCGACGACTGTCAGCTTTAACACCGGTTTTCGTGGAGGTTTTTGTTTCTGCGTTTGCCGATGATTTGGTTTTTGCCGCAGACTTGACGGGCGGCGCGGCCTTCGTGCGAGGGGTCTTTTTCGTCATTGATAGCTCCTAGGCTATCACCGATATCAGGTTTGCGGCCCGGAGAGAAGCGACGAGAGCTCAGAAACGACGTCCTCCGGCGTTTCGTTTAAAATACGATGACCCGCTCCTAAGACAAGTCGGTGTCGGACCACTTCTGTCTCGGCACCACTTTGATTTTTAACAGCGCCAAAGAGCCATGGGGCGAGCCACTGGCTGGTGAGCTCAGAGAATTTAACATCGTCCGTCCCCGTCATCACGGTAAGGCGGTGATCACTTTGAAAAGCCCAATCGAGTAGGTCCTTCCGTAAATCACGTTGATGTGCGAGCGACCAAATTTCAAGTCCGCGGGCCCAGGCTTCGCGTCGCCCTTCCTGAAGACGAATATTCTCATTCATCTCTTTAAGACGAGTCTCTGCTTTCTTCCCTGTCGTCGCCATAAACCGAGATCCGGGCTTCAGAACCGATTGGTCGTTCCATGCTTCACAAACAGAGCTCCATGCATCGCTTCGAAGCCGACCGCTCCAGACAAGGTCATTCGCTAACCGTTCGCGCCGAAGATCCATATCTGCCGCCGGGAGGCCCGGATTTATTGAAAGTAAAAGCGCCCACGAATAGAGATCCGGGTCATCCAGAACGCAGTGGGCCGCAAGCCTCGCCCCTAAAGAATATCCGACGATGGCCACGGGGACGCCACGCGTGGTCGAGAGTTTTCGCACTTTCGCATTCAAAGCTTCCGCGAAACTTTCTAGATCAGTGACTTCCGAACGAGTCGCCCACACAGAAAGATCGGGCGCGACAACTTCGAGGGACTTCATTGAGCTCTTGGCCTTCGATTCGACAATCGACCAATCGTGAGGTGAGCCGAGAAATCCGTGCAGTGCGACCAGTATCAAGAAAACTCCGTCCAGAAGCGCTCGGTGCTGTCCGCCTCTGGAATCAATTCGATCACACAATGATCGCCGTAAACAAGGCCCTGAAGCTCACTACTGTTACAAACCCGGTAATAATCCAACTTCCACATTTTCGCCCAATTCTCGAAGCCGATATCGTGAGCGTTCTCGAAAGGAGCAGCTCCACCGGGGGCCTTTGAAAGCACGCGAGAAAAAATTCGGCCGCCCGAATTGTTCATCACCACGATCCGCGTTTTCACATAAGGCCGAAGCGATTTGAGCAGAGCCCACGGAGCCGTAAGGTCATAGAGCGCCGTTAGATCGCCCACAAGAATCCAGGCTGTTGTAACCGAGGCGCGGGCTTGAGCTATCCCCAAGGCCGTTGAAATTTGCCCATCGATTCCGTTCACCCCGCGGTTGGCTTCGACGGGGTGACAAGCCTCGCGTGTCGCCGCAAGATCCCACCACCGAATCGGCAAACTGTTGCCAACATAGACAAGATCATCTTTTGCGACCACTTCCGAAAGTTTTCGAACAAACATCGGCTCAGAATTCGGAGTAAGGCCAAGAGCCTTTTCCAACTTTACGGCCGACTCGCGATCTTTCTTCATCCAAGCGCTCGCACCTTCGCCCATTGCCGAAGCGTCTAGCGCTTCGCTTGTTGGCGTCGGAATTATTGGCGTGGAACGTTGAAAAAATTCGAGCCAATCGTCGGTCCGTGAAAGTTCGATCGTTCGTCCGCGGCCCATACCAGAAAATCGCAAACGCGAGATCGACAAAGTATCGACAATGACATCTGGTTCATCAAGATCGCGCCAAAGCCGTGTCGTGGGAACGCCGCCAATGCGGAGGACACTTTTAATTTCGCCCGAAGCACACCACCGACTCAAATCGCGCTCGCCACCGATCAACTCAAGGTTTTTCAAACGCGGATCACCACGAAGGCCCGAGGTTCCTTCGAGCACTGAGGGGATTCTGTGCGCCATTAAAAACTTCGCAACGACATCGCGCTCGGAAACATGAAGGCCTGCAACCAAAGCGACTCGGCCCGACGCTTTTGAATCCGGATTCGATAGCCAGTCACTCATGGCCGTGAACGCCAAACTGAGATCTGCCTTTGGCCCACCGTCGCTCGCTGGATCCGACGACCGACGACCACCGACGGAATTTCCGTGTTTCAAAATGATTTCGTCCACGCGGCGGTCGACAAGATTCGGTTCAGTTTCCGTATCTCTCAGCAGTGGCTCCTCAAAAGCCATATTAATGTGAAGAGGTCGCTTGAATGAAACAAGCTCGAGGTCATGAAGTCCGTCGCCAGTTTCAATGTCCCACGCACTTTCAACGAAATCTGAAAACAATCCCTGCTGCGGGATCGATTGGGGCGCACCGCTTCCGCGAAGCCTATGTGGGCGATCCGCTGTCACAGCGATCAGAGGCACGCCCGACGAGTCTGCCTCAGCGATGGCTGGCAAAAGTTCAGCGGCCGCTGTTCCCGACGTGGTAATGATCGCGACTGGCGCCCCAGAACCCCGCGAAAGCCCCAGCGCATAAAAAGCTGCGGCTCGCTCTTCGAAAAACGATTCCATTTTTAAAATTGGCGCTGCCTGTTTTTTCTCGATTGCAGAAAGCGCTACGACAAGCGGCGCATTTCTAGCACCCGCACAAACAACAAACGTGCGAACTCCCAGCGCCAAAAGACGGTCGATCGCTGCCAGCGACCAAGTTACTGGACGGGACACTTCCGGCGTCAGTCGAAAAAGATTCGCCACAGCCGTGCGTTTTGATTCAAGCTCTTGCCACTCTTTTGAAAGTTCGCTCTCTGGGACAACGCCGCAGCCTGAGCCAACGACAAGTTCAATTTGGTCGCGGCCACGATGCTTCCAACGAATCTGACGAATCGAAACAAGGGCGTGAACCGTGTTTTCAAAAGCGACTACAAATGGTGCACCGAAATTTTTTCGAGCCACCGATGATTCTGAAAGCCTATCGAGTTCTCGCAAAAGCTTCAGCGAAGGATCGCGAGGTGAAACACCAAGGGCTGGCGTCGGATGAAGGCCTGCTACCAGATTTTCTATCAGCCGTTCCGACTCCGCGCCCGAGACATCGGTAAGTTGCGCTTTGATGTCGGTCACTAAATGTAAAAGCCCGCCAAACCGCTCGGCTCGAGTGTGAGACTTTACAATCGACGGCGACCAACGACTTAAAACACTTTCTATATCGGCGACCACAATCTCGTGCTCGCGACGTTCTTTCGTATCGGATTCAAGCTCAGCCTTTAACCGTAAGACGCGTTCATTCACCGCCGCGGTCTCGCCCGAAAGCGCCTCTAAGCCCAAAGCTTTTGTGCCGGCAACGGCCATCGAAATTAAAACGCCGTCGCGAAGACTAAACAGAATCTCCGGCGTTGCTCCTAAAAAACCCTCGTCTTCCGACCACGATCCGTAGACTCGTAAAGCTGAACTTTCTGTGCTTTGAAGTCCCGAGAGCAGGCGGTCGATTCGCCAGATTTCTGGCTGCGACGTCGCCGTAATACCTTTCGAAAAAACGACAGGCACGGCCTTCTTCACGCCGTCTTCATGAAAGGCTTTTTGCAGACGCTGAAAAGTCTCTTCAAATTTGGGTCGCGCCGGAGGCGTCCATACGACTTTGCAGGTAGGCCGATACTTAGGTCGGGAGATATTTTCAATTTTTCCGGAACCGATGGCGGAGGCTTCATAGGTCAGAATTTTTTCAATGAGTGCGCTTCGTTCGATTTTGAGAACCCACGAAGCCAGTCTTGGCTCTGGTGTACTCTCTGGAAGGTCCGGTGGCCCAAAGAAGCCTGGGGTCCAGATAGCGCCGTCGGCCCTAGCAAAGTCGAAGGGGCGTGCATTAGCTCTTGAGCCGCCGCCGATGAGTACTTTTGAGTCGCCCAGCTCGAGGATCCATCCGTTTTTGAGCCAATCTCCGACTGAGAAATCGTGTGGCAATCTCATCTCATGCCTTCTCGCGCCTTAGGTCCGTTCGAAATTCACTTAATTGTGAAGTTTCTCTCTTGTGACCACCCTGTGATCATGGGAATATCCCGATCACTCAGATAGTATGGTGGGTAGCACTGATATTTTCAAATTGCGAGATGTGAAGTGGTTTCGATGACACCGACTGGAAACAAAACTAAATCCGTAGCGATCTCGCCTGGCACGTCCATCGGCGGACGAGACATCATTATGATTGCTGGCCCCTGCTCGATCGAGAGCGAAGCTCATCTGCGTGAAACGGCGCTCGCCGTAGCCGCTCGCGGAGCCTCACTTTTACGCGGTGGCGTCTTCAAAATGAGAACTAATTCTGAAAGCTTTCAAGGTATCGGCACTCCAGCTTTCGAGTTCCTCGGACGCGTAAAAGCCGACTCGAAAATGCCACTTGTTTCTGAAATCACCGATCCGCGCCAGATTGAAATGATGATCGATACGGTTGATCTCTTTCAGGTCGGATCACGCAACATGTATAACTACGAACTTTTAAAAGAGCTTGGCCGCCTGAAAAAGCCTGTGATTTTAAAACGAGCGTTTGCAGCGACGATCGATGAATGGGTTCATGCCGCGGGTTACGTGACTCGCGGTGGAAACGACCAAGTTATTTTGTGCGAGCGCGGAATTCGAACTTTCGAAACGGCGACACGAAACACTTTGGATTTGAACGCTGTTGCGTGGATCAAAGCGCACACTGAATTTCCCGTGGTCGTTGATCCATCGCACGGAACTGGTCGACGCGAACTTGTCGCGACGATGGCTCTTGCCGGAATCGCGGCCGGCGCGGATGGAATTATTTGCGAAGTCCATCCAAGACCCGACGAAGCACTCTCTGATTCGTTCCAGGCCTTGGACTTCAATGCGTTCGAAGATCTCGTCAACCGCTGTGAAGCTGTCGCCCATGCTGTCGGTCGAACTTTGTATCGACCCAACTCCAAAATCGTTCACGCCAAGGCCGCAACTGTGGCGGTCGGATGAACCCGACAGCCGGTCGTCCCGAGGCAGAAAAAGTCCGAACGATGTTTTCTCAAATCGCAGGTCGCTACGATCTTGCGAACAATATTCTCTCAGGTGGTATCCATCATTTGTGGAGAACGAAAGTCGTCGATTGGTCAGGTGCAAAACCTGGCGATAAGATTCTCGATTGCGCGACTGGAACTGGCGATCTTGCAATTCAGTTCAAGTCGACTGTCGGTCCCACAGGCAACGTCATCGGCACAGATTTTTGTGCGGAGATGATGATTCCGGCACCAAACAAAGCCGAGCGGCGCGGTCTTGATATCAAGTTCGAACAGGCCGACGTGATGGCTCTTCCCTATGCGGACGCGTCGTTTGATATCTCAAGTATTTCGTTTGGAATTCGTAACGTCAGCGACGCACGAAAAGGCCTTTCGGAACTGGCTCGTGTCGTGAAACCCGGTGGCGCTGTGATGATTTTGGAATTCGGCCAACCCGAAGTCCCTGGCATCGCACAAGCCTACAAAGTCTACTCCGAAAAAGTTCTGCCAACACTTGGCGGATGGATCACGGGGCAACGATCAGCCTATCAGTATCTTCAAGACTCATCGTCGCAGTTTCCTTGCCGCGAAGATTTCGTCGCGATGATGCGGTCCACAGACCGTTTCTCATCGATTGAATTTATCCCCGTCACTTTCGGCGTCGCCTACATCTACAAGGGCATTGTCCGCTAGATTTTCATCCAATCAATATTGAGGATCGCTCCCGCTTCTTCGGGCGAAGTCTTTATGACTTCAATCGATTCGGCGAGAGCTTTAGTGAGAATTTCTCTCACACGATCGACATCTTTCGCACCCACGGTCACCACGGATGAATAGTGAAGATCTGAAGCCTTCGCCGTTCCTTCAGTTTCAAGCTTTGTCGCTACTCGCGTGCGCCAATTCACGTGGTGCCTCATGATGAAGGGCGAATCGCTGGCCAGATGAAGATGCTGCGGACCGATTTCAAACCGACCTTCCGAATATTTGGCGAGACCTGTCTGACAGAGAAATTCCAGGATTTTGTCGATACGATCGCGCGAGATCGAAAGACTTTTCGAGAGCGCCTCGGGTGTCTGAAGCGACGGAACTGATAAAAGAACGTGTATCGCAGCATACTGCCAAGACGAGTAATAAACCGCTTCCTGCTCTCTTTCGAGTGCCCGGCGAATTGGAACCCGATCTTTCAAATTCCGTCGGCTCTCGATGGCTCTAGCGGCTGCGCGATGAATTTGCGAAGCGTAAAGCTCGGTTAGGTTTTTTGTTCCCGCGCGATTCCACTGAACAAGAAGTAAGAAAAATTCTAGCTCTCCAGCACCAAGCCCGAAGTAACTTCCGACCCGCTCGGCCTGCTCGAGACTGAAATGGGCGTCGTCGTTCAGCACGTTCGCGACGTGAGAAATTTGGCATTCGGCAAAAGCCGCCAGGCTCTTTCTAGCGCCTCGCCCGCCTTTGGGTCCGTGATCCAGCTGCCACGACACCCACGTCTTGTAGGAAGATCCGTACGAAGCATGATCGTAAATATCTAGAAATTCTGAGCTTTTCGTTAAATTCATTTTAAATTAAAAAATACGTCATTTTTTATGAATTAAACAAGTGCGATCGCGCCGTGTCGTCACACATTCTGGCTCGGTCCACAGGTTCAAGTTAGTAACACTTAATTGTTTAGCGAGGTTCAAAGTGAAGCCCATCGGATCTAACAAGTTTTTATCAAGAGCGCTCGCGGTTGTGAGCGCGGTTTCAACCGCAGTCATTATCGCATCGCCGAGACTTGGTCATGCCACCGGTGCCGTCAGTGGTGGCGGCGGAGGCACACTTCCCGCGGATCCTGTTTCCATATGGCAGGTCGAACGCGTCGTGAAAGAGGGATTTCGCGAAATGCGTCTGATCGCGCGCGAGATGTCTCGCCGCCAGTTTCGCGGCACCGAGTCCGCTCTTGATCTGAAGCTCTTCTCTGGCCCAAAGACACTCGTCGATGTTCTTGATGAGACCGGTTATGAAGTTCGAAATGATAAACCATGTCTTGATCGCCATGGGAATGAAGTCGATGCCAGCATTTTTGCGAACCATCCCGATGATATTTGCATCAGTGCTTTTCGAATCGCTCCCAAATTAATCGAAGAGCGTCTGCGGATTGAAACCTTAGCTCTTGTCTTTCACGAACTCTCGCACAAGTTGGGTACGACAGAAGCCGAGGCCATTAAACTTCAGAAGGAAGCCGCCTTTTTTCTAGGGCAAGGCGATCCGAAAAGCCTCGATTTACCGGTCGCCAGAATGTTCTATGAGTATGCCAGTGGCGTTAAAAGTAAATTGGATCAAGTTGCAGACTCTTTCGAGAAAAAGAATACGACCGGAATTTCGAACAGTGTCCTAAAAAAACAGGTGGATCAGCTCTTTGCGAACGTCATAAGTTTTGGCGGGGCAATACGACCTGGTGCTCCTTACTCCTACTACACTCGCAGACAGTTCGAATACGTCGAGTGGCTCGAAATCCGTCTTGAAATTCTTCGCTACACCCTCATGGCGAAATTCGATGATCAACCGGATTATTGGAACAGGCGAATTGATGAGACATTCAACGGCGCAGCGTTCATGACTTACGGAGACTTCCTTCGAAGCGAGAGTCCGTCCTCGTACTCCGGGAACGATTTCGAAAGTAACCTTCTCGTGAGACTCGATTCAGATTCTCAGGTGATCGACGAGCTTCGATCGCTGGAGGCAGCCTTCAAGCTGGAAAGTGACTTCCTCTTTCAGTTCGGACCAAATCTTGCGCTTCATAAACACGCGGCCGATGGTCTCGACCAAATTTTCAATCCCTTCGTGAAGTTCATTGGAAAATACAAACTCTCTGACGTGGTTTGTACTTCATCCAACTACAAAAATCCCGAAGGGCGAATGCCCCTTGAGATTGAACTCTCTGCAGGATCTTCGGGTCACCCCGGCGAAGTCGACCTTCGAAAGTCTTGGCCATCCATGCACATGACAGATCTATTGAGAGAAAATGGAACGGCAGTTTTGGGCGGTACTGTTTTGCGGCTTAGCGGAAGCGAGACTCCGACATCAAGAAGTGCAGAATCTCTTGGCGTCTTCGGCACACCGTGGGGCGATCGTTATGATCGACAAATCATTCGAATCGAAGAGCGCAGTGATGGACTCTACTACGTCGACAGCTACCAAACTCGTCAGCGCACGGCGCGAGGACCGTGGGAATCGACCTACCACTGCGAAGCTCGACTGTAACTCGGTCGACGAGGCGAATTAGCCAACGAGCGATTTAGCGACTTTCGTACCAGC
This sequence comes from Bdellovibrionales bacterium Ga0074137, assembly GCA_001464715.1. Taxonomy (GTDB): domain Bacteria; phylum Bdellovibrionota; class Bdellovibrionia; order Bdellovibrionales; family JAMPXM01. Next base: position 233,818 of record LNDT01000030.1, on the reverse strand, counting down.
ATCGGCCACAGAGTTTTAACAGAGAACCAAAGCCCTTCTCACGGAGGGCTTTGTCATATCAGGTGCAGGTCACGCAATCGACGGACACTGTCACGACCACGCCATCGTTGATGTAAACATCGAAATCGATTCCGCGATCGACCCACTGACCTGATTCGTCCTTCCTCATGACTCGAACTTTGTACTCGCCGCCGGTGTAGTCTTTGTCGACGATGAAATATTCGAAGACGACATCGTATCGAACCGTGAAGGACTCAGAAATTTTAGAGCCCCAGTTCACATTGTAAACAGCCTCCGCGGCTCGCGCGGCTTGCGCTTTGTACTCGGCCTTTATCGCCGCTTCGTTAAGCGGTGCGGCCCAAGCGGCACCGGCCATCAAAAATGAAAACAGAAAACCAACGATGGCACTTTTCATAGAGCTCCCTTCAAAATTGTTCGACGTGGTGAGGACTAGTTGGCCGAAAGGAATCTGCCAACGAACTTATCGCTAACTAATTTTAATCATTCTTGGAGGTCTACTTCCGCAGCGGTGTCGCCAGGCGTTAAATCTTATCAGCCCGCAAGGCTGCTAAATTCGGTCGAGGCGCTGCCACAGAAGATGATCGACAAGCACAAGCCATGTCATCGCTTCGAGAACCGGAATTGCTCTGGGCACAATACACGGATCATGACGACCTCGCTTTGCGAGGTCCATGACTGTGGCGGTAGGTTTAAATGCAATTCGGGAAATGATGGGTTCACCTGTTGAAATTCCGCCGCGAGTTCCGCCGTACGGCGACTCAAGCGCTGAGGGCTTCGTGCTTGAATGAAATTCTGTACCCTCCGCGGCCGTCGCATTAAATCCTGCGCCGATCTCTAGACCGGCCGTGGCACCAACACCGAAATAGGCGGAAGCCAAATCACTTTTCAATTTATGAAACACGGGCTGACCAAGACCTCGCGGAACACCTAGCACTGCGATTTCAGCTACGCCCCCGTAACTCTTTCCGTCCGCCACAGCTTTCACGAGAAGCTTCTCGACCGCACTCGCCTTCGCCGCGGATGGAATGCGCGCCGGATAGGAGTCCGCGGGAAATCCATCGGCCGCGCCAACAGCTTTCGAAGAGGCACCTTGAGTCATCGAAAAAAACTGCGAGTAGAATTCTTCACGCTCGGCCGCATCGAGAGAAATTCCAGCGATCTCAGAAGAAAATCCAATCACACGAAGGTCCGGCACCATCTTCTGAGCCGCACTTTGAGCGATGGACCCAGCAATCACTCGCGCCACTGTTTCGCGGCCCGACGAGCGGCCACCGCCGCGAACATCTGACACTCCGAATTTTTCTCGCCACTGATCGTCGGCATGACCCGCTCTTGGTGTTTCACCTTTTTTAAGAGCGGCATCGACGGCTTTATAGTCGCCCGATCGCGCATCGGTGTTTCGGACAATGGCCGCGATCGGTGTTCCCAAAGAAACTCCGTCCAAAACTCCGGACAAAAATTCTACTTTGTCCGATTCCTTTCGCGCCGACATCCACGCGGCTTGGCCCGGGCGTCGTCGGTCGAGGGCCGCTTGGACCACGGCCACATCAATCAAAACTCCCGCAGGGCAACCATCGATCACGCAGCCCAAAGCGCTTCCGTGACTTTCACCGAACGTCGTCACACGGAAAAGCTGACCGAACTGATTGGCAGAACTCATTTCAACTCCTGGGTAACGGGCAGATGCATTGACCAAAATTCTTGTTGAGCCTCGGCCTGAGCGTAAAACATCTCAAGGCCTGAGACATAGCGGGCTCCAGTTTCGATAGCAACCGCCCGCGCCGTCGAATTTTCCATGTACGAAAGGTCACAAATAATTCGAGGCTTAAAGGTCGCCGGCCATTGGCCGCGTTCTTGGCCCGAAGCCCAGACGACGATCTCACATGATTGCAGATTCTGTTGATCCGGCGGCGCCGGAGAAATGTCCGGAGCTGACCGCGACCGCAGGTCGCCCGGCCGCAGGTCACCCGACCGTAGCTCGCCCATAGAAGCGCTAAAAAAGCTCGAGTTAGGAATTACTTTTTTTAGCGCAGATAGCACACCGCCACCGCCCCACACAGCCACTCGCTCGCCTTTGATGTCGAGAGAGAGCCCCATTCGCGCCGCGAGCTCTTGAACTGAAATCCAAAGTTTTTCAAAACCTCGGTCATCGGTCGAGGTGGTGACCGGTACCCCCGAAGCTAGCGAGGAAGTAGAAGAGGACGAGTTTGTCGGCGGCACCACAAGCGTATTGATGGACTGACCGGAAACAATTTCGTTCTTAAGCGGAGACGTCACCGCTGCGGCTCTAAGTCCAAGCTCGAAGAGAAACGGGAGCGCTTGAGTCACTTCATCGCGAGAGATGTGAATCGCCGCGACCCACATTCCGCGTTTCGCGAAAAAATCGTTATGATACATCGGTGTTTGAGAAGCGTGAACCGGCGCACCAAGAATGGCCGCGAAGTTCGCACCGCCCTGCCGACGGCGCCACCAGGCCGAAAACGTGGGTTGATCCAAACTTGATCCGTCATCCTCACGCCAAAATCCAAGTTGAAGTGGAGTCTCTTTGAGTGAGCGAAGCAGTCGGTACCAAGTCCACCGTGCAGTGACCCTTCCGGCTTCCGGAGTCATCGGCAAAAAGACACGTGTTGATTTCGACGACACGGCCCACGAATGAAAGCGCTGGAGGGTTTTAAAATCAGAGCAAAGCAGAGCCAATTTAACAACCACCGGCCGCCCGATTTTCGCGGTGACCGATACCTCAATCTGAGTGAGCTCGGCTTCAAGACTAGACGATGTCGCGGATATCGACCCGTCGCTAGAAACAGCATTGTGATAACTCAGAATCAACGAGATTTGGCCAGCTTTCGCCCAGGACAAAATCTCGTCCGGCGGACCTGCTTCGGACAGGGATACTTCCGTGCGCGCGGCCTCCGCATCCAGCGACCAGTCAACGGCCAACCCGTGCGCAAGACCCAGCGCCGAACTAGCGCTGATCCAAAGATCGATTTCACGAGACGTCGCTGCGACTTCACCAGGCTTTCGAAAACTGACAAGGAATCGATCCGCCGAAAGTGTTCGAAGATAGTTCCAAACATCGGGTTCTGTCGATGGCGGGAAAAAATCGTCGCGAACTTCAATGCGGGCCACGCCCCAACGAAGAAGTCGTTCGCAAGTCTCTTTTACGTTTTGGTGAGACCGAAGAGTCACTGTTCCACCGATGTCATGAATCGCAGATTCACCCAGCAGAAGATCTTCCACCCACAGTTTTTCGCTGGGGTCGGCTGAGCGCGCACTGACACCTTCTGGAGTTTCGAAGCATCGATCGCTGTTTTGTCGAAAACGTGGCTCGCGCTCGCTCCATCTCGCTTTTGATTCTTCGAGAGGACCCAGTTTTGGGTTGAGCCTTGGACGATCAAGAAAAATTCGCCCGTCGGCATCGGTCGATCTTCGAATCCACGTGCGAATCCACGAATCATCGATTTGCGAAGGATCAAATCCACCGCCACACGAGACGATGACAGCTTCAAGACTGCTTCTTATTTCGCTGTCGACTTCGCGCCAGGCCTCTCGTTCGAACCACCGAAATTCAGCTTCACCTTTTTGATCGAAAATTTCTTGAACGGAGCGTCCGGCCAGTCGCTCAATTTCACGATCAAGATCAATCATTATCGCATGCGGGCCCAAACCACGCGCCCAGCGCCTTGCCGCTTCGGTTTTTCCCGCGCCCCGATGTCCGATCAGGGCGACTCTTGGAGCATCGCCCTCAATCATCGACCAAAACTGAGGAAAACTTTTTCCAACGACACCACGACTCATCACTTCTATCGGAACTCCACCCGCCGCCAGCACTGCCGCCGCGAAGGCAAGACGATGATCGCTCTCCGGACCAAATTCGAAACTAAGACCCTGACGGCGAAGCTTCGACCAACGTTCAATCAGTGCATCGCTTGCACCGTGAACAACAAGTCCGTCAGGGCGTTCGACACACTTCACGCCGACAAGATTTAGTAGCTTAGAAACACCGGTGATGCGGTCGGATTCCTTTAAGCGTAAGTGCGGAGCCCCTGAAAATGTCGACGTGCCTTCGGAAAAAACGCTGAGTGCCGAAAGAACCGGAAACAGGTCGGGCGCCGAAGAAAGATCAACATTCATCGAGCCACGCCGCTGGTCGGGTGAACTTTGGGCCGCCACTCTGGCCGATCCAGCAAGAGACGGCGTCCCAGATTTTCTTAAAATATCAAATACACTGCGGTCTGGTTGCTGAGTGTTTTGTACAAGGTCCTCAAGCGAACTTAAAACCTTCTTAAGCCCCGCTTCTTCCTCAGCAATTAGATGAGAGGCCAAGCGACGAACAGCACGTCTTCGAAGCACAGTGCCGCTGGCCACGGCGATTGTCGCAAGTGTCGCAACAGTGCTTGCGTCGGCCTCGGGCACCAGAACTTTTCGTCCCTTGCGAACTCCTTCAACCAAGCTTTTCGTCATTTCAAAATAGCCGGTCGATCGAGGCTCACCTGCGATGACGATTTCAAGCGGTGATTTGATTCCTAAACTCACCAGAAGTAAACTTGATGCAAACTGGCTCGACTCACTACTGTCGACTTCGATTCGCGTCGGAGCCGTCGGGCCTCCGGTCGCACAAATTTCAAGCGTCGTCGCGTCAACAGCCCGAACAGTCGCTCCAAGCTTTTGTAGAGCATCAAAAAGAACGCCGTGGGGTCTTTGCAGAAGCCGGCTTGATCCGATGACCCTAAACACACCCGTTTCAATCGCAAGACGCGAAAGTAAAAACCTGAGTCCCGTTCCTGACTCACCAATATGAAAAACAGTCGCCCCTTCTGAAAGAGCATTGAGACATCGCGATAGATGAACGACATCGTCGCCATCCGCGTCCGAGGGTTCCCAATCAAGAATGCGAAGATCATTTCGAAGCGACTTCAGAATCAAAGCGCGGTTGAGCCACGATTTCGAGCGTGGAATCGGACCCGCAACAAGAAACGGGCGACGCACTCGAATCACTTGAGCCAACCCGCTTTAAGTCCGGTGGAGATCAGCAGTTTTAATGGAATCTCACGGCGTTCGCAGCGGCCGAGGTCCCGTATAACGATAAAAATGACTGACTCTTTTTTGGAGATTTTTTTATCTTGCAGCAGAAGTCGCTTCGCTTGGACCACTGACACTTTTCGAAAGCCAGACTTCGAAGGACCCTCCGAAAGACTTTTTGAAATACCTAACGTCGCAAGCCACTGGCGCAAAGCCTCAGCGCGCTTTTGACTGAGGCAAGATTCGGCTTCTGAAACATCGATCGCAAACAAAATCCCAAGACCAACGCTTCGACCGTGCGAAAGCCCCAGCGCGGCTTCAAAGACATGCCCCATGGTGTGACCAAGATTGAGAAGCTGCCTATGACCCAAGGTTTCGGTTGGATCTTGGCGTACGATCTTAAGTTTTGCTTCGATCGCCTGAGGCAGCACTTTCCACAAATCCAAAGACGTGATCTTTCCAAGATTCGACTTCAGTTTCACTTTGCGATCAAGAATAGCGGTTTTCGAAAATTCGCCGAGCGCGTCCAGCCGATGGCTTTCCGAAAGCGACATCAAAACGGACTGCACAAGAATTGTTTCCTGGGCCTCGTAAAAAGTACCGATCTGATTCTTTGCCCCCAGAAGGTTCAGCGCGGTCTTCCCACCATGACTGGAATCCACCGCCGAAAGCCACGTGGTCGGAACATGAACAAGTCTTAGCCCACGTTTATAAACGGACGCGAAAAATCCAGCCGCATCGCCGACGGATCCGCCGCCGATCGCGACGACACTCCAACTGCGATTAACACTCAAACTCGAGTCGTCAGAAACTTCTTTGTGAATTTTTGAAGTGAGTTTCGAAAATTCAGCAAAAGACTTCAAGCTCTCGCCGGCTGTCACAGGAAAGCTGTGTTTGAATTTTCCAATGAAGGTTTTGAATCCGGGTACAGCCTTTAAAAGCTTTCGATCAAAAATCACAATGCATGTGTCTTTCGACACGACTTTCGAACGCGAAAGAATCTCTGAGAGGTTTTTAAGATAGATTCGGCGTGGGCTCATAGCCTACTTGTAAACCGCGCTGCACCGGGAAACAAGCGACAGCCTTCCGACCCACATTTTTAAGAACAGGCTTTTCCAGGCGGCAAACGGCTTCGACATAAGGGCACCGAGCCGCAAACGAACAGCCAGGCAACACTTCCAGTGGTGACGGGGGTTCATCTTTTAAGACCAACTGTCCAGGCCGGCGACTTCGCGAGGGATCGCTCGCCAAAAGAGCCTGAGTGTAGGGGTGCGAGGGCCGAGACAAAACTTCACTCGCAGGACCACTCTCGAGGACTGAGCCCAGATAAAGAACAAGAACATCATGAGCAATATGTCGAACCACCGAGAGATCATGCGAAATGAAGATAATTGAAAGGCCTCGCGAAACTTGCAGCTCCAAGAGCAAATTCAAAATCTGCGCTTGAATCGAAACATCGAGTGCCGAAACAGGTTCGTCGAGAAGAATCACATCGGGATCTAAAGCCAAAGCGCGCGCAATATTCACCCGCTGCCTCTGACCGCCCGACAATTCGTGCGGAAGCGAAGTGAGGGATTCGATGGCTAGACCCACTTGTCGGGCTAAATCCTTCGCTCGTAGTTCATGAGCCTCTGAGGGACGAAGAAGTCCGTCACGAATAACCAGTGGCTCGCAGATCAATTGAAGAACCGTCCTGCGCGGATGGAGCGAGCCCAGACTGTCTTGAAAAACCATCGGTATGAGAGATGCTTTTTCAAGAGTTCCCGAATCGGGCGCCTCAAGGCCAACCAGCACTCGGGCCAGCGTCGATTTTCCACAACCGCTTTCGCCAACGATGGCCAGCGTCTTGCCCTTTTCAAGGTCGAGTGAAATTCCACGGACGGCACGAACTCGGCCGCCGGGAACCTTGTAGCTTTTGAATAAATCGACGGCTCGTAAAATCACTTTTTTAAAACTACTTCTTCTTCGACGATTCCAGTTCCGTTTTAGCGTCGCGGTAAGCGGATCGAACTTCGCCCATCGCTTTTTCAAGACCAGCTTTCATCCGCGTCCACGCTTTACCTGTCGACTTTTCAAGTGACTGATAGCGCTCGTTGACGACTCTTCTTTTCGCTTCCAGCTCTTGAATTTTCTTTTTAGTCGCATCGCGAACTTCTGCCGACTTGGACTCGGTCTGTTTTTTAAGGTCTTCAATCTCACGATCGATTTCGTCGAGATTTCCCTTCACACGCGCCGAAAATTCTTCCTTCTTTTCGCTCGCGTAAACGCCAGCGGCATCGACCGCTTCCACAGTTTCTTTTTTTACTTTTTCTGCCGATTCAGCTTTGACGTTTACAACAGCGAAAATCAACAGCGCTGCTGCGATAAGACCAGACAGACTTTGAACACCTGATTTTTTCATAAAGACTCCTTTTGAAGTAAAAAACAACGCGCATAGGACCCATCGGCCGATCCTGATGGAAATCCAAATTTCTCGGGAACTCTCTCAGTGCAAAGCGGAAATACCTTCTCACATCGTGAGGCAAAAACGCAGCCTTTAATAATATTCGATGGTCTAGGGACAGTGCCCGGAATCGAAAAAAGTTTTTTTCGAGCCTCATTAGAATCGTGCGGCCTCGCACGTAACAGAGCCTCAGTATAAGGGTGACGCGGATGCTTTAAGAGATCACTCGCCGCCGCTTTTTCCACCGTGCGGCCCGCATAGAACACCGAGATCTCATCACAGACTCGAGCAGCGACTGCGAGATCGTGAGTGACGAACAGCATGGACATTCCGCGGTCGCGCTTGATCTCGGTTAAGAGATCAAGAATTTGCATCTGGACCGTCACATCAAGCGCGGTCGTCGGTTCGTCAGCAATCAGAAGTTTCGGTTCTCCCGCCAAAGCCATAGCGATGCTCACGCGTTGACTCATTCCTCCCGAGAGCTGATGAGGATACGCCTTTAAGCGTTCTTCGGCGGCTGGAATACCGACGTCACTTAAAAGTTTCAAAGCGCGCTCACGTCGCTGCGACTTCGACTTAAGACCCAGTCGGAACTTCAGCACTTCGTCAATTTGAAAGCCCACCGTAAAGGCAGGATTCAAACTGGACATTGGATCCTGAAAAATCATCGCAATCTCGCGTCCGCGGATCTCGCGACGCCGGTCGGCCGAAGCACGAAGCAGATTTTCACCCTGCCAATTTACTTCACCAGAGACTTTCGCCGTTTCTGGCAAAAGTCCCATGATGGCCAAAGCCGTGAGCGACTTTCCAGAGCCCGATTCACCCACAACACCCATCGACCGTCCGGGCTCGATCACAAGATCGGCCGAGCGGACTTGGGTCCCAGAGCCAATACGGATCTCGAGATTTCGAATTTCAAGCGACGACGACAGATCCTTCATCGATCAAACCCTCTCGCTTCGCGCACGAAGTTTGGGATCCAGACGATCTCGCAAATGATCACCAAGAATATTGAACGACAAAATCACAACCAGAATGCAAAGGCCGGGCGCTGTGACAAGCCAAGGATCGCTTTCGATAAAACCTTTCGCATCGGCCAGCATGGTTCCCCATTCGGCCATCGGAGGTCTGGCGCCGAGGCCCAAAAATCCAAGGGCCGCGACATTTAAGATTCCATCGCCAAACGCGAGCGTTGCTTGAACCAACAGTGGCGCTGTGATGTTGGGCATGAGATCAAGAATGACGATTCGTGGCCCGCTGGCTCCAAAAAGCCGCGCCGACAAAACGTAGGGTTTCCTTTTTTCGTCGACGATCGCAGCTCGCACCAAGCGAACAACACCTGGCACAGCCATGACTCCTGCCGCAATCACAGCGTTCACAAGACTCGGACCTAAAATCGTGACCACAACAATCGCTAGAAGAATCGATGGCAAAGCCATCATCGTATCCATCACGCGCAAAATCAGAGTTTCAACCAAGCCGCCGCGCCAGCCGGCAATGGCGCCAAGCACTGTGCCCACAACAAGGCCCAAGGCCGCGACAAAAAATCCCGCCAAAAGTGAAACTCGGGCTCCGTGCAGAAGCCTTGAAAAGGTATCTCGCCCGACGTCATCAGTGCCTAATAAAAATCGAGAATCGAAATCGGCTCCAAAAAACGGAGCCTTCATGTAAGCCCCTTCAAAAGTTTCGGCCGGATCAAAAGGAGCAATCCAAGGTGCGAAAAGGCCCGCGAGCACGACGAAAAGTAGAACCGAAAGGGCCACAGCCGCTGTCGGCTCGTCTCGCCACAAATTTCTGCAGAGACGACCAAGCTGATTCAGCCTCATGAGTCCCCACGAAGACGCGGAGAGATCACGCGGTAAAGTCCATCCACAAGAAGACTTGAAGAAAGAACGATGCACGCCACCAATAAAATTCCACTTTGAATCACCGGATAATCCCGCGCCAAAACAGCCGAGACCAACCAGCGCCCAAGGCCGGGCCAAGAAAAAATCGTCTCTGTCAAAATGGCGCCGGTCAGAATTGTACCCAGCATAAGTCCAATAACAGTCACAACAGGAATCAGCGCATTCCGAAGCGCATGAATCCAGATGACCCGAAAGGACGAAAGCCCTTTTGATTTGGCCGTGCGCACGTAATCCTCACCCAAAACTTCAAGCAGGCTCGAGCGTGTCATTCGAGCCATCATCGAAAGAGGAACCGTCGCCAAAACAATCGCCGGTAGCAACAAGTGATGAAATGCACTTTTGAAAGCTCCCCACTTGTCCGTGAAGCTTCCCTCTTGAAACCAGGAATCCAACAGCAGAAGGCCCGACTTCAGTGGTACGTCATGCTCGACCGAAATTCTCCCGGAAACAGGAAGCCACTCAAGATTGACGCTGAAAATGACAATGGCCATGAGGCCCCACCAAAAAATCGGCATCGAGTAGAAAGTGACCGCGAACCCCATCGCAAGCCGGTCCGGCCAGCGACCTCGGTAAAGAGCCGCAAAAATTCCAAGTGGAAGGCCGATAAGCACCGCCAAAAAAAGCGCCAGCACACCAAGCTCGGCCGTCGCCGTGAAACGCTCGATAAACTCTGATAACACCGGACGCCCGGAAAGAATGGAGGTCCCAAGATCACCACTCAACGTTCGGCCGACAAATTTCACGTATTGTTCGGGAAGAGGGCGATCAAGTCCCAGGCGTTCTTTCAATTCAGCGATCGCCTCAGGCGAAGCTCCGCGCTCTCCAATAAGAAGTGTGACCGGATCACCCGGTACCATTCGTATTAGAAAAAAAGCGACCAGGGAGACTCCGACAAGCGTGATAGCCACTTGTCCCAGTTTCCCTGCGATCTGAGGTGCAAATAGTTTAACAGCTTTCCAAAATCCCCAGCTCATCCCCTCACTTTTACACAATGTGACCAACGCGACCAATCGCAAATATGACAAATCCGGACTGTCTTGGTACGCCCTTGCCGGGGATAGAAAAGGGGACCAATAAAATGACATTCAATGAATTTCTCAACGCCGGCTGGAGTCAGCACGGTGACAATCCAGAGGCCACCGTCGCGAGTCTTGAAGACGGCCTCGCGCTTTGCACATCACCTGGGGATGTTTCATCTCTCGTTCAATTGACAACTCATCTTTACACCGAGCACGTGCAAAGGTTCGTCGAAGGCGAACGAAAGCTTCGGGAATTTGCGAAGCTTGGGTTTGTTAAAGGCTCACCGGCCGAGTTCGCAATTCAGCGGGCGATCATGACATTGCGTCTTTGCGAAGATGCGACTGATCTGGAAAATGACCGCATGGGGCTTACACCCAGCGACTTGTCGCGAAGTTACGTCCAAGCTTCGGCGGCCCTGGCCCGCAGAGACAGTGTGCGATCAGAAAAATATCTGAAACAGGCGCTGACTCTGGCGGACTCGGTCGAAATGACGGTGGACCTTGCCAAAGCGCTTGCCGTCGCTGGCAACAACTCGGCCTCACGCCTCGAAGAACTCAGCGATCCGACGGATCAGCAAACAGGCCTGATGATTCTTTTCGCCGAGACCGCGAGAAAGTATTGGGAGATCGCCACAAAAGAAACAGAAGGTGGTTGGCTTAATATTGAACGTGCTGAGTATCGACTTGCGAAGTCGCTTCTGAAGGCCCGAGACTTTGCCCGCGCCCGCACTCACGCGCAAAACTGCCTCGATATCGCAAAATTAAATCAGGCACCGGCCCTTGAGATCTTTTTCGCCTACGAAGCGCTGGCGCTGATTAGCAAAGCCGAGAACGCCGGAAGTTTCGAGTCGCTGAAAAACCAAGCTCGCGAAGAATTCGAAAAAATCACATCGGACGATCAGTCGTGGGCCCAATCGTCGCTCGACGCGCTCTCGACGTCGTCCATGACAAACTAGAAAACGCTCTACGAGTCCGCTTTAAAAAATGGGACCGACGCTTCTCAGCGCCGGTCCCCAGACCCCGGCTCTGCGCCAGGGGTTCCTTAGCTAACAGCCACCAAGGCCTCAAAACATCTTACCCAAGATCCCATCGTCCGTTTCCCAGAAAAAGGAAACGTTGTACTGCATGAGATCGAAATCCGAACCTGCCTGCTTCTGGTAGGCCGCTTCTAAATAAGCGCCCCACTCATTTCCAATTTTAAGTCCACCAGCACCTCCAAAAAGTGATGCTGTTGAACTTCCGCTGGAAGCGCCCGACTGGCTGTTCATTCGCAAAACATAACGAGGCGTCAAGTAAGCAGCCCACGTTTTATCGAAGCGGTAGCTGGCATACACCGGCACCATAAAGTCTATGATCGTCGTTTCAACGTCGGTCGTGCCCGCGGCCGTTGTTGAACTCGTTTTCAGACTCATGTAACCAACGGCCCCGCCCACCGAAAAATCAAACGCTTCACCGTCATAGAGCCGATACTTCGCGTCCGCTGCGGCACTTCCGATGATCGTGAGTTTCACGCCAGCATCGAAATCTTTCGCTAAGCCCTCGCGGTAGGAATATTCAAGATAAGGAAGTTTGGTGCTGAGCGACGAATTGTTCGTGGTTTCTTCGCTGGAGTAGTAGCCGCCGCCAAAAGTTGACTGCGTTCTTCCTTTTTCAAGAGTCTCGGCCGTTTGAAGGCTCGACATACTGACGCAAGCGACCTGCGGCGAAAGTGCGAGGGCCGCCGCCACCCAAAGAAGTTTCCGCACGATCAACCTCCAACTCGGCGGTACGGCTTCGATCGATCAACACTTCGTGGCCACTCAAGAGGAGAAGCTCCTTCCGAGTCCGACGTGTAAAGCACACCGTTCTCGAGCAGGAACAAAGCGTTCGTCGATTGGATCGTCCCATCGGGAGAAGTCATCTTCACCTCGACGTCGTGCCCACCGGCGACATAAAACGAAGATCCAACCCGGTTCATAGTTCCTGTTAATTTCTGTGTGTCCGTCGGAGTGCCAGTACAAGCAGATCCGTAGTACATGTCGACTTGGACCGCGACCCCATTGTCTGCGAATGTGGTCGTTTCTTTTATGTAGATGCCAGATTGATAATTGCAGTCGGACGTCCATGTTCCTTCAACAGCCATCAATTTCGCCGCTGAAGATGTTGGAGCCGGTCCCGCGTCCACTCCAAAATTGACTGGCGGTGCCGTCGCCTCCACCGAACATGCCGAAAGAGCCGCTGCGCAACCCATTAACGCCATCAAACTCGCAAGACTTTTAAAACCCTTCATTGTTAACCCCTTAGTTTCACGTGACCGCTTCAATGCAACCGCGTGTCTGAGATCAACATAGGAGTAATTTTCGAAGAGGTAGCCGAACTACGAGTGCAATTGGTTAGACAAAGTTGCACCGATCGGCAATTTTTGGGGGATTGGCGCAAAGTGCACTCGCATGCGCCCTACAACCAGCGCTTTAGAACCAGCGCAAGAAATCGAAGTTCAACTGATACACGTGGTGATGCTTCCCTTCGCTCGAAATCTGCTGGACCTTCGCTACGAATTTTTTGAACTCATCGCGCACGCGCGTAAAGCCTGGACCATCCATTGAAAACGTCACCATGAAACTGTCTTTTTCACTCTCCGACGTTTGCTGAAGGCGCGACTGAAGAAGCATTTTAAGCGTCGACTGGTGGGCGCGCATAAGTGGATGCTCACGACCAAAGTGCGGGTACTTTGACTTCACTTCGATCACTTGAAACGGATCGTTATCTGACAAAACGATGTAATCGCTCTGATCAAGGACTCTCAAAATCTCTTTCATTCGGTCCGGAGAAATTCCAAGCACGGGGCAAAGTGACCGTGGGTTTAATTTGTACTCCTTAATGAACAATGCGACATGCACGACCACAGCGAGCGGCGTGAAAAGATAGGCGGCCTCGGCTTGGAAGTCGTCATAGCGAAAAACTTTTTCCTCCGCACTCACGACTCGGTCGCGGCGAACACCCTCGATGCGGGCGTGCAAGACCTCCCGGCGATGTTTATCGGTGGTGCAGGCGTAACTTCTTAGAAGCTGCAGGTGATCGATTTCTTCCGGCAATAGATCAAGGCATCGGCCAAGACCATAGACATGGTCTTCACTCAAGTGAGACCGATCGCTGTTGAGGCAGCGCGAAAGATACGTGTGCTGAATCGAAAGCCTATCGGCCAGCTTTCGAAGCGTAAGACCTTTTTTAGTCAGCTTCAGTTCCTTCACACGAGCCTGAATGACTTCCTTGTAATCAAAAGAACTGTAGATCGTCGCTTGAGTCATGGGCCCGTCGGGAAAAATTGATGGATCAAACTTGGTGGACTGTAAATAAAGACCGGCATCATTCGGCCGCCAACAAGTCCCGTCATCACGACAGAGTCGGGCCGCAGCTCGAGCTGCAAATCAAACGGTCGAGGTGATGTTGTCGTCGTGAAAAGTCCACGCGCCGTTGTTTCAACAAACACAGGCCCAATCATAAACGTGTTCATTTGCCGCTCGGTGAGTGAAAAGACTTTTTGTTCCGTCGGTAGCTGCACAACCGTCACAGGTTTTGCCGATGCAAGAAGCTGCATCAAAGGCGTGGCCTTCAAAGTCCCCGCCAACACCGGTGGCGAAGTCAGCGTCTTACGGTAAGAGACCGACCACTCGTAATTCGCCCCAGCACTTTTCCCTTCAAGCCTTATGCAGGCCGCGTCTGTCGGAACTTGAAAAAACCCAGCGTTGAACGAGCTGAACGGAACGCAAGACTCCATCGTCAGCGGCGCCACAAGAAAGGGCGCGACTGGATTATTCAAATAGAACGATACGAAACGCTTATGTAACAGTTGCTCGAGAAAAACTTCTGACATCAAACCGTTTCCGGTGTGTGGAATCCCGAAGACATGTCCCATTTCATGAATGAGAGCGTAGAATAAAAGTCGTCGTTCTTTCCAGGCTTCGGGAAACAAGTGTGTCGAATTCGCTCGAGCTGTGTAGGCATTCGGGCCGCGGTCGGAGGCAATGTACACAATGCCTTTTCCGGTCAAAGTCTCGGTGTCGTACTCTTTTCGGATCGAAACTCCGACGAATCTCTTTGGATCCTCAAGGGCCTCGATTTCATCTTTGTCGAGAACGCCGTGTCCGATAAGAAACTGAAGCGGAACACTTTCGCCGCAGGCGGCGACTTCATTGAAGGTTTGTGTTCCCAAGGCTACAAAACCAGCACTCGTCATCGCGCCTTGAGCCTTAAATTCATTTTGCCAGTACTCGATCGCTTCGCGAACGACCTCTTGCACGGTGGTCTTTGTTGCCGACACCGACGCGGTATCAACCTCAATGCAGTAGTCGACGGTTTTCGTATTCTTTAAAAACCAAGGGTTTTTTCCAAAGCGAAAAAGCTCACCGCCGGAAGCGACCCAACCTCCCCGGTCCGCCCTTGCTGAAGGGGCCGTGACCATTTGGCTCAGGACCAAGAAACCCAGCGCCAAGAAGACAAGAGATAAGAGGCCTCCGAAACTTGCTCTTCGTTTTGCGATATTCTTCGTCAAAATAATCCGCCTCCGGTTTTAGGAATTACGACTCCTTTTTGAATCATAAAGAATTGAGAGTTCGCTGTTGGAAACAATCCCTCGCCAAAGCCAAGCAACTGATCGAGACCTTTTTTGCTGTCATCGATCAATATGAAAAACGACTCGGTTTGTGCCCCAGGCGTCCCGAAACTAAGCTCCAGAGAAATTTCAGTGACGCTGGGAATAGGAACGGTTTTTCCGCCAACGATTCGAGACGCGCGTCCGCCTCTGGCATCTTTAATCGTCCACTCCCCCACGGGCTGAATAAATCTTCCCGCGCCTCGAAGTAGCGCCTGAATCCAATGGCCGTCCGCTTCGTATTCGGTTTTCGAAATCGGAAGATCAAGACCGTTGTCTCCGAAAATATTCGCCCCATCCGCTGAACACTCACTCACGTGCAAATTGAATTTGGCCTCAAACCCAGTGGCGACTTCACATCGGCTCTGGCAAAAACTTGTCGAGCAGCGATACTCGCAGCGAGAGTGATAAGCCGTGTAAGGCTTCGTTTCCCCACAAGCCATCGCTTGCTCAAACGGAGTTCCAACAGCTATACGACGCTTGAGATCATCCAAAACATTTTTTGGATCACTAATTGTGAACTGCGCATGGGCCACCGACGCACTCAGTGTGAAAAAGAGGCCAAAGACAGCGCTGACAGAAAAAAATCGAGCTAAACAAGTGACTACGGCGTGCATACAGGTACCACCGCGCACGTCGTCGTGACTGTATAAGTTCCTAAGAGCTGATCGACATACGTCGCTGTCTCGTCAGGAAGAAACGCGCGCTCGGACATTCCGCACGCCGCTCCGGCCGGGCACACGTCGACGCGAATCGAAGTGTAGTTCGGATCCGAATTGAAATCGAAGATCATTTTAACGCCGTCGACGTCCATTTCTTCTTTTTTGAATCCTCCGCAAGATCGCGACGAAGCCATCGGCACAGACATACCTGCGCGCGTGACTTCGGCCTTGCACTCGAGGGTTGACTCTTCTTCGCCAAGGCCAATGTCACCCACGCCCGGAAGTTTCACGAGATCGCGGATAGTTTTGTACTCGGCCTCTGGGACATTCTTACCATTGACGGTGTAAACTGCCTGAGGTGCGAAACCAGAGAACACCGTCGAACTTTTTAGCTCGGCGGATTCATTTTTAAAGTCAAAACGAAGCAGGTCTTCGAATCCACCTTCAATTTTCAAATTGAACGGCATTCCAGAGCCCGAACGCGGACCCATCGCCCCACCCATCGAAATAGCAACTTTGCCGTTCATTTGATTGAGGCTGCTAAAGGGTCCCATGCTCTGAGAATTGCCTTTGCCGTCGTATTTAAAGGAAAACTCAATCCCTCCGCCCGTGGGTGACTGAAGCCCAACGGCTCTGAGTTCCCCAACAAATTCGGTGGCGTCGATATCGTAAAGCGCTTTGGCCTCCGCTGACTGTGCCGCGTACTTGAATTTAAACTGCGCTGTGAAACCCATCGGTTCCTGGATTCCCGTCAACTCGGCCATATAAGTCACAGGGCAACCGGGGCCTGAAATTTCAACCGTAAACTTCGGCACCTGCATCTCGCCGGCCACCAGCGGCGGCTGCTCTTCAGGCATAACGATCTTTCGCTGACAGTCGTTTTCATCGATCAGTGTTCCGATCGGCGAGGAAATACCTTTTTGAAGATTCTCTGGAAGCGAGGTCAAGGCTCCCAATGAAACAATGGGAGTCTCCAGATTTCCAAGAGCGCCGGCCGAAGCTTCTGACAACTGGCCCGCACTCACGCAAACGCCGGTCAAAACGGCAAGAACGCAGCGGATTGATCTTGCGGCGACAGAATACTTCGTCATTTTAAAAGTCAGCATAGGCACTCCATAGAAACAGTGGTCTAAATTTTTCATCTTATTTTTTCTCAACGTCGACGCCATAAAATGAATCCGTTCCAAACGGCGACATCGTGTAACCCTTCACTCTTTTTTCCATGGCGCGGAAGGCTTTGGCGTGAGCGATTGTGATCCAAGGAAGCTCTTTTTTGAAAACCTCTTGGGCCTTCATATAAAGAGCGGTTCGTGTTTTCTGATCCGGGGCTTGACGAGCGTCGTTCACAAGCTTGTCGAAGTCTTTGTTGCACCACCGGGAGTAATTCGAACCACCCTTAACGGCCGCGCAGCTGAGAAGTGTACCCAAGAAATTGTCCGGATCGCCATTGTCGCCGGTCCATCCCATCAGCAGCATGTCGTGCTCACCGCCACGAGCTTTATCGAGGTAAGTGCTCCAGTCGTAAGTCACAAGCTTTGCCTTCACACCAATCTTCGCAAGGTCAGCTTGCATCATCTCAGCCATTTTTTTTGCGTTGGGATTATAAGGCCGAGACACCGGCATGTACCAAAGAGTCGTTTCAAATCCATTGGGAAATCCAGCGTCGGCCAAAAGTTTTTTCGCTGCGGCAGCATCAAAGACAGTGTCTTTAACGGTCTTATTGTAGGACCACATCGTTGGCGGAATTGGATTTGTCGCAAGCGTAGCTTGGCCCTGATAGATCGCATCTAAGTACGTTTTGCGGTTGAGCGCTTTTGCGATGGCTTCTCGAACACGAGCATCGCCAAAAGGTTTCTTCTCGACGTTGAAAGCGAGGTAGCCAACATTGAGTCCTTCTTGCTCAATGACCGACACGCCAAGTTCTTTTCGAAGCGCCGGTAGATCGAGGACCGACGGCTCGGCGACAAATTGACACTCGCCTCGCTTTAATTTCTGCGTTCGAACGTTTGGTTCAATAGTGATCGCGAAGACAAGTTTGTCGATCTTTGATTTTCCCTCAAAATACTTCTCATTCGCTTCAAACCGAATCTGCGAGTCCTTTTCATAGCGAACAAATTGAAAGGGTCCCGTGCCAATCGGCTCGATATCAATTTTCTCGGGAGTTTTCGCCGTCGTCAGATTGTCCGCGTACTCGGCGGAAAGAATCGAGGCGAAGTCCATAGCCATGTTGGCGAGAAACGGCGTCTCGGGACGAGACAACACAAAAGTGACGGTGTGATCGTCAACTTTTTTAATGTCGCTCACAAGTTTATCCATCTCCATCGATGTGAAGTACTCGTAAACCCCGCCATTCACCTTGTGATACGGATGATCCTTCTTCAGCATTCGGTTGAACGTGAAAATGACATCGTCAGCATTGAAATTCCGGGTGGGTTTAAACCAGGCCGTTGTCTGAAAGGGAACATCTTTTCGGAGTTTGAAAGTGATCTGTTTTTTGTCTTTCGATGTCACCCAAGAAGCCGCCAAAGAAGGAACAACTTTTGTTCCGCCTTTTTCAAAGTCGACCAGGCGGTTGTAAATCGTGCGCGAGCTTGCATTGAAGGTCGGGCCATCGGCGCCCATTTGCGGATTGAAAGTTCGAGGGCTCCCTTCCGAGCAATAAACGAAGGTCGTCGGTGCGGCGTGCGCAAGTCCGGCGCCAAGAACTAATGCCGAAAAGATAAAAACGCTGCCCCGAAAAACGCTCGAAGAGAATGCTTTCACCGAAAGCTCCTTTTTCAAAATTGTCTAAATTAGCAGCGCCGAAGATAGCTTTTGATAAGATTCAAAGACCACATAAATTGCAGTGCGGCACTAGAGCCGCCAGTCGATCTCGGGCTCTCCGCGAAGACGGAAGAATTGATTAACTTGAGAGAACGGACCCGATCCGAAAAATCCCCGGCGGGCCGAAAGTGGCGACGGATGGGCCGATTCGAGGATCAGGTGATTTTTGTCACTTCCGGCGGCCATAACTTCTTTTTGTCGTCTTGCGTAGGCGCCCCACAAAATAAACGCGACGCTTGTGGATTTAAGACTGATCTCGCGAATCGCGCGTTCCGTTAAAAACTGCCAGCCGTACTTTTCATGCGCATGAGCGTGGCCCTCTCGAACCGTGAGCACGCTGTTTAAGAGCAGAACTCCTTGCCGCGTCCATGGCGTCAGATCGCCGCTTTTGGGGCGCTTCATACCGAGATCGGATTCGAGTTCTTTAAATATATTTTGAAGTGATCGGGGAATTTGAACTCCGGGTGACACTGAAAAACTGAGACCGTTGGCATGCCCGGCCGTGGGATAAGGATCCTGGCCCAAAATAACAACTCGAACTTGATCAAATGGCGTCGCATTGAAAGCGGCAAAAATTTTTTCTTCCGGCGGGAAAACATTATGACCCCGGTCTCGGTCCTGGCGGAGCTTTTCAAAAACTCCCAACATTTTCGATGACCGAAGTTCAGCTCCCAAAACGTCCTGCCACGAAGAATCCAGTTTCACGATGAAACCTCCGGCGATGAGTCCGGTACCATCGGTGTCGTGTCAGGCGCACGGTAATAAATAAACTTTGGAAGTGCTTTCGCGCAAGCGAGCACGCCACCAAAACCTAGGAAGCTTGAAATCGCAATCGCACGTTGAATACCAAGCGCCGACGAAAGAAAACCAAGTTGCGTATTTCCAAGCATGGGACCACTTAAGTAAGAGATCATTTCAATCCCCGCCAACCGTCCGCGGTATTCGTCGGGAATTGTTTGATTCCAAATCGTCATTCGAAAAACAGCACTCACCATGTCGGCGTAGCCAGCCAAAATAAGGAACGCCATTGCGACCGGAAAACTCCAGGCCAGTCCAAAACCAATCATCGCCAAAGACCAAACAGCGGCCGCAATCACGATGATCAGCCCATGCCGGGGATTCTTCAAAAGAGGCCGACATGTTAACGTCGCAATCAATGCACCCAGCGATATGCCTGAGTGAAGCCAACCAAGATAGACGGGACTGCCAAACGCGTCGGCCACCGCAGGAAAAAGAAGATTGGGCATGGAAAAAGTCATCGCGACGATGTCGACTGCATAAGTTCCGACAAGCTCCTGCCGTCCCATGGCATAGCGGAATCCCTCCCGCACGGACTGAATCGAAAACTTCGCGGCGTTCTCGACTTTAGGAATGTGACGGATCATAAGTATCGCCACAACACAGATTACAAACGTGATTGCATCTAGGAAAAAAGCGAGATCGGCTCCTCCGGCGCTGATAAGAATTCCAGCAACCGCGGGGCCACCGATCATTCCGACGTTTCCACGAAAAGAAGAGAGGACTCCGACAGCGGGCATCTCGTGCTTTTCCACAAGGCGCGGCGTGAGCGCTTCCAAAGCTGGCCGATGAAATCCGTTAAAGATCGCGAGCAACGCTGCTGCGAGCAAAATCCAACCCGCCGAAGGGTACCCCGGTTTAAGAACCGAGATTGCGATTCCCATAGCTAAAACAATAAGGGCCATACCTATTTCGCAAATGACTATTAGCTTTCGACGATCGATCGAATCAGCCAGCGCCCCACCAAAAAGCCCACCTACCACCGATGGCACGAGCTGAATAACCCCAAGAAGCCCCGTCAGAATTGTCGACTTAGTGGACTGGTACAAAATGTAGGGCATCGCTACGTAACTCATCGTCGAGCCGAAGAAACTTACAAACTGGCCAATATAGAGAAGGCGAAAATCTCGTCGCTTGAGCGGGCTTAAGTCCACCGCGCGATCCTAGACCTTGTTGCGCGGTTTTGTAAATCGACTTTACCATTCGCCGAATAACGATAGGCTTTGAACTGAAGAGCACGAGCGACAGCAAGATGAACCCGACCCAAGGAGGGAGAGTGGTTCGAAAAGTGACGCGTCTTATCGGTCCTTTATTGATCTTATTGGCCACACTCTCTCGGCCTCACGAGGCCCTCGCCGATTTCCCCTACACGCCCGAGGCCGCGACAAAGGGTTCCGTGTGTACGACCCGCGATAAGCACTTCGAAGAATTCAGATACCCCGAGCAGATCGCCTACTGCTATCGCAAAGTTTCTTCTTCGCTCAAAAAACAAATTTACGACGCCTACGGTGTTCCGACGAAATGCCGCAAGCACTACACGATCGACCACTTCTATCCGCTGTCCTTGGGCGGAACCAATCGCGCCGACAATCTTTGGCCCGAGGCCAAATCTATTAAAAACTTAAGAAAAGATCTTGAGACCGAACTTTTTAAAGAACTTCAGCGCGGAAGTATTACTCGAGCGGAAGCACTTTCGATCATTCACGAAGCAAAAATGAATCCGCCCGTTCGCGACACCGAACCACTCGACATCTGCCTCTAGCTCGACCTCCGTCGAGGGTGTAGCGACATATTACCTAGGCACGCATTGCAGAAATTTAGAAATCGTAAACAATAGGGCATGGACGAAAATTCACAACCAGGCTTAACCACTTCTCGCGATCAACGATCGATGAAGAACATTCTTCTCCGGCCTGAGTTTCAGCTCAAATACTCGTTCTATTTTGTCGGAATGACTCTCATTACGATGGCTGGTGTTTTTCTTCTCTTCCTACTTTCACTGGACGACATGATTTCGACGCTAGCTGTGGTTTACCGCATCGAACCTGAAGTGATCGGCGCAATCCAACAATCGCTTCGCACCGCCACTTTCACGACGGTGTCTGTTGCATCGATCTTCGCAATTATTTCGATCTCTTTAGGAATCGTGTTAACCCACCGCTTAGTGGGTCCCATGATCCCAATTCGCCGCCTCATACAGCAGCTGACTGTTGGAGAGTACGGTGCCCAAGGAAAACTGCGCTCTAAAGACGACTACCAAGAAGTCATGAATGAGATGAATGCGCTTTCAAAAACTTTGGCCGATCGACATCCCGAACAGAAGTCCAAAGCCTAAGCGTCTATCTATTTAGATACCGACTAAGAGACCGATTCAAAATAAAGAATGGCGCCACCATCGATCAGGACACCGCCAGCTTGATTGGTGACACGGCTTGAAATCTTAATGATGGGCTTATCTGCGCGCACGTGAAGTATTTTAATTTCCGCCGTGACTGTATCGCCAATGTAGCATGGCTCTTTGTAACGAATGTCCTGACTGATAACGATTGTTCCTGGGCCTGGAATTTTGGTGCCTGCAACACGCGACAGTAAGGCTCCCAACAGCATGCCGTGGGCAATTCGTTTTCCGAAGCGAGTTTTGCCGGCGAACTCGTCATCCAAGTGAACCGGATTGTCATCGCCCGAGAGAGCTGCGAAAGCGCGAACCATTTCGTCAGTGATGACCATCGTCACCGAATCGCTATCGCCCACTTTAAATTTAAAACCGCTTGGCATACGAAGCTTCCTTCCGGCACCGACTAGAATCGCTAATTACAGCTTTTTATCGGCGACGATTTTCTTTGCGCGTACAAACATTTCAGGAGCGACATAAATACGTTCGATCACTCGGGTCTCTTCATATTTCTGGAACACACGTGTGACTTTCTCAATCGGCACGGGCTTCTCGCGAAGATCATATTCGTCGACGACAAAAATCGGAAACGCCTCTTGATCCTGGGTTGCATGGTACTTTGAAAGTCTCGTCGCCGACGAAGAGTGAATTGTCTCAATACCTTCGCCTTTTAGTACATCGCAGATTTTCTTTGGGCGCGCGGACCCTTCCGTCGCATGGATTTCAGTCAGCATGCGAAAGGGGCGACGATCGGAAATTCGTTTGGCCCATTCATTTTTTTGAAGCGCCAAATGCTCATACAAAGAAAAGTCCGAGCAGCGAAGATAACCCTCAAGGTCCGACGGCAAGCGGTAAGAGCACTCGTCAGAATGTAGGTAGCGCTGAAGCATCTCTTCAAAAATGATACTTTTGTGATGAAAGTAAACCATCAGATACATGTGATGACGTGAGATCAAAAAATCATCAAATGTGTAGAGGGCGCGACGATTGAGAGAAAGATAAACTTTCCCTCGTTGATCGTGGAAAGTGAGATTTCCAATCAGCCAATCAAGCTCGATGCTTCCGTAATTCGTTCCACAAAAGTAAGCGTCGCGCTGAAGGTAGTCCATTCGGTCGACGTCCATTTCAGAGGACACGACTTGGGAAAGAATGGGTCGGAAATCTAAATCTTGATCGACGAAAAAATCATCGGGCGCTTTCACGCCCCGGTCGATCAAACACGCCACATGAATCCCACTCAAATCTTTCGACAGGCGATCGAGGCATTTGGAGACCGCCGAATCAGTCACCATTTTGATCGAGTAATCTTCGTGCGTCGCTTTTCGCTGAGGATCGATCGCATAACCTCGCTCGCGGTGCGCGTAGGCTTTGATGTCGAGCTCGCCAACAAGAGGCATCACATCTTCGGTCGTGTGTGAGAGAGGACCGTGACCAATATCGTGCAACAGAGCGCCCAGCCGAACCGCCCGGCGCAGCCTCGAGCGGACAGCATCGCTAGAAAATTTAAAGTTGCTGAAAATAGAATCAAAAGCGCGGCCCGCGAGGTGCATGACGCCCAAGGAATGCAAAAATCTTGTGTGCGAGGCGCCAGGAAAACTGTACTCGGCAAAGCCCAGCTGTTTAATTTGGCGCAAACGCTGAAACTCGCGAGTTTCAAGAATCGCCTCTTCGACGTCGCTCAAAGCGATCGAGCCATGAATCGGATCTTTGATTTCCATTGGATGCTTTTTTGAGCCAGTTTGTGCGTCATGTAAAGCCGCCTTTAGCCTTGCGCGCCGTGCCGGAACCCGACGAGCCATTGGCCCATGTTTAAAGCGGCTCATCACGTTGGCGCTTGGCAACCCCTTGGCCCGTTTGATCTAGTCTTCACGACCCGAAACCCCAGTGCCAGGAGGGCCAAGGCTATGGAAATTAACTCTTTCGAAATGACCGCCAAAAATCCATCCATCGAGTCTGCGTCTACAGCGGGAAATCCCGGAGCCACTGCGCCAGCCGCAATTTCCACGAAGGCCGCTTACGACAAAACTCACTCCGATGAAGTTTACTTCGAACTCATGAGACGAATTCTCGCTGAAGGCGAAGAAAAGTCCGATCGAACTGGCACGGGCACGCGAAGTATCTTCGGTCACCAAATGCGCTTTGATCTTTCAAAAGGTTTTCCCCTTCTCACGACAAAAAAGTGTCACACACGATCCATCATTCATGAGCTTTTGTGGTTTCTTAAAGGCGACACCAACATCGCTTATTTGAAGGAAAACAAAGTCGGCATCTGGGATGAGTGGGCCGATGCCGAGGGAAATCTTGGTCCCGTCTATGGTCAGCAGTGGCGCGCATGGAAAACGGCCGACGGTCGCACGATTGATCAAATCAAAAACGTGGTCGACGCGATCAAGGCGAATCCCGATTCGCGCCGGCATCTGGTGGTCGCGTTCAATCCAGGTGACGTCGACAAACAAGCGCTTCCTCCCTGCCATTCGTTTTTCCAATTCTACGTTGGCGGAGCTCAAGCGAATGGAAGACGCAAACTTTCGCTGCAAATGTATCAGCGAAGTGCGGACGTCTTCTTAGGGGTTCCCTTCAATATCGCAAGCTACGCACTTTTGTGCATGATGGTGGCTCAGGTTTGTGATCTCGACTGTGGTGAATTCATTCACACCTTAGGCGACGCTCATCTTTATTCGAATCACATGGAGCAAGCTCACCTTCAGCTGACGCGCGAACCGCGCGCGATGCCGCAGATGAAATTGAATCCGGCCGTCAAATCGATTTTCGATTTCAAATTCGAAGACTTTGAACTTGTCGGCTACGATCCGCACCCGGCGATCAAAGCTGAAGTTGCTGTTTGATGATTTTGTCCGCGATCGCCGCGATGGCGCGAAATAGAACGATCGGTGTCGATGGGGATCTTCCTTGGAAGATTCCTGAGGACATGCGTTTTTTTCGAACCGTAACGGCCGGTCACGTTTTGATCATGGGCCGAAAGACGTTCGAGTCATTTCCGTCGCTTCTGCCGAATCGCTTTCACATTGTGATCACTCGCCAAGAAAATTATGCGCCGGCAAAATCTATTGTCGGCGATAGCGATCAGTTTTTGATTGTGAGCAGCACAGAAGAAGCTCTTGAGGCTGCGGCGGCATTGATTGAAGCCGAACCCGATTGGGGCGACGAAGTTTTTAATATCGGAGGCGGCGAGATTTACGCAGCCCTTCTTCCCGACACTGATCGCATTTATTTGACGGAGGTTGACCTCGAGGTCGACGGCGACGCCCACTTCCCCCGCTGGCACCCCGAAGACTTCAACGAAGTCGAACGCCGCACCGGCACCACTAGTCTCACGAACGACATGCCCGCCTTCGACTTCGTCCGCTACGAGCGTGTGCGAAGTTAGTTCCACGGGAGAGAGTTCGATTGAGCTTGTCGCTTCGGAACAGCCGTAGCTGCAGGCTCGCCTGATCGCAATACCGTGGCATCCAGACAACTGCGGACGTTGAAACCGCGGTTCGGTCCAAGCGAAAAACCTCATCGTGAAAAAACAAAGCGTCGTACCCGCAGCGAGTAAGGCGTAGCGTTCGGCGATTTAAGATCTTAAATCGCACTTCAGGTATTTTATTTTTTCTTGACGGTACTTTGTTTCGACTTTTCGGAGGCGCACCTACAGTTCACAACTCCACTTTAGAACACGATCTAAAGCTCAGACTGGAGGCCCGCGAGCACTCCTAAAAGAATTTGCCCAGCCAGTTGGGTTTGTTTTCGAAACTCAATGGTGCCCCGTTAAGACGCGAAAATTTCTGTTTTAAAACTTGCGGTAGATTGTGTCTGACCTCGCGAGAAGAACAAAACCGTGAGGCTTGAAACACTTCGACGAAGGAAGCAGCCAATGAATACTAAGGAACTTTCAAATACAGAGCTCTTAGCCAACGTTCGCACTTTCAGAACGAATGAAAGGAATGTCTTACGAAACATTCTTGAACATATCTGCGAGATTGAAACGCGAAAGCTCTACGCAGAGATCGGATATCCGTCGGTCTACGAGTGGCTTGTGAAAGATCTTGGCTACAGCGAAGCTTCGGCCTACCGCCGAATGATGGCGGCGCGAGCACTTCGTACCGCCCCTGAGACTGCGGAAAGAATCGCTCAAAAAATTGAAGATGGATCTCTGAGTCTCGTCGCGGTTGCAAAAGTTCAATCCGCGATTCGAAACGAAGAGCGAAGAACCGGTGAGAGAATTTCTTCTGAAGCGCGATCGTTGCTTCTCGAAATGACTGAAAACAAAACGACTCGTGAAACAGAGAAAATCCTCGCGATGGAATTTCCAGAATCTCAGATGGGGTCGACGCATGCTTCGATCAGCGGGGCCTCACTGACTCATGGACATGGCGGCGCAGCGGCGGTGCATCTCAGCGAAACCGTCATGCAGGACCTTGAGCGAGTCCGCGAACTTCTGTCTCATTCAAACGTTGGCGCCTCCATAGAAGACGTCATCGCAATCGTCGTCAAAAGCTACCTCGATAAAAATGATCCAATTCGCCGCGAGGTGAAACCGCACAAAGCCTCAGATGCAAAAAACCCCACCGTGAAGAAACATAGCGTCGAACGCCAAGGTCCAGTCCAGGACCGACCGTCCTACGCAAGGTCGAGGTTCACTGCGAAACGAAAAGGCATCGCACCATCACTTGTGAACTTCGTTCGTCGGCGCGCGAGTGATCAGTGCCAATACGTCAGCGCTACGGGACATCGATGTGACTCGCGGTTTCTTATCGAGATCGATCATATTCATCCGGTCGCCCTTGGTGGATCGAATGCCGTTGAAAATCTACGAGTCCTCTGCCGAACGCACAACGGCCTGATGGCCGAAAAAATCTTCGGCCCGCGACATGTATGAGTTAGAGCGGAGCGGTTGCGGGAGAACAGAGTGCTTCGCCGCTCGCGCACGGAAGGCGACTCTACGCCGCTCGCGGTAGATTTCGCAGGCTGATTGAAGATAAACGTCGCTACGAAGAACACTCGCGATCGATTTTGTAGGTTGTGTACGCGGGTCTCGCTTAGATTGCGCACGGAACGGACCAAGCTGTACGTGAGCCGCTGAGTCGCGCGCTCAACTACGTTCGCGTTCGCGCTCGCCGAAGGTCTAGAAAATCTCATTCCGAGATAAATCGAACGTAGAACCCTCAAGCCTCATTCTGAGACGCCGATGAGTGAGATGAGAAAGAAGAACCCAAGGTTCGTTGCTAGGAAGCGACGGATCCCGCGAATCAAGGATGATTAGCGGAACTTCAAGGAGGATGTATGGGTCTGCGTATTAATACAAACGTAGCCTCGCTGAATGCTCAGAGAAATCTCACGAGCACAAAGTGGGGCCTCGATAAGAGCCTTGAGCGCTTGTCGTCAGGTTTCCGCATTAATCGTGCGGGAGATGATGCGGCGGGCTTGGCGATCAGTGAAAACTTGAGAGCGCAAGTCCGCGGTCTCAAGCAAGCGTCTCGAAACGCTCAGGATGGAGTCTCTCTCATCCAAGTCGCAGAAGGCGGCTTGAACGAGATCTCTTCGATCATGATTCGACTTCGAGAACTTGCGGTCCAGGCCGCTTCAGACACTATCGGTCCCGTGGAACGTCAGTTCCTCAACGTGGAATACGATCAGCTTGTCTCGGAGGTCGACCGAATCGCCGACGGTACTGAGTTCAACGGAACTCAACTGCTCAGCGGAACCGGTTCGGTTCTCGACTTCCAAGTCGGAACTCGAAACGATCCAAATATTGACCGACTGACTTTTGATGCTTCGAAAGCTGATGCCAACAGCGCCGCTCTGGGAGTCAATCTCACGAGTGTCGCCGACAAAGCGTCCGCGCAGAACAGTCTTTCTGCCATCGACTCTGCGATTGTCAGTGTCTCGGCGATGCGAGCGGACTTTGGAGCGATCCAAAACCGACTGCAATCAACGATCGGTAACATCGCGGTCTCGGTAGAAAACTTGTCAGCCGCCAACTCGCGAATTCGCGATGTGGATGTGGCTGAGGAAACTGCGGAACTCACTCGTAACAATATTTTG
This sequence comes from Bdellovibrionales bacterium Ga0074137, assembly GCA_001464715.1. Classification (GTDB taxonomy): domain Bacteria; phylum Bdellovibrionota; class Bdellovibrionia; order Bdellovibrionales; family JAMPXM01. The sequence goes on along the minus strand of LNDT01000030.1, from coordinate 206,053 downwards.
TTGCAAGCAGGTACTTCGGTCCTCGCGCAAGCGAACCAGACTTCGAACACGGCTCTCTCGCTCTTGAACAAATCGTTCCAAGGTTGATGAACTCTGACCTCACCGTAAATTCGGCGTCGTAAGACGCCAGAGATTTACAAGCTAGATGAAAGTTCGCTTTCCCTCTAGCCGCTTGACTGACTGAATCTGTTTCCTGCTATGTGGGGTTGCATCTCGCAGCCCCACAATTAACCAGGAAGTACCCGGTTCTTTTTGCAGAAACGCCGCGTCGCGGAGCTCTGGAGAATGACCGAAGTTTGATCGGACTTTGAAACTCGGTGTCCGAAGATCGGATCTTCGAATGTTGGTTTCTGAGTGTCGAAGAACTGAAGAAGACCTGAAGAAAAAATGAACTCGACACGAGGTCGATGATTCATAGTTTTTACGCGGCCCTAAAAGTGGCGCGCGGTGCGACTCTCAGCGCACAAACGAAGTGCGACTTCAAGCGCACGACACGAAGTGCCTCGACGCACTCGAACGATCACCCGAAATTTATCTACAAAAAATCCAGACCTTTTCTCGACTCTCGCGATTCACACTTTCTTCCGATTTTATTATGGGAGCTTGCATGTCGCGAGCGACCACAAACCAAGGGATGCAGAATGCGTCTCGAGGCCACGGTTGGCCATGATCAAGGAGGATCACGAATGACACAAGGAGGATAGAATGGGTTTGCGTATTTCTACCAACGTAGCGTCTTTGAACGCACAAAAGAACTTGGTGGGTACACAGCGTGATATGGCTCGAAGCTTGGCTCGTTTGAGTTCAGGAGCCCGAATCAATCAAGCTGCAGATGATGCCGCAGGTCTCGCGATCAGCGAAAACTTGCGAGGCCAGATTCGTGGTCTGAGACAGGCTAACCGTAACGCGAACGATGGTATCTCCCTCGTTCAAGTTGCGGAAGGCGGTCTCAATGAAGTGTCGAACATGATCATTCGCTTACGCGAACTCGCTGTTCAAGCTTCATCAGATACCATCGGCGACACGGAACGAAAGTTCCTCGACGTCGAGTACCAGCAGCTGAAGTCCGAAATTCAACGAGTCACGGAAGTGACGAAGTTTAATGGACGAGATTTGCTGAACGGAACTGGTGGTGTGATCGATATCCAAGTGGGAACGAACAACGATCCTTTCAAAGATCGAATTTCGTTCAACGCTTCGGCAGCGAATGCCAGCCTTGAGTCCCTTGGACTCACAGCTGAGTCACTCGCTGAGAAGACAAGTGCTCAAAGCAGTATGGATGTTCTCGATCGAGCTCTGGTTTCGGTGAACGCAATTCGCGCCAACTTCGGCGCGATGCAAAACCGACTTCAGTCGACGAGTGCAAACATTATGATCTCGGACGAAAACCTGTCGGCAGCGAATTCTCGAATTCGTGACGCTGATATCGCGGCCGAGAGCGCTGAGATGACTCGAAATAATATTCTGATGCAGGCGGGAGTTTCGGTTCTTGGCCAAGCGAATAATATCTCGAACATCGCACTAAAGTTGCTCGGTTAAGGTTGAGGTCACAAATGACAACGATGATGCAAGAATGGTCTTCTAGTCTGCTGTTGGTCTCTGGATTCGGGGTCGCTTTGATCGCCGGTCTTATTCTCTAAAAGTTTATTACAAAACATTAAGAGGGCTCATTGGGCCCTCTTTCTTTTTGCCGCGTTCCGTTACAGTGTCTAGACCTAGTTCCAGTTTTGCCAGCGCCGCCGAGGCGAACTTGCAGCCACCACTCCAAAACGTAATTCTCTTTAACTATCAAATAGTATCCTACAGGTTTTGGAGATGGAGTTTCCTATGCCGGTCGACACGCAGAATCTGACATTCTTCGAATCATCGAAGCTTGAGTTCCACATTCTCCCCGGTCACCCTCGGCCAGGTTATTCAAAGCGCGACCTACACAACAGAGCGTATCGCCACTTCAAGTCGGTTTGGCTTCGGACACTCAACCGGCGCGCCGGCGAGGGCGTCTTCGATGCTTATGCCTTCTTTCGACAGGACTACATCATGGTCGTGACTCACGAAACCGACGTCGTTGCTCAGCTATTCGCTAGCTTTCTTCACCTAGATTCAGAAATTACTTATGATCTGGGCTACTTTGAAAACTTCAAAGAAAACGCTGTTCGTGTTCTTAGGGAAGAAAATGCACCAAGCCTGATGACGCTCGAGTACGCTTCGATCAACCCGAAATTTTCGCAAAAACGGATTGGCGGTCTTTGCTTGGGGCAGGTCATCTCAAACCTCGGCTACATGTTCGCGATGACGTTCGACATTGACGCAACCACCGGCATGCCTCGCCGGCTTTCAGGCACCAACGAAAAAATACTTCGCTCGGGGTACCGTTTGGTGGACTCGTTAAAGAATCGATGCGGCCTCTGCGTCGATATCGTTCTCGGGTTCCGAGGAAGCTTGCGACCCGACGACGAACCGGCCGTTCAAAGCCTCATCGAAACACTTTGGAAAAACCGTATCGACTCAACAGTCGCGCCTGCGATCGATTCAACAATCGATTCGGCTCAAGATCTAAATCACCACACTTCCCAAGAAAGGGACACCCATGAATCTGCAAGAGCTTAAACTGACCTATTCCCAAGTAATGAAAGAGACCGCTCAGTTCGTCGCCGATTTCGATTGGACCGACCATGCCTGCTACACAATGTGGCTTGCGCAATCCTTTCACTTCGTTAAACACAGTACCAGACTTCTTGCGATGGCCTCAGCCCATGCCCCGATTTCCAATGAACCCTTACATCGCCGAATGAACGACCATTTAAAAGAGGAACTCGGCCACGAAAAGCTGGCACTCAATGACCTACGCGCCTTGAACATCGCGATCGAAACAATTCCAGAGCTCTTCGAAACCCGCGCGTTCTATCAAAGTCAATACTACTGGATTCAACAGACGAACTCGTCGTCGTTTCTTGGCTACATTCTATTTCTGGAAGGACTTGCGGCCCAACAGGGTCCTGAGCTTCTGACGGTTTGTTTGCAGGCCTTCGGACCAAAGGCAACCATGTTCCTAAAAGTCCACGCGGAAGAAGATCAGGGTCATATCGAAAAAGCCTTTGCGAGTCTGGCAAATCTCCCCGAGACCGAACTGGATTTAATTGCCATTAATATGCAGGAGTCCGCACAGCTCTATCGCAACATGCTCAGTGAAATCACGGCTCTTACGAAGGCCAGCTCTGCAACAAATGCCTCGAGCACGCGCACTAAAGTAACTCCGATTTATATCGCTAATTAATTCGAGAAATCGATGACCCTGCCAGCAAGTAGCTGACTTGCTGGTGGGAATCCATGAGCGGTGCGAAGTATTTCATTTTCACCGAAAACTTGCGCCCCGAACCACTCATTTTTTCGACGCCAACGTGCTCATCGATATTTAGATCTCGAGCCACGGTTTTCTGACTGAAGAGTTTCGAAACTTCGTTGGAAATCTGCTCGGAGATAAAAGGATTTCGGTCATACAGATCTGTCCAAGGAAACAACAAGAGTTCGGAGAGGCTGTAGGTCGTCAAGTTGCAGAATTCGAAGTTGCGAAAAACCTGGCGGCCCGAAGCATCGTAGATCTCAATCGAATCACCAGACGACATAAAGTCAAAGAGATCACTGGGAGGCCTAACGCCCAAGCGGGAGATGGCACACCATACAAGACGCAAGTCATCGCGGAGTCGAAACTGGTTGTTTGCAGAAGCTTGGCATATGTCTCGAAAGAGCTCAAGCCGCGATAAGAACTCGTTGCGAGCGTCCGAGGAGATGCTTCTTAACTCGCTGAAAACTCCTTCGCCATTTTCTTTTTGAAAAAGTCCGTATGGTCGGCCCACCATCGCAAGATCGCCGATGATCTCTTGCATACATTTGACGACGGAATCGATATTATCGAATTCGACATTAGAATTCACAGACCACTCCTGCGTATATCCGTTAGGCCTTTCGAGAGCGGGACTTAAAAATTTTGGCACCGACTTCGTTTTCGTAAGCCAAAATCATTAAATCGTACAACTCGCGCTTGGAAATACCCAGAAACTCACAGAGCTTAACTGCGGTCTCGATTGAAGGCTCGCAGAGTCCGCGCTCAAAATTAGAGACATACTGAGCTGTCGAGTGGCCGAGGGCGCGCGCTGTCTCAAGCTGAGTGCGCCCGTTGCCTATTCGCCGTTCTCTCAACAACTGTGACAATGGGCTTAATTTTGAAGTTACCGCCACGATACCCTCCGGAAAGTATTTGAAACTCGTACTTGTTGCGCCGCACGATATGCTCTCTAGCTTGCCCAAGTCAAGGTCCTTCGTAGCCCCGAAGCCCTGAATTAGCTATCCTCCGTGCCTTCTTTGGGATAAATAGTATATATTTATTTGATTTTGTTCAAGGTATGTTGCGAATTGTCTCAATTGAGGACGCCCAGCGACCCCATGAGATCAAAGGAATTTGTCTATGGAATTTCTCTCAACTCAACCCTCCCAATCTGAGACCTTCGAAGACATAGTCACGGCGGCCCGAGAAGCCTGTAGGGCTCCCCTGGCGGTCATTACCATCGCCGATGAATATCGCGACCGCATCCAGCAAGAAACCGGTTTTGAATTCCCACGAACGACATTCGACACAGTTTTTTTTCAAAATATACGATGCCCTTTGAAGCCTTTGATCGTGGAAGATCTTTTGGACGACGAACGGTTTCGAAACCTCAGTTTCGTTTCAGGCCCGCAAGCATTCCGATTTTTTTGCGGGCATCGCCTATACAATTGACGATGAGATTGTCGGAACCTTCTCTGTCATGGATAGAGAGGTGCGCAGCTTAACTACTCAGCAGATACAGGCTCTTATTTTCCTCTCTTGCCAAGTTGCTGAAAGAATTGAAATCCACAGGATCCAACGGCTGCGCCGACTCGCTGAAGATCAGCTGGAACAGCATAAGTTGAATACAATCGCCTTTTTTAAAATGGCGGCTTTGGGCGAACTGGCGAGTGGCATTGCTCACGAGATCAATAATCCGCTGGCAGCAATAATGGCTCGGGCCGGACAGCTAGTCGATATTGCTGATCAGGAGCAAGATCCGAGGCAGCAAATCAAAGCAATCGGCCAGCAGATCGAGAGAATATGCCTTCGGATGGCCCGAACCGTTAATTCAGTAAAAAACTTTGCGAGAAATGAGGAAACGGAGCCGAAGGTCGACGCGAGCGTACCGACACTTATCGATACGACGATAGACATCTGCCGTGAAAAATTTAAGGGCGATGTACGACTCGAGGTTTCGATCTCAGACATTTTATTATCCGCCGATGGTGTCCGACTCTTCTGTCATCCCATCCAGATTTCACAAGTTCTTCTCAATCTCCTTTCCAATGCTCATTATGCGGCGATGTTGTCTGACGAAAAGTGGGTCCGAATCAACGTCACGGACCACACGGACGAAGTGGAGTTTTCGGTCACCGACAGCGGTTCAGGGATTTCAACGGAACTACGAAAGAAGATTATGCAGCCGTTTTTCACGACAAAGCCGGTCGGCCAAGGAACTGGAATTGGACTCAGCATCTCAGCCAAAATTGTAAACGAGCACGGGGGCGAATTGAGCCTTGATGAAACGTCGTCCGAGACAAGATTTGTGTTTCGGCTCCAAAAACGAGAGCGTGCAAATACTTGAGCCGGGCGCTCCGCTTATTTCTTGATGTAATTGCGAAATGCGGCCAAGCCCAAAGCACCCGCGAGGCCGTAAAAAATCGCCGACAGCAGCGGGATACCAAAGATCAATGCACCACGATCAATAAACATCGTGGCGCTCCCAGAAATCATAAGACCTGCGATCACCAAACCCAGGAACATGAGGTTCGATGAACTCTCAAGCGACTTCTTAACTTCTTCAAGTTCAACCAAGCTCAAGCGAAAGGCGAAGTCTGGATGATTCACGCGCCTTACGAACTGGCGCAACTGGCGCGGAAGAGTTCGAACCAGCATGGCCGAGTCTCGCCCGAAGCCCATCGCATCTTCTTTCATGCGCTGGGGATCTACTTTTCCGCGAACAAGCTCGTCGGTAAACTCAAGCGCATGCGGAAGCAGATCGAAGTCTGAACGGATGATACGCCCCATCCCTTCGACCGTGACAATCGACTTGAAAAACAACATCAGCTCGCTGGGTAGAACAAGCCGATGTTTCGCGGCCACGACAGTGGTCGACATAAGAAGTCGTCCCAAGTTGACGCTCTTAAGGTTGAGGCCAAAGTGCGGCGCCAAAAGATCCTGAAGGTCCCGCGCGAAGTCATCGATGTCGATGGCTTCGTTAAAAGGAGCAAGATCCACGTACTCGTAGGCCAAACGTTCGTAATCTTCTGTGTAAAGTGCCACGAACATATTTGCAATTGCGTCGCGAACGCGTTGATTGAGTCGGCCAACGATTCCAAAATCGATGAGGCCCACACTGCTGTCCGGCATGACAAACAGATTACCCGCGTGAAGATCGCCATGAAAAAGTCCATGAAGAAAAACTTGGCGAAAGTAGCAGCGAACTCCGGCACGCATCACTTCGTCGCGGTTGAGACCTTCTTGTTGAAGTGCCGCCGGCTGCGACAGCGCAATTCCCTCGAGAGCTTCAAGAACAAGAACTTTCTGTCCTGAATGCTCAAGATACACATGCGGAATTTTGACTGTCGGATCGTCCCGAAAATTTTGTTGAAAACGTTTGATGTTATTGGCCTCGACGATAAAGTTCGTCTCAAGTTCCAGAGTTTTAAAAAACTCATCGACGATGCCAACAGGATTAAAGACCGCGGCTTCAGGAACAAATGCCGCCAAACGCTCGGCCAAAAAATAGAGAACGCCGACGTCATTTTTAATTACTTCAAGAATGCCCGGTCGCTGAACCTTGACGACAACCTTCGCCCCGCCGACGGCGCCCGCTGAGCTTTTCAAAACAGCTCGATAAACCTGAGCGATGCTAGCGGCACCGATCGGATTCGTATCTATCTCACTAAAAACATCATCCAGATTTCTGCCGTACTGATGCTCCAGCGTCGACCGCATTTGCTCAAACGGCAACGCTCCGACCCGGTCATGGAGACGCTTAAACTCTTCGACAAATTCTTCAGGTATCAGATCGGGTCGCGTCGCCAAAAGCTGACCCAGTTTTACAAATGTAGGACCCAACTCTTCAAAGGCCATACGAAGGCGTTCGGCGGGCGTGTATTGATCCGCATCAATACCGCTAAGCCTCTCGACGAGAAAGCGCCCCAAGCGAATTCGTTCTGCGATGTTTTGAAAACCATAACGAGCAAAGACGCTCGCAATGGTGCGAAGCCTTGCCGCGTTTCGAAGCGCCGATCCGCCACGACGTCCCCGTCGTGTGTTTCGACGCGAAACGGTCACTTGCGACCTCGACGACCATTGGATTTATTTTTCCCAGCCGGCCCGCCCGGTTTTTTACCGCCAGATTTCGACGGCCCACCTTTTACAGGAACTATAGGAGACGGGACCGCCGGTGGCGCCCTGCGGTCACCGACGCGACGATCCGTCGCAGAGGCTGCATGGCGCTCGGCGCCCTTCGCAGCGCGTCCTCGGCCTGACTTCTTCTTGCTGGAGCGGTCGGAGCTCTTAGAGTCGGGACGACGATTGGATTTTCGACCGCTCGAAACAAGTTCTTCCGCAGCCACGGCTAATTCTTCGACATCCATTTCATCATCACCAAGAACGACAAGCGCTTCTTCCACCTGCGCATCTTCGTCCTCGATCGTGAAATCAATCTTACCAACATTTACGTCGACCTTTGCCACCGTTACACTCAGTGCATCGCCCAGCTTAAAGACTCGTCCCGTGCGGCGGCCATAAAGCCGCATATTTTGATCATCAAAGACCCAGCGGTCAGGGCCCAGCGACTCGAGTTTAACCAGACCGTCGACTTCGAATTCTCGAAGTGTCACAAAGATTCCAAACTTCGCGACCGACGTGATTGACCCCTCCAGCGTTTCGCCAAGATAGCGGCGGATGAATCGAGCTTTTTTAATCGCGATGACAGAGCGTTCGGCTTTCACCGATCGCTGCTCGCAGGCCGACAAGTGCGTCGCTGCTGACGTGATCTCTTCGATCTCCATGCCCTGATTGCGGTAGCGCGGATAAAGCACAGCTTTAATCAAGCGATGCGCGATCAAATCAGGGTAGCGCCGAATCGGCGACGTGAAGTGCGAGTAGTGCGTAAACCCAAGACCAAAGTGACCGATATTGTCCGAGCTGTATTTCGCTTGATTCATCGCCCGCAACGTCAAAACACTCAAGATCTGTCCGCCCGGAATTGCGTTGGCGGCCTGAAGTGCTTTCGTAAGTTTTTTCTGAAGCCCCTGCCCGTGGCCGATCTTTCCTTTGCCGGGACCAAGAAGATTCCACAGCATTTTTTCGACGGCCTTGATGTTGTCTTCATTTGGCTCTTCGTGAATGCGATAAATTCCGTGAATACGATTGTCGGTGAAAAATCGCGCGGTCGCGATATTTGTAAGAAGCATCAGCTCTTCAATCAAACGGTGCGCGAACAGACGAGTTGCGCGGACCACATCGATAGTTTCGCCGCTGGAATCGACAACGACCTGAGTTTCAGGGATTTCAAGCTCGAGCGATCCCTCGCGGAATCGTTTCGCCATGAGAATCTTAGCGAGATCCGCACAGCGAAGAATGTTTTCGCAGACGCCATCCACCGCAGCGAGCTTAGCGCTTGGTTCACCGTCGATAACTTCTTGCGCTTCGCCGTATGTGACACGCGCTTTGGAATTCATCACGCCTTCAAAGAATCGATAGTCTTGGATCGCTCCTTGAAAATCGAGCTTCATCTCGCAGACGAAACACAAGCGGTCCACTTCGGGCTTAAGACTGCAGAGCTCGTTTGAGAGTTCCTCAGGCAACATGGGTACGACGAAATTTGGAAAGTACGTGCTGGTCCCGCGCGAATAGGCGTCTTCGTCGATCGCACTGGTCGGCTTTACGTAGTGTGAAACATCGGCAATGGCGACCAAGACTCGAAACCCTTGCGTCGTATTCTCGACAAAGACGGCGTCATCAAAATCGCGCGCCGTGGCTCCATCGATAGTGATCAAGGCGGTCGAACGTAAATCCTCGCGCCCAACGCGGTCCGCAGCCGACACTTCGGTCGCAAGCGCCCCGGCTTCGCGCTGAGTAGGAAAAGAAAATTCGTTGGGAATTCCTTTTTCATGGATCACACGAATGACATCGTTGAGTGGATCTTCCACATCGCCAATGACAGCAATCACGCGGCCTGAAAGAGGTTTGTCGTTCGATGCATAGTCCGTAATTTCAATCGCGACCCAGTCGCCCTCTTGGGCGCCTTTTGAATCTTCCGTAGCGATGCGAAGATCCATTCCCCAACCGCGACCGTCGTCCTGGATCACTCCGTAACGGCGATCCACCGGAAGAAATTTACCGACGATTCTTGCGTGAGCTCTAGAAATCACTCGCTTCACTTCACCAAACATGCGCTCGGAGCCTGACGAACCGCGGTCCATGGGACGCGCGCGGAAGACTTCAGCTTCGACACGATCATTGGTCATCACTCCCGACATGTACTGCCGAGAGATGTAGATATCTGGCAACGAAGCATCTTCAGGAATTAAAAAACCAAAACCATCGGGATGACGTTTGATAGTTCCCGTGACGTAAAGCTTATTTCCATCGCGGCGAGCGTCCTTCGAGGCTCGGCCCGGAGGTGTCGCTGCTTTTTGCGGGCCTGAAACTGGAACATTTCCCGTACCGATGGCGCGCGCACGAGGCCAACCCGGATCAACAGTTTCACCTGCACGCGACTCTTTCGATTGTTGAGACGTCCCGGATTTTTCAAAAGGAGATCGGTCATAAAACTTTTGTGGTTCGGGCGCCGCAGTGGCTCCCGAAATCGATCCTGAGACCGGCATCGAGGGCACCGATGTGTCGACCGGAGGACGCATCACGGGTCGCACGCTGGATGGAATTCTACTTTTTGGAATGGCGGCATCGCGAGCCACAGGGCTTGAAGGCGAACCTTCCGGCGGCGGTCGAAAACTCATGACCGCCTGATATTGAACGGACCGGCGAGCGGGCTTTGACGCTTCGCTCCCCGAATCGCCTCGAGATTCGATTCGACTTGGTGGTGAAAAGCGCGACTTTGCGGCTCCCCCACCATCGAGCACATCGCGAAGACTGCGCCCATTTTTTATACTCGTGTCGCTTTTGCTGCGACCACTTCCTGCTTTCGAGCCATCCGATCGCGAATCTGAACGCGAATCTCCTCCAGCACCTGATGCTGAACCTCCTGATACTCGTCGCCCTGAATCTCGATCCGAACCGCGGCCTCTTGCCATGGGATCAAAAGTAACATTGCCAAAGGCCGAAATCCAACGGCAAACGGGCTTTGGACCCGATGTAATTCTGTAGATGACTGGGCGTCGCGTTTTGGCTAAGCGTAGTTTCGCTCTTTTGAGCATTTCCGCGTCCGTGCCCGGGTGGTGGAACTGGTAGACACGCGTGGTTCAGGTCCACGTTCCGAAAGGTAGTGCAGGTTCAAGTCCTGTCCCGGGTACCACATCAGTCAGAAATAAAAAAACCGGCCCGCAGTGGTCGGTTTTTTTATTTCTTTCGTGTCTATGACAGGACTTGAAGGGAGCCGACGTCTTTGCGTTGGATGCGACCGATAGGAGCATCAAACGCAAAGTGGCAGCGCACGATGCGCTGACAAGTCGGCGGGGCGGTCTGCAGCGAGCGCCCCGGACGGGCGCGAACGAAAGACCAAGTCCTGTCCCGGGTACCAAAATAAAAGAGCCGACCCGCGTGGTCGGCTTTTTTATTTTGTCTGTTGGTGTCGCTTCTGCCGCCGGCCTGCGCTGCTCGCTGCACGTTTGCAGCGAGATTTTCTTGGTGTCGCTTCGGCCGCCGGCCTGCGCTGCTCGCTGCACGTTTGCAGCGAGATTTTCTTGGTGTCGCTTCGGCCGACGGCCTGCGCCGGAAGTGAAACTTGGGTCATTCAAAGGCCCGATAAACCGTCGTTTCAATTTGAGATTGTGGCCAGGTTCCCTATATTTACGTCCGTAAAAATAGTTCGGCCAACGACCGCCTCCGAAACTCGCTGGTCGCATGTCGAAAGCTTAAACAGCCGGATTTCTTCCCGTTCAGGTTTAATGAGAGCCCATTCCGAAGTGTCTCGTTCGGAGACACTTTCCCTGTTTTGGCACAGCTTGCATCTATAATGATTATCTAAAATTAAATGGAGGTTCTGAAATGAAAAACGCAACAACACTTCTCTCTTCAAGCTTCGCTCTGATCATCGCAGCAATGTTAACAGCACAAGTCGCTCACGCAGGACCCGATTCGCAATCAGAACTTAATGAATTCCGTGCTCGTCAGATCCAAGACGAAACGGCCCGGAACGATAGCCTCATCGCCCAGCGCAACCGCGCAAATTTTCTCCGAGCTAACGAAGGTCGACAAATCGCGGACCGCGGCTATGCTATCGCAAAGACTGGAACTCAGACCGAAATCGATGCTTTCCGTGAAGCTCACCGCGGCGATTCTCGCCTCAATGGATCGGGCGTATGGGATGCACTTAAAGATCGCTCACGCGCGCTGAAGAGCCCCGTCGCAAAAGGCGCTCGCAAGATTCCCGTCGTTAAGGCTGTTGCGGCTGGTCTCGGCGCTTACGGTGTTATTAGCAGCAACGCCGCGACAGTTGACAGCACTACAGCCGATGGCGCTCTTCGAGCGACAGGTACGGACTTAAAGAATCCCGAAGTTACCGAAGCGCAGGACGAACCCGCAACTTTCACGCGGTCAAAGTCGCAAACAGCGCGCTAAGAAACTCTGCCTCAACTAACGATTAGCTTCGATCCTCGAAACGCCGCTCTCACCAGCGGCGTTCTTTATTTATTTTAAGAAACGCCCCACCGAAAAAATCGTGAGGCCCATAACGGCTTGTGTGATGGCTGACTCTTGCGTCGAACGCATACCCTCTTCAGCCCCACCGAAATCACAAAGAGAAGAAACTCTTTTGGTTGGATCCGGAGCATCCGCGGTGACGGAACAGAGTTTCGTCTTAAAAAAATAGTCGCGAAGACCGTTACTGGTCGTCGTCACACTGGCCGCCATCATCGTTGTCGATGCGGCCGGCGAAAAGCCCTTCACGAACTGCGACACATTCGTGCCGACCGTCTTCACGACAGTGCCCGATCTCGCAAACGACAACGCGGTCAAACCGCCGGCTCCGGCAAAGGCCAATCCCACGACCGACTCCCAGAATGGCGCTTTGAGATAACGTGTCACCAGGTTTTCGTGAAGCTCTTGAATAATCAAACAGGCATCGCCTCGACGCTCGAGCGGCATCTGCGCGAGCGCTTGAGTCACGTAAGGAAGCAGGAGAGTAATTTCCTGCGGGACCTTTTTTTCAATTTTTCCGATGTCATCAGCCATTTGCCGATTGAGAATTCGAAAAGCTGACGAGATTGATTTTGCATCTGGAGTCTCACCAAAAAGAGAAAGAATTGGTGCTCCCGAAAGAATCTTATAGGACCGCCGGCGTGCGTCCTCTTTGGCCTCGGCGCTTAACGAATCCAAATCTGATAACGAATCCCTTTCAGCTTGTGAAAGCGGAGCAAGCTTTTCAGCTGCTTCCTTTCGTCCAACCGTTGGAAAGTAGACAGAGACCAAACGCGAAAGGCTCGATCGATCGGGTTTGATTTCCTTGCTGTTGACCTGATCAGTTCCGATCGCGAGGAGCAGGCGCATGGATTCAAATCGCTTTTGCAGATCCGGAACGTAATCGGCGGCAAACCCACGGCAGCGCTGGGGCTTTGTCGTCCCGCCCGCGTATGCGTCAACTTGATTTGGCGTCATCTCTTCCGGTTTCAGCTTCGGACCAGAAGGTTGACTTGAAATAAAGCTCTCAAGCTTTTCCGCGCAGTAAAGAGCATCGCGCGCGAAGTCTTGCTGGCTCTTCATATCTCGCACCAACAGGTCTGTCGCACGGCGGACGACATCTTGAAAAATCGGCGGCACTTTTGATTTGCGGAATAGTGGGTGAGAGGGCGCTGAATCGGCAGCCTCGAAGGCCGAACAATTGTCGCTGCTTTTGTTGCGATTTAATCCCTGAAGGTTCCCAAGGAAGTCCCCCATATTGTCATCGACACCAGGGAAAACTTTTAACTTCATGGCCGTGCTGATTTGATCCCGAGTGATTGTTGTCGGAAGTCCCTCACACGATTTTTTAAACTGTTGAAGCTTCACAACGTCAATCGGCCCGGTCGCGCTGGGCGCATCGGCTTTCGACGGAGAAAGACATACTACGAACGACGCTAATGAAAGAACTCCACCGAAAGCGCCGGCCACCCGCGACTTCATTAAACTAGTTTACGGGACGCCCACAGCTTCACAAGTCGAGGTGTGGTGCTCAGCCAGCCGACGGTGCCTTACCGGGACCTTGGTCGCCTTCGGGTGCTGCGACAGAGATCACAAACTTCTCAATTCGGCTAAGAACTTCGATCGAAATACCGACTTCGGCCGAAATTTTCGCGTGGATTTCGGCCGGTGTGAAGGCCTTCATTCCAGGATGAGGTCCGGAGAGATGTTCGAAGGCGTCCGCGTAACTTAAAAGCTGAGCTTCGATGGGGATCTTGTGGGCTTGAACTTTACCTGGAAATCCGCGTCCGTCGACGCGCTCGTGATGTTTTTCAATCATCTCGGCGATCAACGGAATCAAGGTCACACGTTTTTCCCGCAGAATGCTCAATGAAAGGCGAGGATGTCCATGGTACGTCGCCAACACCTCGGGCTCAAGATCGGCGCAATTGAAAACGGAAACTTCGTCGCCAACGCCCTGTTTGCCGATATCGTGAAAAAGCCCTGCGATAGCGACTTCTTCAGGTTTTCCTATTCCGGTCGCCATACTCAAAAGACTGGCTATCGTTGAAACCGACTGGGCGTGAGAGTAAGAGTCGCCACCAGTTCCCAAAATCTCGCGAAATTTAGAGCGGAGATCGAGCCCCGTTTTTTTGATCACATAGCTTTCGACAACCTTTTTGGACTGCTCCAGAAGGTCTCGTCCCTGCTCAAGATCGCCACTCGTCGTCGAAACATCCAGAAATGAGCGGAACAAATTGCGAACATTCGACTGAAACTGTTCCTGCTTTTCAGTTTCAGAAACAGCGTCATTTCCCGCTAACCCCAAACTCATCATTTGCTCTGCGGCGAAATCATAAAATGCTTCAACTTCGCGAACGTCGATAAACACAGAATTTATATTCTTCGACTTTAACGTTTCTGCTTTTTTATCGGAGAGAACTCCGTCTTTTGTGAGTTTCACATACTTGTTGTTCAGCGGAAGAAAAGTTCGAACCTCAAATGGCAATTTCTGGTTGGACTTAATGTCCACGACCTTAACAGCTTTGTACTTCTTGAAGGCGCTGAGTTTATTGACCTTGACGGTCTCGATGCGCTCTTCGATTCGTTTTATGTCCATGGGAAAAAGAAAGGTGTCGGTGAACCCGTTTTTTTTCAAGTTGGTCAGATCAAAAGTCGACCGTTCGCTTGTAACAAAATTGATGTGAATACCAGCATAGGACGAACTGAGAGCCTGACCGATTTCGAATTGACTCAGTTCTTTGATCGCCGAAGAAACGAGAACGAGCATCCCCGGTGGAAGCTGTATGCTCTCAATCAATTCCTCAACTTCTGCGGGAGTCGTTATTGCGCGAACGCGCAGGTCTGAAGTGAACGGCTGAATTGCTTTCGATGTCGTGTCGTCGACGCCGATCATCAAAAGATCAAATTCAGTGCTTTGACTCATAGATTCCTAGGCCGCGTGGCGTTTTTTATAAACCTGTTCGAGCTTCTCTTTCAAAGATTCGAACGTGAATGGTTTGAGAACATAGTTGTCAACACCTGCCGCCATCGCCTCGCGAACCTGCGCGACTTCGCTCTCTGCGGTCAGCAATACAAATGGGAGTTCTTTAAATCGATTGTCGGAACGCACGCGCTTTAAGAGTTCGAGCCCCGAGCAATTTGGCATGTTCCAGTCAGACACCACGAGCCCGACATCTGCCGTCTCTTGGAGTTTTACCCAACCCAATTGACCGTCAGCAGCTTCTTCAATGTTGCTGTAGCCCATTTGCATCAAACTCTTTTTCACAAGTTTGCGCATCGTCATCATGTCGTCGACAACCAAAATTTTAATCGATGAATCAAACACTGCAAACCTCCGGCTATTTCTCGAACTCAACTTCTATATGAAACGCACCAGCTGACATCACAAACGGAACGATGACCGCCGGCTTCGGCCCCGACTTCTGTAGCCTTAGGTTTTCACCAAACGTCACTTTTGGCAAAGTCGGCTGAAAATTATGGCCCTTTGGATTCAAGTCAGTCTTAACTGCACCGTAGATAATATTGACCAGCTCACTGACAGCATCTTCAAGCTCTGGTGTGATCTCTGTGTGTTTCTCGTTAAACATATTCTCGTAAACTTTTAGAAACACAGGTTTCGACATACAAAGAGCGAAATTTCCCGCCCATCCATTTGAGATCAAAGGCATGACAGCGGCTATAGTCATGCCTTCGACGTCTTTGGTCTTTAAGTAAGGATTCTGAACTTGCAGTGGTGTGTGGCACTGGACTTCAAAGGTCAGTTTCGTGCCGCGAATTAATGCCTTAACAAACTCCGTGTCGAGGCTCGACATTTTCGAGCTCGTCTTTTTTTGATCGGCAACCACGTCCGCAAATGACGGCACTGGACCAAAGACCGCATCCATCCCATCAGCGCGCAGTTGCCGGAGCAGATCGTCCGACTCGACGATGGTGAAAACAACTTTGCCATCAGGCTTCAGCAAACTTTTCCACTGAATCACTGCGCGGTAGAAATCCCGACTCAGATGAGTCACTTGGGCGAAGTCCAAAACGAAGTGCGTGCACGAGCTCATTATCCAAACTTTGGATTGATCAAGAAACACAGCGGTGGCCGCAGCATCCAGCTTTTGTGGGCATTTGATTCGAAATATTTCGCCGACGGTTTCGTTCGAAAAGTGACTCAAGTTGAAACGCCTCTGATAAATTGTCTTTATGAATGCCTGTTGGTCGCGAGCGCAGACTGACTCATCGACCTGTTCTCTTATCGGCATAAACTCGCTCATTCTAAATTTACAAATCTATAAGTTACGCGCCTCAATTCGACGCAAAAGACGTCACTTTTCGTTTTTCAAACGGTGTCACTTTGCTTCGCTCACCCGGTTATGGAAGATTCCGACGCCCACCGGTAACGCTAAGCGCAGCGACTATCGGGCGCCTTATGCCCCCGAAAAACCATTGCGCGCAGCGCGAATGCCTTAAAAAAAGTCGAATCAGAGCTTCTGTTCGACTTTCATTGAGGCACGAAAAGTGCCTCTTCGTAGGCGCGACAACTGAAGCGCGGTCACTGAAGTGCGCATCCTGGGGGGGATCACATGAATACATCAAACAGAAAAACGGCGAAACTTTTAGTGGGCTCAACTTTCTCCGTCTTGGTCCTGTTGGCGGGCCTTGCCTGCACGCCGTCCTCAAAGATCGCTTCGACGCCGTTTCGCGTGACACAAGATGTTTCGCCGATCTTTAGCACGCGACCTGATACGGCAACGCACTCTTACTTCCTTGTAAAGTTGAAGAGCCCGCCACTTCATAAATTCATCGATCGCTCGAGTGGAGCGAACATAGTCGATGCGACCGCACTCAAAGCGCTAGAAAAAGAGCAGAGTGATTTACTTCAACAACTCCAAGCGCTTTCCCCCGATATCAAAATCGTCTACCGTTACCGAATTATTTTAAATGGCATTGCGATTGTCGCTCCGACCGCGCTCGTTGATAAGATCGGCGCTTTTGGTGGCGTGTCGCATATCGAAAGCGCTGGACGATTTGATCGTCCGGTTCTTCCCAGTGAAAATCTGATCACCAACACGGCCCTCACCAAAACTCTTCACGCTCGAAACTCCGTAAAATATATCGGTGGCGAAGAAGCTCATGCGAGAGGCGTTCGCGGCCAGGGACTAAAAGTCGGCGTTATCGACACAGGCATCGATTACACGCACGCCATGTTTGGCGGAGCTGCCACTGAAGCAGCGTTTAAAGCGGTTGATCCGAGCCAACCCTCGACAAGTTTCCCCAACACAAAAGTCACCGGTGGATTTGATTTCGTCGGAACTCAGTACAATTCGGGCTCTCCCGTCTTTGCGAATACGATTCCTCGCCCCGATGTAAATCCGATCGATGAAGCTGGTCACGGCACTCATGTCGCCGGCACAGTTGCGGGTCTTGGAGACGGCGTAGAAACGTACAATGGTGTTGCTCCCGACGCTGAACTTTATGCGCTGAAAGTCTTTGGTGCCGACGGCTCGACCAGTGACACTGCTGTCATTGCGGCCCTCGAATATTCTGCAGATCCCAATGCCGATGGAGATCTTTCTGACCGGCTTGATGTCGTGAACCTTTCTCTTGGTTCAGGCTTTGGCAGCGGTCACATCCTATACTCTGAAGCTATTCAGAATCTTTCGCTCGCCGGAACAGTCGTTGTTGCGTCGGGTGGCAATAGCGGCGATATCCCCTACATCGTTGGATCACCGGGCGCTTCGGACGATGCAATTTCGGTCGCAGCTTCCGTCGATGACATGGATCAAAACTGGAAGTTTCGCGCGGCGAAGTTTTCGACCGTCGATAACCCGTCTCTTCTTGTCGAAGCGATCGAAGGTACGGTTGGAAAACCTCTGGCCGACAGCGGACAAATCAAAGCGTCGATCGTTCCCGGCGGCATCGCCGACAAAGACTTCACACCCGAACAAGCCGCATTACTTCAAGGTAAGATTGCCCTTCTTGACCGCGGCGTCGTGGGTTTTGCCGACAAAGTAAAACGTGCTCAGGAGGCGGGAAGCATCGGCGTTGTGATGGTCAACAATCAACCCGGGCCTGCGATTTCCATGGGCGGTGCTGAAAAGCCCTTCGACATCCCAGCCATCATGATTACAAAAGACATCGGCGACATTCTGAAAGAAGCACTCACTCGTGGCGATGTTGTTGCTGAGCTCACCGTGCCCGATCGGATCGAACGACCAGAACTGATTGATACGATGGCACTCTTCTCGTCGCGTGGCCCGCGATCGATCGACGCGTTGATGAAGCCGGAAATTTCAGCGCCAGGAAATCTGATTGTGTCGGCCGATATGGGAAAAGGTACGAAGGGCGTTCAGCTTTCTGGCACATCAATGGCCGCGCCTCACATGGCCGGCGTGATGGCACTTTTGAAACAAGCGCATCCAGCTTTGAGCGCTCTTGAGCTCAAAGCACTTGCGATGAGCACCAGCAAAACAATGGTCGACGAAAAAGGTAAGATGTACCCCATCGCCCGCCAAGGTGCTGGCCGCGTGCAAATTATCAAAGCGCTGGATGCGAAAGTTCTGCCACTCCCTTCTTCGATTTCCTTAGGAGAAATCACCGTAGAAGCTAAAAAGACGATGCAGCGAGCCGTCGCTCTAAAAAATATTTCGTCCACGCCACAGAAGCTTTCGATCAGCCTGGGCGGAGCGACCAAAGGCTTTAGCCTGAAAAGTTTGCCTCAGATCACATTAGCCCCCGGCGAATCCCAGCCGATCGATTTGCGATTCACTATCGACCTTTCGGCACTGAACAGCGCTCTGGCTTCGAACACATCGAATGAAATTTCGGGTTATGTTTTGCTCTCGGACGCCGGCGGAGAAGTGGCACGAATTCCTGTTTTGGCTATCGCAACCAAAGTTTCTCGCATCGAAGCTTCGAAACTGATTGTTCGTTCGACGTCGAACACAGACAGTCAGGGCGCTGCTGTCGATCTGACTCTCACAAATAAGAGTGCCAACGCGGGCGAAGCTTTGCCTTTCAACCTGATCGCGCGTGGCGCGAAAAAGGCGGATCCAACGCTCGACCCATTCCGATCTAAAATTTGTGACCTTGCTGAGTCCGGTTACCGCGTGATCGAAAAAGATGGTGTAGCGACGCTTCAAGTTGTCGCGAAACTGTTTGAACCGATGACGACGTGGAATCTGTGCGAAGTTTCAGTTTTGATCGACAGCGACGGTGATTTCTCTGCGGATCAAGAACTGGCCGGCGTCGTTCAGGACTCGGTCGCCGGACTTCCCGCCGGTCCCTTTGTTAGCCTCTTGATCGATGCGAAAATGGCCCAGCAGATTCGTCGCGACTTCGATACCGCTATTTTGCTGCCACCTGAAGTCCCGGCACCAGGAGAAAAACCAAAAGCACGACCCGTCTTGAATTTCATCCCAGCCATTCTCGCACTCTCGCCAATGGCGGCGTTTGAAAATTCGACGATCGCGCTGCTCGAGGTTCCGGTGGCAGATCTAAAACTTAAGCCCTCAGGAGCGCTCGCGGTTCGCGTGGCGACAAGTCAGCAAACTGGTTCGGCGATCGAGCCCGATGACTTCTTGTCGAAGGACCCGAAGAAGTGGGCGCAGCTGAATGTCTCGACGGAAGGCGCAAGCTTTGTGGGTTTGCCAGAGAAAATCACTTTGAATCCTGGTGAAACTAAAGTCGTGACGTTCAACAAGGGTGCTGGCCAAGAATCACTGCTGATGATTTACCCCACCGGTAAACCACTCACGGGTGGGCTTGACCGCGATCTTCAGTCCCAAGTTCTGAGACCATCATTTAACGCTAACTAAAAAACGCCAACTCAGCGCTTTCGAATTTAATTTCGAAGGCCGTGGGCCGCCGACTCTTGAGCACCGGCGGCCGACATCTCCATAAAGCGAGCCCGCTCACGAATCTCAGGGACGGACGTCGCATTGAGGTAACTCATACCGCTGCGAAGACCTCCGGTAATTTCAAGCACGGCGTCTCTTAAATGACCTTTGATATTTACAAATCGACTTTCACCTTCAGCGGCCATTCCTTCTGGCACTCCGCCTCGCCATGAAACTTGCGCTGATTTGGAGGCCATGCCGCGGTACTGCTTTCGTCCACCTTGGATTTCTCCGGGCGTCTCAAGGCAACCTGAAAGCATTGAACCCAACATCACCGTGCTTGCGCCGGCGGCCATGGCTTTCACAATATCGCCCGAAGTTCTTAATCCCCCGTCACCAATCACAGGCACACCAGTTCCCTCAAGAGCTTGCGCGCACATGGCTATCGCCGTTAGCTGAGGAACTCCGCACCCCGTAATAATCCGCGTCGTGCACATCGAACCAGGTCCGATCCCCACTTTCACCGCATCGGCTCCGGCTTCGACAAGTTCGACCGCCGCTTCGGGCATCGCAATATTTCCACCGATCACTTGCAGTCCGCTAAATCTGTCCTTTAGCCACTGAATCGTCTCAAGCATTTGAACCGAATGACCGTGAGCAATGTCGACCACGACGACATTCACCCCCGCGCTGACCAATGCTTCCGCTCGCGTTTTTGCGTCATCACCAACGCCGACACTCGCGCCGATGATTTTCACTCCGGCCGCTCGAACTTTTTCAATCTCTAGAACTTGAGCTTCAATGGACATGAATCGATGAATGGGACCGAAGCCGCCTTCTTTGGCCATCGCTATCGCCATCGGCGCTTCGGTCACAGTGTCCATATTTGCGCTCATCAAAGGAATATCGATTTCGATCGACTTCGTAAGCCTGGTTTTCAAATTGGGGTCGCGGCGCGAGCGAACATCCGAGCGGCTCGGAAGCAAAAGTACGTCGTCAAACGTGAGGCCGCGGCCCCGATTTGGAATATCGCTCCATTTGAAAATCAGCATGAAAACCTCCGCAGGCAAATTGGCGTCCGCGTCTTGTTAAGTCAAGTCGTGGCCTCGTTGGTGCCGTCGATGGCGTGAGCAATCCAATCTTGGAACACTATGTTCCAAGACTCGATGGTTCAAGCCTATGCGTCTGAAATCAAATACCGAAAGATAGAGACATGAAACTCATTTACACGGCTTTATTGTTTGGTTTTCTTATTGGTGTCCTTTCGGGTTGCGCCTCCACCTTCGAGCGCACGGAATCCCTTCTCAACGAAGGTCGCGCGGAGGAAGCGTTGACCTTTTTAGAGCAAAAACGAGGACGCGATCCCCTCGACGCCGAACTCATTGGCCTTGAGCGCCGGGCGCGCCTTCAATGGATTTCTGACAAACTGATTCAGGTGAGGTTATCTCGCCTGGCCGACAATCGCGGCGCCAGCATCGATTTGATGCGCAAAATTTTGAAGAACGAATCCGACTGGGGCCTCATTCCGACGGGTGCCGTCTACGCAACCCACGCCGAAGAAGTCGCTCACCTTTCGGCGTTCATTCAGTCTGGTATTTATGAATCGATTCAGAAAAACCAACCGCTTCTTGCGCTGGCAAAATATCGCTCCGATCGCGTCCTTCTAGAGGAGCTTCTGAGGCTTGAAACCAAGACTCTGATGGAGGTCATTCATCGGTCGGGAAAGATTTTTTGCGACTCTGAATCAAAACGTCTTTCGCAAAAAGATCATTACACATACGGATTTTTGATGGCTGCGTGCAAAGAGCTTCGCGCGCCTTTCGCAAAACAAAAAACCGAGAACTCGGTGAAGCTTTTCGGGAAACTTCAGCCTGAGATTGAAATTCGAAACATCGCCGATCCGCGCGTGGCAGAATTCTCAAGCCAGCTGCGCGGCGAATTCGAAAAATCAATTTGGCATGATCCCGCTTCAGGAAATTCTCTTTCCATAAAAATCGCTGGAACCGTTGACGAAAAAATCGAAGAGCAAAACGCCTGGCGTTCGAAACCGTACACGGTTCAAGTTCCATATGAAGAGGCCTCGGTACGAAAAAAGACGGACAAAACGGGAATCGAGACTCTCTTTGCAATTATGGCTTGGGCTCTGACAACCTCCACGCCCGACCGCGAAGTCGATAATCGCGACGGCACCGTCACCGTCTATGAAACTAAATATCGAAGCGAAACCCGGCATCACTTGTACACAGCAAAACAAGTCACACAGACCCTTGAGGCCGACTGGCAAGTCGCACTGAACCCTGATGTTAAGAGCCACGAATTTCAGTTTCGCGATCGCCTCGAGACTGTGAGTGACGAACACGGCGTCCGATTTCCCGAAGCAAGTCTTCAACCCGAAACAAGAAAGCTTGTTTTGCCGGCCGACTGGGTCATGTCGTTAAACCGGAAGTTAATGGACCGAATTGCGCTCGAATTTAATCAGGCTTGGATTCAGCGTTTCTGTTCGTCAGCGACTTCCTCAATTAGTAAAACCGAAGTCCAGCACCGCTGTATTTTTGGCGCCAACGGACAAACTCCGGTCGCAACGGCCGAATGGTTCAAAGCGAGGTATGGAATTGAAATCGAGACTTGGCGACAACTCTTGACCGTGAGTAAATAGGCGAAGGGAGACGAAAATCAGATATGACGATTCGCCAATCCTATTTTTGTCGTGCTCCCTTTGAGAAGATTGAACTGACGTCAACAGGTGAAGCTTTTCTTTGCTGCCCAGGGTGGGTAAAAAAATCGGTTGGCAATCTCGAGGCGCAAACTCTGGCCGAAGTTTGGAACGGCGAAGCCGCAAGCTCGTTGCGACGATCGGTGATGGACGGAAGCTTCGACCAATGCTCGAGCACTATGTGCCCTCACCTTCAAGCCCTCGATGCGGGAGCCCGTCAGGCTCCGTACTCACCGATCGAAAATCGCGAAAGTCCCGCGTCCCAGCTGGGACTAAAAGTTAGAGATGGGTTTGTTCCTTCGGGCCCCCTTGCGGTCAATGCGGCGTTTGATCTCACGTGCAATCTGTCGTGCCCCTCGTGCCGAAAGTCGTTGATTGTCGCGCGTCCTGGGACCGTTGAAGGTCAACGCGCGGACAAAGCAGCAACTCGATTGATCGAGGCTTTACCGCGCCTGCGGCGCCTAAAACTTGCGGGCAATGGTGATCCGTTTGCGAGTCGCGCGTACTGGAAAGTCTTAACGGCCGTTGATCGTACGCTTCACCCGAAGCTTCGTGTTGTTCTTCACACGAATGGCATCATGTTCAATGCCGATCGCTGGAAGGAGCTTCACAAAGCCCACGGCCTTATTGATATCGTTGAAATTTCTGTCGATGCGGCCACCGCTGAAACGTATGCTTTGAATCGGCGCGGTGGAAGCTTTGAAACGTTGCTCGAGCGACTCGAATTCATTTCCAAACTTCGACATGAAATTTCGCCGGAAACTCGTTTGCGAAAGCTGCTGCTGAGCTTTGTCGTTCAAGCCAATAATTTTCAAGAGATGCCCGCCTTCGTAGAGCTGGGGCGAAAAGTAAAAGCCGACACGATTATTTTTAGTCGTCTCAATGACTGGGGCTCTTTTCCAGAGGCTGTTCTCTCTCATCGATCGATTCATCGACCGGATCATCCGCAGCACGCCGAATTTCTGAAGGTCCTCACCGACCCTGTCTTCGCAGAAAATGACGTCTTTCTTGGCAATCTCAACCAGTTCAGACCCACGGTCACGGTCCAGGGTCCGGTCCTGTAAGCCAAGATTCCCAAGTCCCCGCAAACACTTGCCGCACTTCAAAAAAATCGTCGTCCAGTTTCTATAAACCGGTCCTGAAGGGCTATTGACCAACACATAATTTACTCCTAACTTACACTCTACTTACACATCAGTTGGAGTCGTCATGGCAGGCAGTACCACAAACATTACCGGCAGCAAAAAAGAGAACGCACTGGCAGAGACTGGGTCGAATCTGACTCCGCTCACGCCCAAAGAAAAAACCGTTCTCGAATTTCTCGAGATGTACGCACGGCTGAACGGCTTTGCCCCGACGTACCAAGAAATCTGCAAACATTTTGGTTTCGCCTCTTTTAACTCGGCTCAGCGCTACCTCAAACAGCTCGAAGCCAAAGAGTACATTTCGCTCGGCGGAGCCAATCAGAAGCGAGCGATTTCACTTTTGCAGTCGGCTTCGGCTTATCAGGCGCAAATCGAAGATCGCGAACGTCGCGGCGATAGTGGAGCTGCATTCATTTCTTCGCCCAGCGAAACCTACACAACAGCGTCCGCCGATGCGTTCCAGATTCCAATGCTAGGACGGGTTGCGGCCGGTGCTCCCTTGGAAGCTTATGATCACGATGAATTTATTGATGTGCCGGCTTCGCTCGTAAAAAATCCAGATCGCACTTACGCTCTTCGTGTTCAGGGCCAATCGATGATTGAAGATGGAATTTTTGAAGGCGACGTCATACTTGTTCAAAGACAGAGCCAGGCCGAAAACGGTGAAATCGTCGTCGCCGTTGTACCCAGCGAAGTCGGAACCGAAGAAGCCACGGTCAAACGGTTTTACTGGCACAAAAAGTCGGTCGACAGCGGATCCAAGTCCGAGACCCTAAAATCAAAACTAGAATCAAAAGCCAAACCAAGTTCTAAGTCTGTTCAGCAAATCGAACTTCGACCTGCGAACTCGACGATGACTTCATTTTGGTACGAACCTGGAGATGTGCAAATTCGCGGAATTGTCGTCGGCCTCATTAGACGTTTTTGGTAGGGCGCTTTTGGTAACTGTTTTTTAGATCGTCGTTTTTAGATTCGCAATACGTCTCACTCATTAGCTAGTGGTGTCCTTCGATTTTTCGAATGATCCCATGAAAGGACTTCTTTTGTCTTTCGCTCAGCACTCTGAACTCGAAAAGCTAAAAGCCGACTTGCGACTCAAGCACGGCCTGAAGCTTATTGAACCAGAGAATATTAAAACAGCGAAAGGCATTGCGACCGGATGGAACGCGCTGGATTCCTTTGTTACCAGCGGTGGATTTCCCTGTGGAGAACTTAGTCTTCTCGAAAGTGCCGAAGGCCTTGGCGCTTTGACTCTTTGGCTCGAGGCCGCCGCTCGACTGACAAGGCACGGTCAGCGCGTCGCTTGGTTGAATCGCGCGGATGACGAGCGCGACAGTTTTCAACTTCACGCTTCGACAGCGGCGGCCCGCGGTGTTGATCTTCAAAATCTTTTTCTTGTGAAAACTCCCTCGCGTCAGCGTCGTGGTTGGGTTTTACAGGAAATGTTAGCATCACAGTTATTTTCTCTCGTCGGCTGCGACCTGGGCGAAGCGTACATTCCTCTGCGTGAGTGTCGCTCCCTCCTCATGCAGGCGCGTCGCTCAGGCGCAGCTGTCGTTTTATTTCACCGTCGGCAAAAGCTGACGGCAAAAGAGTCCCCGGCGACACGCTCTCTCGCCTCTTTGGTTCTCAACTTCGACAAGCCTATCGATAGCTACCAAGCTTCGAACTCTGTCGAAGTTCTTCGCGCCGCCCACCGTCCCGTCCCTCATTCCATTCATAGGAGAAATCGCCATGTCGACTTCACTTCAAACTCGAAATCCGATTCTGAAATCGGCGCCAACATCGCAGGCCTCCTTGATCCCAGCCTCTCACTCGCGCACGCTGGCTCTTGCGATTGATGCTTCCTCGCCCCAGCGAGCGGAAGAGTTATCGAAAAGTCTTGCGGAAGTTTTACTTCGATTTTCGCCAAGGATCGCAGCGCGTGTCGGAGCGCCCCCGACACGTGTTTGGTTCTTTGTCGATATCGGCCCGCAGAACGATTGGATTCAAAGAACCTTCGGCGATGAAGTTTCTTTTGCTGAAGCTGTCTTAAAAGTTTTCGATTCGCTCCATCACAAAGCGCTTTTGGCCATCGCCGATACGCCGCCGGCAGCGCAAGCTTTTGCGGCTCAGTATGGCTTTTGGATTTCAACCCCCGGACAAACACGCACAGATCTCGACCATCTTCCGCTGAGCGCACTGATTCATCTTGAGGGCCTTCAGGCTTGGTCTCGTTCATCTCAAGTCGATAACATCGCCAACTTTTTCTCTCTCTTAGGATTTAAGAAGCTGGGCGACCTCAAATCGTTTTCTGCGGCGGCTCTTCAGGAACGTTGGGGTTCTTTAGGGAATACCGTTTTTCTGAGACTTCAGGCTTCTGGCGCAAAAGATCCACAGCCGATTTCTCCTTTTATCCCAACGGAACCTCTTAAGGTTTTTGTACACCTTGATCATCCCGTGTCTGTGATCGCTCTTCTTCTTCACGAGGTCGAAGCCTCTATGAAATCTCTTTTCGCACGGCTTGAAGGTCGACGTCTGATTGTGCGTCGTCTTCGCGTCTGCTTGAGATGTGAATATTCAAATCACGAGCATATTTTTAATATTGAACCGTCGACGCCGTCGCGAGAGCTTCGCTTTTTTAAGCTTCTGCTTGAGAACCGACTCGATCGCATTGAACTTTTGAACCCCATCAAAGACCTTGAACTTGAAGTCGATCCGCTTCCGGAAAAAGAACAGCAAGACAGCTTCGAGCAACAAGCGCAAAACGATCAGACCAAGCTCTCTCTTCTTAAAAGCTTACTCGCGCAAGAGGGAGCGGAGTCCGGCTTTGCTTCACTTCAAGATGAAGTTTGGCCAGAGAATATGTGGGTTCTGAATTCTGATATCTTTAAATCTGGTGGTGTTTCTGGTGGCGAATCTGGAAGTGACTCTGGCGGCGCCCAAGGCGAGTTTGATGAGACAGGATTTCTTCCAAAATTTCGATACGCGGCAGCTCTTGGCAAAGCTCCTCGGCCGGCGCTTCTTTTGACAAGGCCTCGGCCTCTGGACGAACGCGAAATTTCACAACTGCAATTTTATTCGGAACGCCCCATCGAGCGGATTGAACATAGCTGGTGGGAGGGACGCGCGGGGCCTCTTGAAGCTCCGATTCTAGGAGAGCGTCGCGACTACTATGTCGCGCGAGATCGCCACGGACGGAATTTGTGGTTGTTTCAAGATGCTGTCAGTGAACGTTTCTTTCTACATGGAGCTTTTGATTAACCCTTCAAGGAGGAAGTTTTGAAAAAAACGAAAATCGTGAAATATGAAACACAAGAAGAGCTTTTCTTTGCCTGCACTTCCCTCCTCATTCTCCTCGTCTTCGCGACCGCCGACGTCTTGGTCAGGACTTGGTAGACCTCGACAAGATTTTGTCGAGCTCTTGGCGCGTTCGAACTATTCGTTTCTTATGGGAGCGTCCCATCCTGACGAAATCGTTCTTCGCGCCAAGCAGCTGGGCTACCGAGGCTTAGGCCTTTGTGATGTGAACGGCCTTTACGGTGTTGCGCGGGGTTTTCAGGCTGCGGAAAAACCAAGCCTCTTCGATGCCACAGATATCGCCGCCAACGCCAAATTTGAAAACTCAAATCCAAGCCGCAAGTTTCGTTACCATGTGGGTTCCGAGCTTACGCCTTTTGATTCATCTCCGGTCGCGCTTCTTCCGACTTCCAAAGACGGCTACTCGCGACTTTCAAGACTCATCACACGAGTCAAACGGCCGGCGGCAAAAGGACGATCGAAACTTTCTTTGAATGATATTCTTGAAGACGCGGGCCACGCCAGCGGCGAACTTCTCGCGATTCCTCTTCCGCCGTGGAACAGACGCGATATCGAAAAAATGGCCGATGCTTTTGGCGATCGGCTTTATTTGCCAGTTCACAAAGATTCCAGCTGGGAATCCATTCAGCTGGCCAGGGAAGCAATTGAAATCGAACGGGACTTTTCCGGAAGCGGGCTCAAGCTCTTTGCCACCCAGCGTCCTCTATTTCACGTCCCGGAACGAAAACCACTGCACGATGTGCTCACTTGCATTTTGCACGGAACGACATTGAGCGGTGCGAAAACAAAACTCACTCAAAATTCCGAACGACACTTGGCTTCGATCGAGGATCTCTGTCTCAAGTTTCGCGATCGTCCCGATCTCATTGATCGCACCATCGAAATCTCGGATCGATTGCAGTTTTCACTTCGCGAACTAAAATATAAATATCCCCACGAAGCTCTTCCCGAAGGCATTACCTCCAATCAACACCTAAGACACCTGGTCGATAAAGGCTTTGCCTGGAGATATCCCGACTCGCTGCCATCAGCGTTTCGCGAAAAAGCGAGGCGCCAAGTCGAACATGAACTTCAGATGATTGAGACGCTTGAGTTTGAAGATTATTTTCTGACTCTTTGGGATATCTGCCAGTTTGCTCGCCAAAAAGAAATTCTCCATCAAGGACGAGGCTCGGCCGCGAACTCGATTGTCTGTTTCGTCTTGGGCCTGACCGCGATTGATCCCATCAAGCTGGGTCTTCTTTTTGAGCGATTTCTTTCTCTCGAACGCGCCGAACCGCCCGACATCGACATCGACTTCGAGCACGAACGCCGTGAAGAAGTCATTCAGTACATTTATCAGAAGTACGGTTCCAAACATGCCGCGATGGTTTGCACAACAGTGTGCTTCCGTTCGAGAAGTGCTGTGCGCGAAGTGGCAAAAGTTATGGGAGCAACACTTGAACAGACTGATCGCCTGGTAAAGACCATGGGGCGCGAAGGCCTCTCGCACCTTCTAAGTCAGCCGATCGACAGTGAGAAGTTTGGAGTGAGCGAAGACAAATTTCGTATGATTTTGAAGCTCGCCAATGAAATCAAAGGCTTTCCAAGGCATATGGGAATTCACTCGGGCGGTTTTGTTATCTCGCACGAACCCATCGTCGATATTGTTCCTGTGGAAGCGGCGACAATGACTGATCGTTATGTGATTCAGTGGAATAAGGACGACGTCGCTCTTTTGGGACTCATGAAGCTTGATATTTTAAGCCTTGGAATGCTCACGGCTATTAAAAAATCCCTCACTCTTCTAAAGACGAAGAAGAATATCGATCTCACTTTGGCCAGTATCCCGCACGACGATGCGCCGACCTATCAGATGATTCAAAAAGCCGACACCATCGGCGTTTTTCAAATCGAGTCTCGCGCGCAGATGTCGCTACTCCCACGACTGAAGCCCAAAGAGTGGTACGATCTTGTTGTTCAAGTCGCCATCGTACGGCCAGGCCCCATTCAAGGCGGACTTGTGCACCCCTATCTAAAACGTCGCTCCGGCCAAGAGAGAATCACATACGCTCATCCGAAACTTGTTCCGATTTTGGCAAAAACAATGGGCGTTCCCATTTTTCAAGAGCAAGTCATGCAGATTGTTGTCGCGGTCGCAGGCTTCACACCTGGTGAGGCCGACGAACTTCGGCGCGTGGTTTCCAGTGCGTGGCGAAAGAAAGCGGTGATGCACGGTTTACGTCAACGGCTCATCAATGGAATGCTCGCCAACAATGTCCGCACCGAATACGCCGAACAGATCTACAAAGTGATCGAGGGTTTTTCTCAGTACGGATTCCCAGAATCCCACGCCGCCAGTTTCGCACTTCTCACGTACGTCAGCTGCTGGCTCAAAAAACACCACCCCGATATTTTCGCTATCTCACTTCTCAATTCTCAACCCATGGGATTTTATCCGCCGCGGCAACTGATTGCCGATGCCGAACGAAGTGGTGTCGTCTTTGAGAGCCTCGATGTTCAAAATTCTGACTGGGACTACACACTTACGAAACCAAGCGTTGTGCGTGTGGGACTTCGTTCGGTCGACGGCCTCAGAGAAAGCGATGTGCTTCTTTTGCTTGAGGCGCGGCGGAAAAGTGGTGCTTTTCGAGATTTAGAGGATTTCATTCGGCGCACGCGGCTTCCTAAAAAGACACTCACCCAGCTCGCAAACGCAGGGGCCCTGTTCGATCTTTCGAAAGATCCAAGGCAAACTCTCTATAAAATCCAAGGCATCGACTTTCAACAGCAAAGCTTCTTCTATGGAACCGAACCGGTCACAGCGACCACGGCGACCAACCCAGCAAGCACGAGCACTTTGATGAGTGCAAGTCGTGAAAGTGTCGACGACGGTCGCTTGGCGATACGACCCGAAACAGATTGGGAGAGCGTCAGTCGCGAGTACGACACAAAAGGTTTTTCGCTGACGAATCATCCGATTCGAATTTTGCGAGCGGCCATGGAGCAAACGCCGGCGCGAGGGCTCTTCACAAGTGCTGAACGACTTAAAGACACCAGAAATGGGGCCCGCGTGAGGCTCTTCGGGCTTCGCTCGCTTCTGCAAAAGCCGCCCACAGCCAAGGGTGTTTGTTTTGTATCGCTGGAAGACGAGACCGGAATTTTCAATGCGATTCTAATGCCCGACGTGTACGAGCGTGTGCGGTTGGCTCTTTACACGTCCAATATTTTAGAAATCGAAGGGCGACTGCAAAACCACCAAGGAGTCATCAACGTCTTAGCGGAGAATCTTTGTCCCTTCGAGTTTCCGAAGGCACTCTCCGCTCAGATCTTAGGTACAGAAATTAACGATAAAGATTGTTCTGATTCGGAGATGCCTTTTTAACTTCATCTGTTTGCGTCTTGTCGGCGATGTAGATTTCTCGCTGAAGAAGCGTCCACTTGTTTCGCTGCATGTACTCTTCCACCGACAACGTCGTCACAAGATCGGCCACAGCGTAATTCATGTAACCCGGCTGTTCATGATGGTGAAGCCTTACAAACGGCGCCAGTTTTGACGCAAACGGAAGCCCCGCCAAAGCCTGTGCGCCCGAAAGCATCGCGCGCATTGGCCGGTAGCCTGTCTTTACCAAAATATTCTGAGCTTCCCCTCTTGTTCGCACGCGACCGAAAGGTTGCGACGCTGCCGCCAAAAGCTCGAGAACAAATTGATTCGAATTGGCTTCCGTCGTGTTGTTCCACGCGGCGGCCGCATTGTAGAACTCACCTTTGAATACTTCTGGAAGACGATTGTCCCAGTACTCCACACCGTCAATCGTGGTCGTCTTCGGAAGAGCGAGCTTTTCAAGGTTGTCTTGAATTTCTGGCGGAGGAACTAAAATCTGCGCCCGAAGTTCAAACGGATCGTCGGTGAAAAATCGAGACACGCCCTCGTCGTAAAGACGCGGAACATTTGGAATTACGCCCACCGCGACCTCTTCCGGCGTCGCACAAGGACGGAGCATGTGACGGAACCACCATTGCTGCGTGGTTTCGTCTTTCGCCCGGGCGGCACCCTGGGGATGATTCCAAAAAATCAAACCAAAGTGCGAGTAGACAGTCTTTCGATTTTTTTCAGAGAAACTCTTTTTAATTTCGTTTTTAACCTGGTTGAGATCCCGAGAACCAGAATCTCCAAAAGGAACCTGGTATTCGGCCATCGCAATCATCTGCTGAACAGTCATGGGCCGACCGTTTTGATCGACTTCACGAAGTGCAAGAATGTCCTTCATATTCTGGCCGGCACGAGCCACCAAAGCCACTTTCAACTGCTTGCCAGTTTTCGCACGGTACTCTTTCGCAAGCTCCTGCATCTGGACATCTAAAACCACACCCAACTTCAAGGCATCGGCCACAACGGCTTGCGTTGGTTCTTTGACTTTGCACTCGCCGGCAAACCCTTCAGAACTGGCTGAAGAGAGGCCCAAGAAAATTGAAATACTGAATAGTACTTTTGGCAGTGCTTTGGGCGTTGAAAAAGCTCGTGTCACAAGAACCTCCAAAAAAAGAGGAACCTTCGTACTGATCAGTCACCCAATCCAAAACGAAGATTCCCCTTTAAGTTTTCGAACAGGTCAAGAAAAGCGAATTATCGATTTCGCTGATCTGATGTTAGCGCGGCGAAGAGCACCACGACAAAATTACTTCTTCTGAAGACCGTTCACCATGTTCGACTCGAACGATCGTGCAGAATTCGAACCCGAAGCGATGATTGTTGAAGAACCACCTTTGATATCGCCCTGAAGAACAGCCGATACGCCGTTTGCAGAGTCAGTCACAAGTACGACTCCAGAGTTCGAAGTCGCGATGACGACAGTTTTACCAGACTGAAGAAGAGTCTGTGCTGAGTCGATCATTGTGCGACCTACTGAAGATGCCGAGTTGTAAGAGAACGTCAAAGTCCACTTTGTTCCATCAACAAGCGATGAAGCTGTAACTTCAATCACTCGACCCGATTTCGATGCAGCACTCTTTACAGTATCAACTGTGAATTCAGCAGCGTTCGAAATACCTGCTGACGTGCTCTGAGCCGAATCAACGACAGCGTTCTTAGCCGACGTTGCCGACTGAGAAGCTTTTGTCGAAGTGCTCTTCGCCGCGCTAACAGTCGTGTCCCACGCTTTTTCTGTAACGTTTGAAAGACCATTTGATGTGCTCTGAGCTGCATCAACAGTCGCGCCGATGGCTTTTTTGCCAGCTGCTGCCGTGCTAGCTACAGAAGCTCCACCGAGAGCCAAAGCACCGTTGAAAGTCTCTAAGGATACCTTACGTCCGCCTTGAGAGAATTCTACGGTACCGGCAGCGAGAACTTTGCTTGCCCGTACGATCGACCCAATCGAATCAGCCGACATTTGGCTAACTCCTGCTACAGCTACATTCGACGCAAGAAGCATTGCCGCGAGTGTCGTTACTTGTTTCTTCATCTGTTTTCCTCCTTAAGGAATTTTGGATGTTTTTTCTCGAGCGTTTCACGGCTCTCGGTTTGGTTTTTTTTCTGGACCCTCATCTTTTGGACGGACCACCCATCTTCAAGCTCCAGGCCAGCTTCCCCCCACCGTCACGACCCACGGTCACGGCTTTTTTAAGTTACTGAAATTCCAAATAAATTTTAAAACCAGCTGCTATCTTTTTGACACTTTTGAAGAAGCACCACGGCGCACTTCTCTGAAAAAAAGAGGCGCCCTTGGCAAAGAATCGGCGGTCGCCAGGAGCGATCGCTTCGTTACTTTATTAAGATGACGGTTGTGACCCAACCAAATCAGGGATCAAATAGGGGCTTATGGGGGAATCTAATCAAATGGCACTACGTATATCCAAACAAACGGCACTTCGTACATTTCAACAAACCGTATTTCGCTTGAAGGCTATTGCAGCCGTCGCCGTGATCATCGTTTCAATGCTTGTATCGAGCGGGGCTTCGGCCGCTGCGGGCGCGGGCTTCGACAATCTCTCACAAGGAGATTTCGACAACGCCATCCGCGAACTTTCTGGCAACTCGACTTATCATTCGGTGACAGGCGCCGGAACACTGGGCTCCATCTTCGGCCTCGAAGTCGGCATTGTGGGCGGACTGACAAGCACACCCGAAATCAACGCCTACTCAAAACGCGTCGATGCGTCGGCCGATGTCAGCCGTCTTCCTCATGCAAGTCTCCTTGTCGGTGTCTCTGTTCCTTTGGGATTCACCGGCGAACTTCTACTTTTCCCCGAAGTCACTTTGAGCGACGTGAAGTATCAGCAATTCGGCGGTTCGGTAAAATGGACAGCCACCGAACTTCTTGTTCTTCCGTTCAATCTTGCCGTGCGCGGTTTTGTGACGAACAACAAAATGTCGTTCCAACAAACACTCAACAACGCGTCGACCGGAAACGTACCGACGCAAATCACGGTCACTCAAGACAATAGCCAATTGGGCCTGCAGCTTCTGGCGAGCCCCAACCTTCCTTTCTTTGAACCTTACGCGGGCATCGGCTTCGTGAAAGCGACAGGAAAACTTGCGGTTTCAGGAGCCACCACGGGCACCATCTTCAATTTCACAAGTGCCCAAAGCGCCGAAAGTTCACCAACAACCACGCAATTCCTAGTGGGCATCAATGCCAATCTTCTGCTCCTAAATCTTGGCCTCGAGTACTCACGCGCCTTCGACACCAACAGCTACAACTTCAAACTCGGCTTCCGTTTCTAAAAATTAAATCGGTAGACACGCCGCGACTCCTGTTTGAAGTCAGCCCATTTAAATTTTTAGAATGGCCTGGCGCTGTTGTTTTGGTTCACGTTGAACTACGGTCGCAACGTGGGTAGGGTGCCCGCTATGGAATCCAGCTTTACGTTTCGGCCGATTGGAATTGTTGAGTCGCCGTTTCGCGAGAAGTTCGGCACACCGAGGCAGCCCGGTTTGGTGGAGGAGTCGCGCGGGACTATTCGACTTCGCGACGATTTGAATCCCGACGCGTTTGAAGGCCTCGAAGGCTACTCGCACATCTGGGCCATCTTCGTCTTTCACGAAAATCAGTCCGTGCGCGAAGGTCGCGAAACGGTGAAAACCAAAGTCAAACCGCCGCGTCTTGAGGGTCAGTCGGTCGGCGTTTTCGCCAGCCGAAGCCCCCACAGGCCCAATCCCATCGGCCTCTCGCTTTTAACGATCGACAAAATTGAGGGCCGCGCTCTTCATGTCCGGGGCCTTGATCTGATCGATGGAACGCCAATTTTGGATTTGAAGCCTTATCTTCCCAGTATCGAATCGAAGACCGATGCAAGCGAAGGCTGGAGCGGCGCTTTGACCAATAAGACGATCGCGGTTGAGTGGGCTCCCCAGGCCTTGTCTGACATCACACGCTTATATGGTAATTCCGACATTCGATCTGAGATCGAAAAAATCCTGAATTTAGATCCAAGACCCGTCTCCTACCGCGGCACCAAAGAAAATCCAGATCCCTATACCAGTCGCTATGGGTTTCGCCACGGTGACTTTAATGTGGTCTTTACGATGCTTTCCCACGAGCCAAAGAAGGCCCGGATCGAACGTATTGAGCCCTGGGCCGACCCATCGACAATCGAGTAATAAACAACCCAACTAGATTTTGACTCTTGAAACACCCCGC
Source organism: Bdellovibrionales bacterium Ga0074137 (assembly GCA_001464715.1). GTDB lineage: Bacteria > Bdellovibrionota > Bdellovibrionia > Bdellovibrionales > JAMPXM01. The sequence goes on along the minus strand of LNDT01000030.1, from coordinate 171,551 downwards.
CGACGTTCGATAGTGTCGGCGCTCTAGAGGGGTGCTTCAGATGGAAAACTTAGAACCGAATCTAAATCTTCAGTCGACTCAAAACACATCGGCATCAAGAGATGTTTTGCGAAAAGTTCCAGAGCTCAGTCTCAATAGCTACATCCAAGGCTCGAACACCGATCGCCATCGCTTTATCGACAACTTTTATTCAGGGATGAAGGACTACGGCTTCATCGTCTTAAAAGATCATCCGATTCCCGATGCGCTTCTCAACAATGCGTACGCTTTGCTTGAAGAGCTCTTCGCTCTCGAGACGGAAACAAAATTAAAATACGCTTTGAAAGAAAATGGCTTTCAGCGCGGGTACACTCCGTTCGGCCAAGAGCACGCCAAAGATTCGCCCGTGATGGACTTAAAAGAATTCTGGCACGTTGGCCGCGATCTTCAAGAGGGACATCGCTACTCTTCCATATACCCAGCGAACGTTTGGCCGGCCGAGCTTTCTGACTTCCGTCCGATCATGTCGAAAATTTTCCGCGCTCTCGATGAAAGCGGAAAGGTCATGCTTGAAGCACTGACTTTCCCATTGAATCTTCCGCGCGACTTCTTCTCTCGCATGATGGGCGAAGGAAATTCGATACTGCGTCTTCTCCACTACCCGCCGATTCCTGAAGGAGTCGATCCACGGTGCGTGCGCGCAGCTCCGCACGAAGACATCAATCTCATCACGATTCTTGTCGCTGCGACCACCTCGGGTCTTCAGCTGAAAGATCGCGACGGCAAGTGGCTTTCCATTGATTCAGATCCGAACTCGTTGATCGTTGATGCAGGTGATATGCTTGCCCGAATTACAAACGATGTGATCCCTTCAACCACGCATCAGGTCGTCAATCCCAACGACGGCACCAACAACCATCGCTACTCGATGCCGTACTTCATTCATCCAAATCCGGATGCAATGCTGACTTGCCTTGATTCGTGTCGGGGTCCGGCGGGAACGGGTTATAACGGCCTTGGTGAGAAGTACGAGCCCATCACGTCACAAGACTTCTTGTTTCAGCGTCTTCGTGAAATCGGGCTCATGAAATAACTTATTTGTACTCAACGACGGCCGCATTGCACTGGCCGTCAAACGAAGCGACCCAGGTTCCGGTCTCGTCGTAGATAGTGATCTTTCCGACGAAAACTCGTTCGAAAGCAGAGGCCCACGCAGTTCGCGGTTTCGAAGCCTGACCAAACGGCTCGGCCATAAGTTCGAACATATCAAAAGACACGGGTCGCTGCTGCAAAGTGCCGCCGGCCTCCTGCACGTGAGCGTAGCCCTCTTTGACGACGGGTTCGACGCGGGGATCTTGGCTAAATTCCACGAAAAAGCTGAAGGGCTTCGAGAAGGCGCGAAAGACGCGGTAACGCATGTCGTTCGAATCGCAAAGTTCCGCTTCGTCGGACTTACTGTAGTCCAAAGAAAAAGCTGACGAGCGCAGCGGAGTTACCGGTGTCGCTGAGGCTTGCTCCGCGCCGATCGAAACGGCAACAAAGAGAACCGAAAGCAGATTCTTAAAGAGACGGAAACTTAGTGTCATGACCCCTCCTGACATAGTTTTTGAAACCCCGCAAAATCACCAACGGTTTCGCACCCGACGCCCGGGTCGAGCAAGACACATTTATCAGGGTTCAAAAATCGAGGCGCATTGCTGCGCCGCCCAGTTAGGCCAAGCGCGTGAGTGAATCCTGAAGCCGACTGAGCCGCGCCTTGTGTCCCTCCAAGAGAGAGCGATCGGTCGCCACCAAGTCCTCGGGCGCATTTTTCATGAAGTTTTCATTCGATAACTTCTGCGTGAGTACGTTGATGTCTTTCTGGATTTTTTCGACGGCTTTGTTAATGCGCTTAACTTCTTCGGCCAGGTCAACGATTCCTTCCAAAGGAACAATGACGTCGACGGCGGCGTTTTCCATGCGGACCGGGGCTACGGCACACTTTGCCAAGTTCCCAGCTTCACCGATCTCACAATTTTCGATGCGCGCAATTCGGCAGATGGCCGCCTTATTGGCGCCAAGGATTTTTTGAATGCGCCCGTCACTAGGAGCGAGACGAACAGTGATCTGAACTCCGGGCTTAATTTGATTCTCACCGCGAATATTTCGAATGGCCGTGATGACCTCTTTGACCACTGTCATTTCAAACGCAGCTTCGCTCGATCCGATCGCCAGCCACTCTTTATCGTTCTTTACCGTTGGGTAAACATCGATCACGCAAGCTTCTGAACGAATCGGAAGCTTCGAATAAATTTCTTCGGTGATAAAAGGTGTGAACGGATGAAGAAGGCGAATCATTCGATTCAACGTCTGCGCCAAGACAAGCTGAGCCGCGCGACGCTCGCCCGCAGAAACTTGCGGTCCGCTGGATCCGCTTTTGCTGTTTGTCGCATCGGCGTAGATCACGGGTTTTACAAATTCAAGATACCAGTCGCAGACTTCATTCCAGACAAACTGGTAAAGCGCATTTGCAGCGTCGCTGTAACGATCTTGAGTCAAAAACTCGTCGACGTTTTTCATGACCTGCGCCGTTTCCCAAACGATCCACTGATCCGCGACCGAGAGATCCGCTTTGGCAGGAACAGCCTTTGTCCCTTCTGGCGGGACTTCGAAGTCCTCCAATGCAGCCAGCGAAAAACGGGTCGCGTTCCAAATTTTGTTCATGAAGTTGCGATAGCCTTCGAGCCTTGTTTCGCTGAACTTGAGATCTCGGCCGCTTGCAATCTGCGCGAGAATTGTAAATCGCAAAGCATCGGCGCCGTACTTTTCAATGAGCTCTACCGGATCAAGAGCATTGCCCGTTGATTTGGACATTTTTTTACCGTCAGCATCACGGATAAGTCCGTGAATGTAGACCTTGCGAAACGGCACGTCTTTTTTAAATTCGCTTCCCATGATGATCATGCGAGCGACCCAGAAGAAAATAATGTCATGTCCCGTGACAAGAACATCGGTGGGATAAAATGTTTTTTGAAGCTCGGTGTCTTCGGGCCAGCCCATCGTGCTAAACGGCCATAGCGCCGACGAGAACCACGTATCTAAAACATCTTCGTCTTGTTGGATTGATTTCGACAGACACTTCTCGCAGGCCGCGGGATCCGTTTCCGCCACGGTCACATGACCGCAGGCCTCACACGTCCAAGCAGGAATTCGGTGCCCCCACCAAAGCTGGCGCGAAATACACCAGTCTTCGATGATCGACATCCAGTGAAGATATACTTTCGTCCACGATTCCGGTTCGAATTTGATCGAACCATTTTCGACAACGTGTCTTGCTGTCGTCGCCATCTGTGACATTCGTGCAAACCACTGCTCACTTAAAAGTGGTTCAACCACCGCTCCCGACCGAGAGCAGTAACCTACGGAATGTTGGTAAACTTCCTCTTTCACCAAGAACTCGCCGTCCTTGAGAGCCGCGACGACTTGCTTTCTTGCCTCTTGAACTTTGAGGCCCTGATATTTTCCGGCGTTCTCGTTAAGAGTTCCGTTCTTATTCAAAATATTGATCATCTCAAGCTTGTGCCGAACACCGACTTGGTAATCGTTGAAGTCATGGGCTGGCGTGATCTTCACTACGCCCGTTCCAAATTCCTTGTCGACGTAAGTATCGGCAAGAATCGGAATCGTGCGATCGGTCAGAGGAAGCTTGACGCGTTTTCCAATAAGGGATTTGTAGCGCTCATCCTCAGGGTGAACCGCGACCGCGGTATCGCCCAGCAATGTTTCTGGTCGTGTTGTTGCGAGGACAAGCTTCATCGCTTGGCCTGTTGCGGGGTCTTTCACTCCATCAACTTCATAGGCGATGTGAAACAAAGTACCTTTGGTCTCGCGATGTTCGACTTCAAGATCAGAGATCGCTGTCTCCAGCGGTCCGGACCAGTTTACGAGACGCTTCCCGCGGTAAATCAAACCGCGCTTGTGAAGATCAACGAAGACTTTCCTTACGGCTTTTGAAACTCCCTCATCCAAAGTGAAAGTCGCGCGGTCCCAGTCGCACGAATCGCCAAGGCGGCGCATCTGATCGTAGATTTTATTTCCGTACTGGTTTTTCCACTCCCAGATTTTTTCAACGAACGCTTCGCGACCAAGACCGGTGCGCGTTTGATTTGTTTTTTTCAATTCTCGCTCGACCACAGATTGTGTCGCAATGCCCGCATGATCTTGCCCGGGAAGCCAAAGCGCATTGAAGCCGCTCATGCGCTTCCAACGAATGATGAGATCTTGAATCGTGTGATCCAAGGCATGCCCCATGTGGAGCTGCCCCGTCACATTCGGCGGAGGAAGAATGATTGAGTACGGAGGTTTCTTGCTTTTTTCGGCGGCTTTGAAATAGCCCGCTTTTTCCCACATAGCGTAGATGCGTGTCTCGACGTCCACGGGATTGTAACGAGACGATGTGTCCGTGGTTTCGTTCGTCGCTTTTGCGGATTCGCTGTGGTCTTGTTTGTTTTCTGGGGTCTGACTCATGCCGATTAGAATAGCCGTTCCGGCGGCGGGCCTCAATTTCAATCGAGTTTTATCGAGTTCAATCGAGCCCTATCGGGCTTCGAAATCGCTTAAAATTCCGCTACGCGCCATTGCAACGTCGTCCTCTGGCTGAGGAGCGAGGCCCGTCTCTAAGTTAATTTCGTCCCAAGTCGATGCCCCGGAAATTAACGGCTCTGAAATTTCCGACGAGACCTGATCGCGACTTTGTGTCTTCACTTCGGCGTAAATGCCAGAGGCTAACATCGAAAACGCGGCGACTCCCACCATTACAAAAAGTCGGGTCTGAATGTCTCGCTGCGATGGTAAAGGCATGGGACCTCCTGACGAAACAGGAGGCAAAGTCAGGGCCAGGCCGAAAACCCGATCCTGCGATCTCATTTCGACTTCAGGTCGAAAAAAGCAAAGGAGCCACTATGGGCTCCTTGATCAAATGTAAATTTGAAAACGAGAGTGTAGAAGAGTCAGGGGGGCGGGCCGCGCACAAGCTCATCCGGGAATTCCCAGGCGAGGTCACCAGCTCCGGCGTCATCGAGCATATCCTCAAAACCCCATATAGTGTTGCATGTGTTTCCAAGGTTCACGGCCGAGCAACTGACTCCAGCGACACCGGCCACCGTCGGCGACGCTGCCGTAGGATCTCCCGTAGTTTTGTATTCTTGGTAGTCTTCAACCGTATTCCACTCGTTAACGTAGAGGCGAATTCGGTGCTTCAATTCGCCGGCGGGGCCGCGGCATTCAAAAACCTGGCTTCCGTCACCCACCGAGCCTATCGCCGTTGCCGTTAGCAGCGGATCAGCGTTGGCTAAATGGTTGTTGTTAACACCACGATCGAACTCTGGCGCGAAGGCGCGCGCGATACTTCGGTTTGCCTCGTAAGTTGAGGGATCCGCGGCGTACGTGTCCCAGTCATGAAAACCGGCATTCAAAAAATTACTAAGTGAGCTAGCTCGCGACCCTGCCAGGAAAGCTGAAAACGTTGACGGCACTTTCGTCGAACGAACAATGGCTGACGTTCCAAGTTCGTAAATTACAGGCGATGCGAGGCCTGTCGACGCAGATTTTGGCCACGTCGTAATGTAGTTATGAGCAGAATCAATACAGTTACTTAATTTACCACCATGTTTTGTTTCCACACTCGAGGTTGTGACAGTCGTCGCGCCTTCCGCAGGAATCGTGGTCGCCGTCACCACGACATTGGAAACTCCGGTGCAGCAGTTGGGCGCCGCAGGCGTAACGTCAGGATAAACAAGAGCGTAGTTGTAATTACATTCGACAGTGCCCGAGGGAAGAATTGTGCCTTCGTTTCCAACGCACTGACCAGCGACGACCGTACCTGCGACCGAATCGATGGTGCAACCGGTGATAAGTCCGTTGGTAGTAGCTATCGTGCCGCTTGTCGGGCCCTGACCGGGATGAAATCGGTAGTGATACATCGGTTCATCGATGACGAATTTGCAAACGTTGGCAGGAACGCTGAACTCATACTCGTAACCGTAAAACCACAAGTCATACTCCATCATATTGAGCATGCATTGTATGTCTGAGGGTGTGTCGATCGATGCGAGAGGAACTTCGCACGCAGCGGTGGTATCGCCGAATTTATGAATGAACGAATCAACACCGGTCTTAGGGCGCACGCGAACGCGGAATCCCGCAGTGCCATCAGCGACTGATCCATCACCGCTTCCTACCGATGAATTTGATGTCGCAAACGTATTGCTGTCGGCTTTGCAGCCAGCCAGGCCCAGAGAAAAAATGCCGACAAGAACGGCACCGACAAAACGTAGATTGAGCATCTTCCTGCCCCCCATAATCAATTATTACATCTTATCGGCCAGTCGTGCGAACTCCTATGGGGATGAGAAAAAGGCTGGTCCATTGTCTCACATCGGGGATTCGTGCCCGAGCGAAGCAATCAAGTTCCAGAAACCGTCCAGAGTGTCGACACTTTTTAGCAACTCGATCTTCGTCGGGCGTGAGCGCTCGAAAAAATTTGCGGCTCTTATTTTTCAGCGACCAAGGCCGTCCATCCATCTTTATAAGTAAAGACATTGGATATTCCTTGCGCCGCAAGTTGATTCGCGACAGCCACATCAAAATCTCCGCTCGATGAAATCAGGACCACGGGCCACCACATCGGTAGCTGCTTATCCTTGAAGGCCCCACTCAGAGTTTCAGCGGCCGCCGATGGATTGAGGACAAAATCCAATTTCAACAATGGGTGAACTGGAACTTGGTCGGTGGAATCAGTCAGGGCGACCAGAAAAAATTTGGCCTGCTGGCGCTGAAGATTCTCTAGCTGATAGAGGCCTAGGTACTGAAGGGTTTCAGAAATTTTCTGAGTCACGCTGCGCCACCAAATCGGTTGTGATTCTCTCTTGGTCCCATGAAGCGACGATGCTAGCCTTTCGGAGTTATGAAATCGAGAAGTTCCGCACGTTCGTTGATCGCTGTTGGTTTTTTATTTTTAGCCGTTGGCGCCATTTCTTTGCCGCCGACAGCTCTCGCCAGTCCCGTCGAGCCGCCGCCATGGTCGTGGCGAAAAGGCTCGTTCGGTATTTCAAGTACGACCGAGTATTTTTCAAGCCAAGCCAACTACGACACTGTCCGCGGAAAATTCACTCGCCTGGGCGGAGATAACAGCTTCACAGATTTCAACACGTGGGTTCGCGCTCGCTACGCTTTTTGGCCAAAATTTTCGATGTATGCCGGGACTGGCGTGGCACAAGTACGCGCAGTGGATGTCGCGACGGAGAAAACCAACAGCGGCTTGACGCAAGCCTTTGTCGGGGGACATTTCACGGTTTGGCGGGAATGGCTTTTGATGGTCGCCGAAGTTGAGGCTGGGCTTCCGCTGGATGCCGGCGGCCCCGTCACTGCTTTTAATCGGTTCCAAACAACGCCGCTAATTGATGACGGCGCTTACTATGGCCGTGCGCTGCTTCACATGAGACGAGACATAAAGTCCTTTCGTCTTTTTGGACATGTTGGTGTGCGAATTCCGACGGCTGGCTTGGCAAAAAATCTTCTTTACGGTGTTTACGGTGAAATTCCCATTGGCCGATTTCTCATGGCTGGTGGCGGAATCGATGGATCAGAAACACTTTTAAGAGACGAACTCACGGACGCTGAACGAACGATCACTCAAACATCGGCCAATGCCGGAAGCGCGCGCTACCGATCCTTCGATCCTGCTCTTCTTAGTGCTCGCGGGTGGGTCGGTTTTCGACCAGGTCGCACCGTTGAAATTCGGGCCGGCTATATGCAGACTCTGACAGGGCAAAGAGCGGCCGCCGGTTCCGCCTTCACTCTCAATGTCGTCTTCAATTCAATTCCGACTCGAAAATCGCGCGGGAAATTCAATTCAGGTGACCGCATTTCGGCGCCTGGAAATTCGGGAGCGTTTGAACTTGATTCGGAAAAATCTGATCCCGATGTTATCGCACCAACCAATGATTTCGAGCCCCAGAAAAGCGATGATCTCAACGAGACGGAACGACTCTTCGAGTAAAGCGATGCTGATGGCCGTTCATACTTTTAAATTTTAATGCCAACTATTTTAATGCCAAATTTTTTTGGCTGAACTAACGGAGGTTTTTTATGTTTCTTGCTCGCATCTACAAACGACTCGCCTTGACGGCGCTTATAGCTTCGACAGCTCTTCTTGTTGTTGAAACTTCGTCGGCTGCTATCGTTAAGAAGGCCTACGACTACAATCTTGCCGGAAAAAAGTACGAAGGTTATATCGCCTACGACGACGCGAAAAAAGGCCCACTCCCAGGAGTCTTGGTGGCTCACAACTGGATGGGCATTACGGATGAAACAAAAAGCAAGGTTGAAAAGTTAGCTGAGCTTGGCTACGTCGCTTTCGCCGTTGATATTTACGGAAAAGATGTGCGCCCGAAGAATGTCGAGGAAGCCAGCGCGCTGGCATCGGGTTTCAAGAAAGACCGAGTTCCGCTTCGAAATCGTATGCACCAGGGCCTCAAGGTTCTTCGTGAACAAAAGAACGTCGACAAAAAGAAAATTGCTGTCGTTGGTTACTGCTTTGGCGGCACCGCAGCTATCGAGCTTGGTCGCGCTGGCGGCGACGTCAAAGCGATTGTCAGCTTTCACGGGGGCCTTGATTCTCCAAAGCCTGCTGACGGAGCGAAAATCAAAGGTCGCGTCCTCGCTCTTCATGGCGCCGACGATCCGTATGTACCCGCAGCAGAACTGACGGCCTTCGAAGAAGAAATGCGCACAAACAAAGTTGATTGGCAGCTTGTGAAGTACGGCGGCGCTGTCCACTCGTTCACGGAAAAAGCCGCGGGCACTGACAACTCTAAAGGTGCCGCTTACAATGCGTCCGCAGATGCTCGCTCATGGGAAGCAATGAAGAGCTTCTTCAGCGAAACTCTCTAAAGAAATCGTTCAGAAAATCAGTTCAAAAAGAAGTTTCTCTGTCTTTGCCGACCCAGCCCTAAGGACGGCGGCAAAGACGCACCGCCCCTCAATGCAATCCTAACCATCAAAGAGTTGTCCAATCGCGGCAGGTTTATGCTGATCTATCAGCAGTCGACACTGTTCGATTCGTTTTTGTTTCGAAGTTATTTCGCGTCCGGAGGGGGATTTAGAAATGATGAGATACTCGGGTTGTTTTTTATTTCTAGCGTTGGCCTCGGGCCTCGGATTCAGCTCGGCAGCTTTCTCGTTGTCACTCCCAAACAAAGTAAATTACTACGGCGACCAATTCTACAAAGACGTCGCACAAGGAACGAAAGACAAAGCCCTTGTCGACGCTCTTCGTGCTGTTCTCGAATCGCGCCACGCGATGAACAAGAGCGGTATGGATACTGTCCCTGCCAGTTGCGATTCGGCGTCCAGCGGCTGTTACCAACATCGATCGATTGGTTACGGTTCGGCCCGAAAAGTTTTGATGGGTCAGCTTCATTTAGAAAACAACTCAGGTCAGTACTCGGTGAAAGATGTCTATTGTGAAACGGTATTTACCGGAGCCAATAGTGTCGGCCCTGGCCGGGTTCCCCCAAGCTCAAAGCTCAATACCGAGCACACATGGCCACAGAGTCGGTTCAACGGCAGCATGGGTAAGGATATTCAAAAGAGCGACCTTCATCATCTTTTCCCGACCGATTCTGAAATGAATAGCGCGCGCAGCAGCTTCAAATTTGGCGATGTCGATGTGCCGCAAAAGGCGCTGAAATGTCCGACGGTTAAGTTCGGAACGGCTCGCGGATCGTCGTCGGCGATTTTTGAACCGCCCGTCGCACACAAAGGAAACGTGGCGCGCGCCTTGTTCTACTTTTCCGTCCGGTACCGCCTGGCGATTGATCCCAACGAAGAAGAATTTCTGAGAGCCTGGCACCGGCTCGATCCCGTCGATGCCGATGAGATCAAAAGAAACGAAGCGATTTTCAAAGTTCAGAACAATCGAAATCCATTCATCGATCATCCAGAACTCGAGTCGGCGATCGCGGATTTCTAGACTTAGAAAAATTTTTTCCGAATAAAAAAAGGAGCCGTGTGGCTCCTTTTTTTATCTTCGTGTTTAGGTCTTACTTTCAGTTTGGTGCTAGCGGATTTCGAAACCGCGGCGGCGGGCGCGTCGCGGTTGGTGCCGGCGAAGCTGCCGACTGCGATTGTGCGACCGTTTGTGCTACGACTTGTGCCACAGATTGATTTCCGGCGGCCGTCTCAGCAGTGACTGTTGCTGCGTGAGCCAAGTTGATCTGCGGATCAGGCAGAGAAAAATGACTTTGATCAATCATCTGAACATGAGCCTGACATATGGCGCGAAGATTAACTTCAAACTGCATGCGAAGCTTTTTGATATCGGCAATTTCTTGATACATGCGCTTCAGCTGATCTCGACCGTCCCGCATAACAAGTTCAGCCTTATGAGACGCATCAGCGATGATGAGTTTCGCTTCGCGCTCGGCATCGATGCGAATCTGATCGCCCATACGAGATGCCGTCGTCAAAGTTGCTTTGAGTGACTCATCTCTCTCTTTGTACTCGATGAGATTCATGTCTTTCTGGCGAGAGCTTTCTTTCAAAGCATTACGCTCACGAATGAGCTCCTCCATTTGATCGGCGATATCGCGCAAAAAGTTTGCGACCTCATCCGGATCAAGGCCCATCACTTTTCGATTGAAACTTTTGTGCGCGATATCGATGGGTGCAATTCTCAAAATTCCTCCTAGGGTACCCGGTTCTTTTTTCAGAAGCGGTGCGTGACGCCCGCTTCTGAAAAAACCTGAATGTCGAACAACACGTCGACAAACCGACTACTCCCTTAGAGTAAGTGAGGGCTGGACCTTCGACAACGGACCGAAGGTCCAGAACGAGGTCGGCTATGTCCGACTCTCGGAAACTTCCATTGAGAAATGCTGCAGTGTTTCTGCAAAAAGAACCGGGTACCTTTAGTCGCGGGCGGTGCTTCTTTCGATCTCGGCGTCGCGGAGGACGGCTTTTTCGAAGCTGTAGCGAAGCGCACGTTCGATCTCGAGCTCGCGCATAGACTGAAGTCCAGCGGCTGTGACGCCTTTCTTCGAAACTACTCGGTCTTGAAGATCGTGCAGCGGAACATCTTTGTGTTTTACGGCGAGCTCAGCAGCTCCCAAAAATGTTTGAACGACCATTTGTCGCGCAACGTTCGGAGCAAAACCGTGCTCCTCCATCCACTCCTGCCAGTACTGCATAAGTTCAAAAACGAACCCCGGTCCAGATCCTGTGCCGACTGTCAGAGATTGAAAAAGCTCGCCCTCTGGCGCCGGAACCACAAGACCCAGAGGCGAAAACAGATCCTCAACCATGGGGCCATAACCAGAAGCATCTTTTCCTAAGCAGTATCCAAGAACAGCGCGACGAATTGTCGCAGGGGTGTTGGGCATGACTCGGATTAAAGCCTTCACGTCCGGCAAAAGTCTTTGCAGCGAGCGCAAAGAAAATCCCGCAGCCAAAGAAATTACGATGTGGCTTGGCAGAAAAGTGCTCGCGATCGGCTCCAACATCGCGGCGAGATCTTGCGGTTTGACTGCGATGATCACAATTTCGCAGGAATCGATCAGTTGCTCGTTGGTCGCAACGACATTAATTCCAAACTGCTCCTGCATTTTCTTTAATTTTCCGTCAGACCGATTGGCCGCGTAGATCTTGTTCGCTGGCACGCGACCGCTTTCGATGAAAGCTTGAATCATCGCCTGCCCCATGTGCCCCGTGCCGATGAAACCGATTTTGCGCCATTCACGAGGACCAACGGAAGATGACTCGTTTGCCATTTCAATATCATGTGGCATCTGGACCCATTCAGCAACGGCAATTCAACCGCTACTGTCGGTTACCCGCTCAAGCGCTACAGTCGGTTACGCGCGAGCGCCAAAGAGAGCGGTTCCAACACGCACAATTGTTGACCCCTCTTCGATGGCCAGCTCAAAGTCACTTGTTGTGCCCATGGACAGATGACAAAAGTCCGCTTGTTTTTCCTTCGGTAGCGAGGCCCTGGCGCTCTCGAAAATTAATCGAACTTCTTGAAAGCGCCTACGAGACAGCGACTCGTCTTCCGAAAGCGGCGGAAGCGCCATGACACCACAAAGCCGAACGTGAGAGCAGGCACGAGCCGCCTCGAAAAGTTCAGAAAACGCACCGCTTGAGACTCCACTCTTTGTAGCCTCATCTCCAATATTGATTTGAAGGAGGCACGATTGGATTAAATTTTTCTCGGAGGCACGCTTTTGAATCTCCTCGACAAGCGAGACTCGATCGACAGAATGGATCAACGAGAAACGACCGACAACGCTCTTCACTTTTTTCGACTGAAGCGTCCCAATGAAATGCCATTTAATATCCGAGGCGCGCGCCCAGGTTTCTGCATGTCGAGGATTCAGACTGGCTGCTAATTCAAGAATTGAATTTAGCTCGTCGATTTTCCCAAGAGCTTCTTGAATGTAATTTTCACCGAAATTTTTCTGTCCGGCGCAAACCGCATCGAAAACATCTTCAAGAGGTTTTGTTTTCGAAACGGCTACTAACTCAACGTCATGAGACTCACTCGAGGAGATTGAAAATCGCCTCGAACGGCTTCGAGCGTCTTTGATTTTCCGACGGACATTTTGCAAATTTTCAGAAATTGCGCTGTTTCGCTTGAGAGCCGAAACCCCCAATGTTCCCATGGCTTTTTCAACGGTTTTCATAGGAAGACCGACAATCGTGTCGTAGTCGCCATCAAAGGTTTCGACAAAGTTTCGTGCGAGGGCGCTTTGGATTCCGTAGCCGCCAGCTTTATCGAAAGGATCTCCACTTGCGATGTAGTTTTCGATTTGTTCATCTGAAAGTTCGCGGAACTTAACTTTTGAAATGGCATGGTCTTCCGCGGCTCGACCTGTATCAACGTCCCTAAGACTTACGGCCGTAATAACGTCATGAGTCTGGCCCGAAAGTCGTCGAAGATATGATCGTGCCTCTTTCTCGTCTTTAGGCTTGCCTAGTATCTGGCCACCGAAAACGACCACTGTGTCGCTAGCGAGCACCAAAATCCCCTGTCCTTCCGCGAACTTTCCCATTTTGAGACACGCTTCAGCTTTGTCTGAAGCGAGCTGTCTGATTTGTGACGTCAGATTCAGGTTTTCGTCGGGAATTTCCGATATTTGACTAGGGAGAATGTCGAACTCGTAACCTGAAATCGTAAGAATCTGGCGCCTTCGAGGCGATTGCGATGCAAGTACGAAACGTCGAACGCTCATTTCTTCCATACATCACGGAAGGTACTTTGATGGGAAGCGATTTGCTACCAATGGTTTTAATCCTCGTCACCGGCGTGGCGGCGTACTTCTTTGTCTCGGCCTTAATGGCGAGAGACGAAGGTGCGCAAGCACTGTCGTGGGCTTCGGGAAATGCGCCATCGAAATCAAAATCTCCATTGATCGAAATGTCTCGTCCGCTGGTTCACCAGTTCACGATTCAGTACGCCGTTCGCATCAAGGATCCGAAATGGCGAAAGAAAATTGAGCAAAGCCTCATCACGTCAGGTCTCACCTCCGAGCTCAACGTCGACGAATTTCTCGGCTTGAAGCTTCTGTGGGGCGTCGCACTTCCGATTGTCGCCATCGTTCTCAATTTCGCACTTCAGCTGGACTACCCCATCGTGATTTTCGCGGTGATAGGTCTGGTTGGCTGGAAAATGCCCGACAGTCACGCAAGTAAAATGCGCAGCGACCGCCAACTTGCCATCATAAACGAACTTCCGTTTTTTACGGACTTGATGGCGCTGGCGGTTGAAGCCGGAAAAGACTTTCAAGGCGCCATCCAAGCGATCGTCGAAAAGGCCAGCAAAGACAGTATCCTCGCTGACGAACTCAATCAGGTTTTGCGCGACATCACACTTGGCAGTTCGCGTGCTGACGCACTCAAGGCTCTGTCTCGCCGCTGTGACCTTCAGCAGGTGAATTCCCTCGTGAACGTGGTTGTCGATTCGGATGCGACCGGCGTTAGCATCGCAAAAGTTTTAAAAGATCAATCAGCTCAAATGCGCCTTGAACGTTTCGTTCGTGCGGAAAAAGCAGGAGCGCAAGCCTCTCAAAAAATTCTCATCCCTCTAGTTTTGTTCATCCTGCCAGCCGTTTTCATTATGGTGTTCGCACCGATTGCGCTGCAGTTCCTCTATGGAGGCGGGTAATGGCTCAGGTGCGAAGTCAAAAGCAAACCGTTGGCCAATCTCTCGCAGTTCTCCGTGGAACCGATCGTGGCATTTTGGCGACGCGACTCGAAGTTGCTGAAAGTTTCCTCGCGAGATCAAAAGGTCTCTTGGGTCGAACAAATCTTCCACTCGGCGAAGCTTTGTGGATCAAGCGATGCAATTCGATCCACACATTTTTTATGAAGTTCCCGATCGATGCCATTTTTGTGGACGACAAATTGAAGATCGTGGCGATGTACCGAAGTCTAAAGCCTTGGCGCATCACCCGTCTTCACTTGAAAGCGTCGAGTGTCTTTGAATTTCCCGCAGAAACTTTGGCACAAGCCAAGCTTGGGATGGCAGATCTTCGTCCCGGTGATCAGCTTAAACTTACATCCGAAGGAAAGGAGGAGCATGGCTAATCCTACATCTCCCTCATTTGCTCTTCGGATTTTGACCGGCTCTCAGGCGGGACAGATTGTACCTCTGAATGTGGGTTACAATCTTGTTGGTCGAAGCCCCTCGTGCCAGATCAAACTTGCCTCTAATTCAGTGTCCAAAGAACACGCCTCAATTCTTCTGACGGAAGATGGCAAAGTGATTCTGACGGACATGAATTCGCGCAACGGATCTTTCGTGAACGGGCTGCGAGTTCAAAATCAAAAACTAAATGCCGGCGACAAACTCACCTTTCACGATATGGTCGTCGACGTTCTTGAACTTCCGCCCGGATTTGATCCTCGCTTTGTCCAAGGCGGCGTCGCCGGCGGAGTTCCGATGCCCGCGTGGGCAGGAGCGGCGGCGATCAACGCCCCATCGCCTCATCAATTTGCGGGAAATCATCCTTCGGCCGCTGCTCACGACCTCTACGCGTCCGCGGCCGCGGCGGAGAGCCCTGAGGAACAGGTTGCGCCTCAGCCGAATTACACCGGAAATGGCTTCCTGGATTTCTTCGAAAACATTCGAATTTATTTCGACCACGTCGCCATGCCTGGCGTCTACTCGGTCGTCCAGCGCATGAACTACCGCCAAGGCCTCATGCTCTTCGTCACATTGTACGTCATTATGGTCACTGTCGTCGCAACAGTACCGATGGTGACTCTAACTAAAAAGAGCATTCGCCAAGAAAGTGTTCGGCGCGCAAAAACAATCGCTCGAAACCTGGCCGCCATCAATCGGCAGGCTATTCTCGAACGCAATGAAGTCGCTGTCACCGTCCGTCTCGCCGAACTCGAGGAGGGCGTCAGCAATGCTTTGATTCTTTCAAAAGATGGAACCATTCTCGCCCCGGCCAACAAACGAGGCGAATTTTCGAAGCTTCCGTTCGTCAATCAGGCTCGCCGCGAAGAGCGAGAAACTGAAGGATTCATCGACGACTCCAATTTGGGAGTGGCTGTGCCAATTTCTAGGTACAATCCTGACGCCGGTTCGCAGGAAGCCGCCGCCTATGCCATCGTCCTCTATGACATGGGCTCCATGGCGATGAATCCCGCTCAAACATTGGGGCTCTTCATTCAGATCTTTTTGCTCGCGGGCCTCATCGGCGCTGTACTCTATTTCTTTCTTCAGCGCGTGGTTGAACACCCCTTGCAACTTCTTGGTCTGCAACTGGACGATGCCCTGCGCGAGGGTCGGGACGATCTATCAACGCCTTACCAGTATCCTTTGCTTGAAAAAGTCATCAGCAACGTTAATTCCGCGCTGACCCGAGCTGCCAACAGCGGTGGTGGCTATCAATCGCCCAGCGCCGTCTTAAATCGTGATATCGAAGCAACGAATGTCGTTCGAATGCTTCCTGTGCCGGCAGTGAGTATCAATGCTATCGACGATCGAATCATTTCGACGAATTCGAATTTTGATCAGCTCTTAGGTGGCGGTATTGCCCTGGTCGGTCGTGGCCTCAATGAGATTCCGGACCCAGCACTACAGGCTAACTTGCGAGATCTTGTTCCGAAAATGCGCGAGCAGCTTGGAAGTATCGCGTTCAGCGAGATTCCATTTTCTGGTAGCATTTATGAGATCAATGGTCAGGCCATCGTCGGCAACGGCGGCGAAGCTGCCTGGTATTTGATTACTCTTCACCGCGCAGGAGGATCATAAGCTTTGAAGATGGCTTCGGCTCTCCCACGCACGGGATTCAAATTTGTGATCGCTGTCCGCAACGGGCCTGATGCCGGTGCGATTTATCAGCTTTTGCCTCCGCGCGTGACGATCGGACGTGAGGCTTCATCAAACAACGTGGTTCTCAACGATCCGCGAGTCAGTCGAAACGCCGCGATCATCGAGTTTTCGCCTGAAGATATCAGCATCGTCGACGTTAGCGGTCGCTCGAAACTTTTGCTCAATGGCGTGGCCGGCGAGCGCTTTTCTATCAAGGGCGGAGATCTCATCCGTATCGGAGAGACTGAATTTTCGTTCGTCGTTGAAGCCATGCAACTTCCTGCCGTGATTTCACCAGCAGCACTTGCCCCACCAACAGACCACCTTGCGCTGGTCGGAGGCGGAGCAGCACCGCGCGCAAACAAAACCACGACGTCGGCTTTACCTCCACCGAAAGCTGGAAAATCCGGGGGCCGCGGACCGTTCTATATTATCGTCGGACTTCTTTTTGCGGGGATGATTTACGTCGGCATGAGCGAGCCCGCAGCCAAAAAACTGAATCGCGGCCTTCGCACGACCTCTGAAATTGAAAAGGAAATCACCGAAACAGATGCGCGCGTTGCCGAAGTCGCAAAACAGCGGTCGTTTCGGACGGAAGAAGAGAAAACACGCTTCGAGGAAGCACAGAAGCACTACATCGAGGGATTCCGAGACTACCAAAAAGGTAACTACATCCGTGCCATGCGATCCTTTGAGACGGCGCGAGCCATCGACCCCGAGCATGTTCTATCGCGACGTTACTACCGACAGGCTGAAAAACAGCGCGACGAAGCCATCACTCAGCTTTTACTTGAGGGACGTAGGTACCGCGAAAAAAATATGTTCTCCCGCTGCGCGGCCTCGATCGAAAAAGCACTTGTCATGCTTCCTAATCGCGACGACTTAAAATTCAAACAAGCTGAAGCCATGAAGAAGGAATGCGATCTTCTTCAGGATCGGCGGTACTAACTATGTCGACTCTTAAGGTTTTACTTCATGGCAAGGAAGTTTCTTCTCTTCAGCTGACGGCTGGAGAAGAGTATACTTTTGGGCGCGGTGAAACCTGCACAGTTCAGCTCGAAACCCAACCCGGCATCTCTCGCCAACATTTCAAAGTTTCAGAGGAAAATGGCCAGTGGACCGCACGAGTGATTTCGAAGTTTGGCGAACTGATTGTCGCGGGTCACTCGGCGCCAGCCGTCGAACTTACGCACGGATCGGTCTTTAAACTTTCAAGTTACGATTTCAGATTTTCTGAAATCAATGAGAGCTCGGCCGTCGCTCACTCTGAAGTTGAGCATCGATCCGCAGTGGGCGCAGAAAATTTCGGTGCACCGACAAATTTCAATCATTCGTCGAACGCCGTGGGCGGCAACCCTTCCGCGACTCTTTCGTTGATTCCATCGCCTCAGCAACCTTCTGGCGAAGGACAATCCTCGCCAGAAAACATTCCGCAGAACTACTCACCGTCACACTTTGAAGGAAACGACGAAGCTACCAACGTTGGTTCTGTGATGCCTGCGAAACCGTACTTCCGCATCGTCAAGGCTGATGGATCTGAATCACGAATGGAGCTTCAGGGTAAGAAGTGGCTTGCGGGTCGTGAAGACACTTGCGACATCTTTCTCCCCGACCGAAAAGCGAGCCGACGGCAGTTCGAAGTCACCTCCACGCCCGAGGGCTACTTCATCACAGATCTTGGAAGCGCCAACGGGACTGTTCTCAACGGCGATCCACTGATTCCTGACGACGCCCGTCGCCTCAATAGCGGCGATGTCGTCGCCGTGCAGTCACTGCTTCTATATTTCGAAATCAGGGATCCAAGTTTTGAAAAGCGCTTGATCGCTATTCCCAAAGAAATGATGGCTGCGCCGGCGCTGATGGCAACACCTCGTTTTGAAATCATAAACTACCCCGTTCCGCAAAGCGGTGGGGCCGGCGGGGCTGTCCGAGTCGACCAAGAGGCCGCACAGTGGGGCGAACCGAAGAAAAAGAAAAACACACTCCGGATGGCTCTTATCGGCATTATCGCGCTGGGCGCGCTTTATGCGATGTTCGGCCAAAACGATGAGGGGCCCGGGAAAGCTACTGGCGCGAACCAGAAGGTCGATGCTTTCAGTCAACTTTCTCCGCAGCAAAAACAACTTGTGAAAGAGATCTACGTCACAGCCAGAAATCTCTATATGCAGGGGAAATTTGAAAATACGGACGAGCAGTTAAAGAAGCTGCACCAAATTTTACCCGATGGTTACGAGGGCTCCAAGGCGATGGCGGAGGATGTCCTCGCACAACGAGCGCACGCCGAACAGCTCGCCTTTATCGAACAAGAACGAAAGCGTGTCGAAGAACAGAAACGCATGATTGATCGCAACGTGCGCGAGTGTAATGCGCTTGCCAACACTAGCTTTGACGTCAATCAAATCAGAAATTGCCTTGCACCGACCATTGGACTTGATCCCACAAATCCTTTGGTGGCAGATCTCATCGGGCGCGTTGAGCGGCGAATGAGCGAACGTCAGCAAAAACTGACACAGCAAAAAGATTTCGCTGACCGCGTTGGTCGTGGTCGATCGCTGTTTGAACAGGCCGCAAGCTTACAAAGAAAGTCTCAGTGGCAACAGGCGATTGAGGCGTACAACCGTCATCTTCGCTCGGACCTGCCAGATCCACAGAATCTAAAATCAAAGTCGGAAGCAGCCATCATTCAGATCCGATCGATGATGTCGACACGAATCGATGAGCTCTTGCAATCGGCTCAAACATCTTATCAAGCTCGAAACTACAAAGAGGCTCTTGAAGCCGCAAAGAAGGCGAAAGAATTCGATCCGAAAAGCGACAAGGCCGCTGAGTTCATCGGGAAAGTTCGTCGTGAACTCACCTCTCAACTTCGTTCTACTTACGAGGATGCGATTCTGTACGAAGGTGTCGGCAAGGTGAAGGATGCGCAAAATCTTTGGAAGAAGATTATGGAATTAGATACCACTGACGGCGAGTACTACCAGAAGTCTCGAATTAAACTTCGCAACTACTCGGATCAGCCACTATGAAACTTGTCTTCAGCAGTCGACCCTTCGCGGGATCCAATTCAAGACCAACACCCGAGGTGCTGATCGACTCGTCGGTCAACACTTTGATTGTAGCCATTCCTTGGGGATCTCGCAACGCTGCAAAAAAAGTGATCGACCGAATGTTCGAATACTTAGCTTTTGCTTCGCAGGACCGAGAAGCCACGTCACCGCTTCCGAAGCTCTCTTGCTTATCAACCGCAGCCAACAATCTGCGCACGGCCGCGATGCTCGCAAACGACATGCTTTACCGAGAAGAAAATAGCGACGAGTATCGCGCAGGTGTTGAAATTTTCGCTGCGACACTTTCTCACAACGAACTCAGCTGGGTGCAAGTCGGTGGTCCGCATCTTTTATTAGGACGTGGAAATCAGTCACTACTTCCGCTGGGTTCAAGTGTGGATCTGGCACTGGATCTTGAAGACAACGGTGAAAGACTTCCGGCACTCCCTGCTCAGCTTTTAGGACTTGATACGCATGTGAATTTGACGATCAACAGTCTGCGAGCGCGCCCCAAAGACTCGATTATGCTTTTGTCACATTCAAGAACTCCAAAGTCTTTCTTCTCACTGAAGAACGATGAACTTGATGCTGAAAAAATCGTTCGTTCGCTTTCCGTCGACGACGCCAATACAGCATTTTGGCTGGGACTTTTGTCGATAGAAGCCGAAGCGTCTGATCTTTCAAGTCAAGGCATCGATTCGACGAATGGTGCCGCGTGAGGATCGTGTCACCAGCGTTTCAGAATGCCTCTCTTGGTCGTTCGATCGAGGTCAATGTTCTCGGTGAGAAAAAAATCTGCAATTTTGACTGCGTCTACTGCTCGCTCGGACCCTCTGAGCTACGTATAAGTCGTCTCAAACAGGAAGCGGTCTTTTCCCCACTTCAAGAAATTTTGACAGGTGTTGGTCGCGCTTTGTCGGAAGGCGCTCAAAGCGGAGAGGCAATAGACTCTATTCTTGTCTCCGGAAACGGGGAACCTACACTTTATCCCGATTTCCGGCAGCTCACGAATGCGCTTCTTGAGCGGCGCTCGGAACTTGCCTCGACGACCAATGAAAAAGGCCGAACAACGAAACTAGTTTGCCTTACCAACGGAGATAAATTCGACGATCGCGACATCGTCGATGCTCTCAATCTTTTTGACGAAACAGTTTTGAAGATCGATGTAGGAACCGAGACCAGCTTCAAAAAAATCAACAGACCACTGTCTCGCTCAAGTCTTGAAAAAATCATTCTAGGTGCGCGGTCGATTAAAAACCTTTCGGTTCAGACGACGTTACTGGCCGGTGACTTAAGCCTCAACCACTCAAGCCAACTCGACGAGTGGATCGAAGTCATAGCGATGTTGAATCCAAAGAAGGTCTACTTACAGGTCGCCAAATCGCCAACGGCAGATCCCAAAGTTAAACTTGCCACCGAAGATGACCTCAATGTTCTTTCGCATTGGCTTGAACGAAAATTGAAAATTAGAGCTCAGGTAGAGACCGACTTCGCCGCGTGATTTGCTGGCGAAGTTTTTGAGCCTCAGGCTGCCACATGAGGCTTTCAATTCCCTCCAATGAAAGACGTCGCGTCGATCCTGTTTCCCAAATCTGGCCCAGGGCCAATGAAGTTTCCGCAACGCGCACAGCAGCAATCCGCTGCTGATCAACACGGTAGATACTTTCAAACAATCGATCTCTTTCCTCTGGATTTTTCGAACGATACCAGCGAGCGATTTCTTTCGCAGAACGAAATGGGCAGAGTCGAGCAATTTCGGCTTCCGTCGATGACGTGAATCCCAATCCCGAATCCACTGAAAAAACCAACCGCGAGCAGGCCGTCGGTTCGGGGCCCAAAGCACCACCCGATTCCCAACGCCGGAGCTCAATCCAAGTCCGTGCTTTGAGCGATGTTGTCGAAAGAATTTCGATTCGCTGATCGTCGGCTTTGGTATTTGGTGTTGAACGTGCCCCAAGGCGCTGCGAAAAATAATTTCGCGCCCATTTTTCTTCAAGCTGATCCGCGGCCGAAACGCCGGGGAACGGTCGAAATCCCAGCTCGGTCGCCAGCGAGTCAAAGCCCGATCGCAGTTCCCGCGTACGATCGTTTCGTTGCGGCATTGGTGCAACTTCAAAGGCGTCTGTCAGTGTATTGTAAATCGTGGGAATGGCGTCGTGAATATAAAGAAAAGGTCCGCGCCGAAGCGCCACACGAATCGGAATACTTTCTCTCACTTGCCATCGGGCCCACGCCGACTCGCTCGCAATCCAGCGTTCGTCTTGTCGCCATTCTTCGATCGATTCTCCGGGACCGCGAAGTGCCGAGCGCAAACTGCGAGCTTCATCGAATTGTACATTGGACTCGTCTCCCGCCTCGAGCCAGTCAAACAATGTAACTCCAAGATCCGCAAGCGACACGTTGACATCAAAAGACCACGTCTTTGGAACCCATTCGTAAGCGGGTTGTCCCGAGGCTCGCTGCCGCGTTTCTCTCGGAGTCGTCGCCGGCTGCTTTGACCTCGATGCCTCTTTTATTAAAAGTGAGACATGAGTGGTTTCCGAGTGTAAGTCGAGCGCCGGAATTTCTCCCGCACGGATATCGATGGAGTCCCCCTGAAGACCGACAAGTACAACCGTCGTATTGGACCATCGATTCTGCGACTTCAGAAAATCCCAGAGGCGCCCCAGACTTTCATCAATTTCTTCGAGCTGACCGCTCACTGTGCTCTCTCGCGCACGGCCAGAGTCATCATGAGTCGGCTGCCACGGCACCAAAAGATCAGACATGTGTACGACAGCGAAAAATGGTTCTCGATCACCCAGTTTTCCAATCCACGAAGAAAATATATCGACGACCTCCCGAGCGGATCGATGAAGCCGACGGCTGTCGGGATGAATCGCATCATCGAAAATTTCAAACCCCTGATGGAGACCCGTCCGTCTTAACAGCGGTGGTGCCGATGCCACAAAAAAAGTCCGATAACCCAATTGAAGCGCTCGCTCTGGCGCTGTTTCGATGGATGACGACAAAGTTCCCAATTCTCCGCCGCCATTGTGTCGAAGCCCCGAGCGAAATGGATATCTTCCCGTCAATATTGAGCCCATCGCCGGCGCCGACAGGGTGGACGTCGTAAACGCATGCGAAAAACGCACGCTCTCATCGCATAAAGCCGCAAGTCCCGAGCGGGTTGCGTCATCTTTTTCTGTACCACATCCCGCGCGCGTAACACCCAGACGGTCGACGGCGACGATAAGAATCGAATTCCGTTCCGACGCCTTCCACTGACATCCAGCTAGCGCGCTGGTCAATGCCCCCGCGAGAAATCCAAATATCAAAAAACATCGCATGACTTGAATGTTACCTTGACCCCTTCACTCACCCTAGAAATAATTTGAAGCATGCTTACAGATAGACTTTTTAGTGTTGCACAAGGCGGAGCGGAAGCCATTCTATGGCTTCTTCTCATACTCAGCGTGGTCAGTATTGGTCTCATCCTCGAGCGCTGGTTGGCGCTTCGAGCGGTTGTGGCAAGATCCAATAAAAATCGCATGCGTCTCAAGGAAGCGCTTCAAAGCTACAATTTGAGCGACCTCGAAGATATGGCAAAAGATCGCGAATCTCTAGAGGGACGCGCGCTTTCATATGGGCTTCGACATGTGAAAGAAAATGGGCCCGACGGTCTCGGCGAAATCTTCACATCGTTCGCACTTCTCGAACGACCGGCGCTTGAGAGATCACTGAATTTTCTCGCGACGATCGGATCCAATGCTCCCTTCATCGGACTTCTTGGAACGGTCCTTGGAATCATGAAAGCGTTTCGTGACCTCGCAGCCAATGCTTCTTCCGGCAACGAAGCGGTCATGACTGGAATTGCAGAGGCTCTTGTCGCCACAGCCGTTGGCCTTATCGTCGCGATCCCTGCGGTCATTGCCTACAACGCCTTCCAAAAACAAGTTCGCGGAACGATGCAGAGTATCGATTCTGTGCGAGAGCTCTGTGTTGCTTACGCAAAAACACTCAGCGGAAATCCAGGTTCAAGAACTCCCAAAGGAACCGTGTAGAGATGGCTGGCGGAATCAATCAGAGCGACGACGAACCAATTTCAGCGATCAATATTGTTCCGTTCGTCGATATTATTCTTGTCGTTCTGATTATCTTTATGGTGACGGCACCGCTTGTCTTGAAGCCCGTCATCGATATCAATTTGCCGAAGTCTTCTTCGGGTGAAGAAGCGCCTCCGGCGCCACTCAATGTCGCCATCGGTCGCGACGGAGCCATCGTTCTTAACGGTCAACCTTCGACACCCGAAGCTCTGGCGGCAGCGGCGGCGCAAGCCATCGCCGAAAAACCGGATACGGCTGCAATACTTCAAGCCGACAAGACTGTAACTTTGGAAACACTGACGACGATCATTGATTTGATCAAAACGGCGGGCGTTAAAAAAGTCGCTTTTAGTATCGAGAAGAAGTAGCAGCTAACCAGCGGCGATCGCTAAGTTTCAAATTTTTAATTTCCAACTTTTAATTTTAAGAAAGTCTTTTTAAAAGCGCGATCTCAAGACGCGAATCCACAGCGCCGCGCGCGACTTTCTGACCCAAGATCTCTTCCATCGAAACGACACTGCCCGGAGCAAAACCGCACGGCTTCATTCCCTGAAATGCCGACGCGTCCATATCAATATTCAGCGCCAGACCGTGAAATGAAATCCAACGACGAACCGCAATTCCAATCGAAGCAATCTTTTTGTTCTCAATCCAAACACCTGTCGCGGGTGCTGCCTCCAAAGAGCCGTCTTCAGTCTGCAAGGCATTGGCCACAGCCGTAATCCCAAAAGACGACAGCACTTCAAGCACGGCATTTTCAAGATTTCTCATATAGACATGAAGGTCGCGACCGCGAGAATTCAAATCTATAATTGGGTACACGACCGTCTGACTGGGCCCATGGTAAGTGGCACGGCCCCCGCGGCTGACTTCGAAGGATTCACCGGACCAACCAAACACATCACCAGCCTTGGTGCCTCGACCCAAAGTCACAACGGGGTGATGGGTGCAAAAGACGAGCGTTTCACGACGAAGCTCGCGGCTCACGTGATCAACGTATTCTTCCTGCCGGGCGAGAGCCTCTCGGTACGAGATCTCGCCCCAGTGCTCGACAGCGATCATCGTCGCTGTCCCTCGTGCAGGATCAAGCATGAGCCCTTGGACCCGCGGTCGGCTTGGCACCGCCCAGCGGTTTTTGAATAATGTGGATCGCGTGACCCAATGTCGCTTCCGCCGCTTCCATCATCGTCTCACCCAATGTCGGATGCGGATGAATCGTGAGCGCAATGTCTTCCAGTCGAGCACCCATTTCGATCGCAAGAGCCGCTTCTGAAATGAGATTCGAAACATCGGGTCCCACCATATGAACACCAAGAACAATGTTCGTTTTCGCATCGGCGATGATCTTGATAAAGCCGTCGGTCTCGAGCATCGAAACCGCGCGGCCGTTGGCCGCAAACGGAAACTTGCCGATTTTCAGATCGTTGTAGCCGGCCACTTTACATTCATCTTCCGTCATACCTGCTGCCGCAATTTCAGGATCGACAAAAATCACAGACGGTACGGTTTTCACTTCGTACGCTCGTTTTTTTCCGCTCATGATTTCTGCGACCATCACACCTTCGTGCGAAGCTTTGTGCGCCAGCATCGGCTGACACGCGATATCGCCAATAGCAAAAATGTTTGGAACATTCGTTCGGCGTTCGGCATTCACTTTCACGAAACCTTTATCATCAACAGTGATTCCCACGCCTTTGATATTGGCTTGATCACTGTTGGGTCGACGCCCAACCGTCACAAGAACTTTGTCGGCCTTTAAAGTCTGCTCTTTACCACCGACTTCGACGGTGACTTCAACGCCTTTACCGGACTTCTTCCAACCCTTGGCTTTCGCCTCGAGCATCACGTCGACGCCATTCTTCTTAAGCTTTCGCGCAACAACCTGCACACACTCGGGGTCCGCAAGTCCGACCAGCAGACCTTTGTTAGCTTCAACGACTGTCACTTTGGTGCCGAAGTTCGAAAGCATCGAACCGATTTCAAGACCGATGTAACCGCCGCCGATGACAATAGCGGAATCAATTTTTTCATCGATCGCAAGGCCACCGGTCGAAGAACATACAAGTTTTTCGTCGAAGGCGAAGCCGGGAATTTCGATCGGACGAGACCCCGTTGCGATGACAAAGTTTTTCGCCGTGATCGAATCCGTTCCGCCGCTCGCAGTCTTAACGGTGAGTTCCGTCTTAGATTTAAAAGATGCTTCGCCGCGAATGATTGTGACGGTGTTGCCTTTAAGCAGAGTTTCAACTCCGCCCGCCATGCGGTCGCAGACCGATTTTTTCCACGTCTGCATCTGCTTCATGTCGATCTTCACATCGCCGTTGATCTTAAGACCCATCGTCGGCGCATCGTGCTGCATTTTGTGCAGAAAATGGCCGGCCGTGATGAGTGCTTTCGACGGAATGCATCCAACATTCAAACAGACGCCGCCCAAGTACTCGCGCTCAATGATTGCGGTCTTTAAACCCAGCTGTGCAGAACGGATAGCACACACGTAACCGCCGGGACCCGCTCCAACTACAACAACATCGAAATTCTGAGTCGCCATTTTTTCAGCTCCTACATCATGTCCAGCATCAACACGCCCGGATTTTCAATTCGGTGCATGAATGCTTTTAAGAAATTCGCCGCGACGGCGCCGTCGATCAAACGATGATCCGCCGTGATCGTGAAATTCATTGTTTTGATCGCGTCCAAAGTCATAGCGCCCGAAGCATCGCGTTTGATCACTGGCTTTTCAGAGATCTTGTACATGCCCATGATCGCCACTTCAGGGTGATTGATAATGGGAGTCGCATACTGACCTGCCACAGAACCGATATTGGTTACAGTGATGGTCGCACCCTTCATTTCATCCAAAGCAAGCTTTCCGTCGCGAGCCCGTTTTGCAAGATCCGAAATCTCGCGAGAAAGTTCGATGATCGTTTTGTGATCCGCGTTTTTGATAACCGGCACGAGAAGACCATTCGGAGTGTCGGCCGCAAAGCCCATGTTGAAGTACTTTTTGTAAACGATCTCTTGAGCCGCATCGTCGATCGATGCATTGAACATCGGGAACTCGCGAACCGTCGCGATCAGCGCTTTCATCACAAATGGCAAGTAAGTGATTTTAACGCCGTTCTTTTCGCCAAAGGCCTTAAGCTCTTCGCGCATCGCCACGAGAGAAGTGACATTGGCCTCATCCATCAATGTGAAGTGAGGAACGATGTGTTTTGCCATCTGCATGTTCTCGGCAATTTTCTTTCGGATTCCGCGAAGTGCGACGCGCTCTTCCGGGGCTCCCGCCGGACCTTGATATCCGGGTCGTGGAATCTGAAGCGCGGAAACTCCGCCGGCCGCCGAAGTACCACCGTAAGAAGGTGTTCCCGCAGAAACCGCGCCAGCACCACCCGAACTCATCACATCGTCGCGAGTCACTCGGCCAGCGACTCCTGTGCCACGGACTTGGTTGAGATCAACACCCGACTCGCGCGCCAGGCGACGTGTCGCCGGAGTCGCAAGAACTTTCGAATCTGCAACAGGAGGAGAAACTTGTGGATAAACATCCATACCGGCCGCCGAGGTTCGCGCAGCAGATGTCGCAGCGCTCGAGGCAGAACCTGTCACTGCTGATGTCATCATAGCTGGCATCGACGGCGAAGGTGTCGACGTTGATTTTGCGGCGGGACTTGGGGCCGCTGGCGCCTGCGATTTGGTCGCGGCAGCTCCGTCAGTTTCAATGACAAGCATTGTGGCGCCGACTTCAATCACGTCGCCAATTTTTTTGCTGATTTCTTTAACGACGCCCGCCATTGGCGAGGGAACTTCAACGGTGGCTTTGTCGGTCATCATTTCAGCAACAGGCTGATCTGGCGATATCGTGTCTCCAACTTTGACGAGCCACTTTACAAGTTCGCCCTCTGTCACGCCCTCGCCGAGTTCTGGAAGCTGAACATTCTTAGTTGCCATGATGATCCCCCGTTAAAATTCAAATAAAAAAATTCTAAATTACAAACCCAAAGCTTCGCGGTTTTTCTTTTCGATCATGCCCTTCATGAAAAACTCTCCGGCACGGTACGAACTGCGAACCAGCGGACCACTGGCGACATACAAAAAACCCATTGAATCAGCGATCGACTTCCACTCGTCGAACTCCTCGGGCGTCACGTACTTTTCGACTTTCAAATGCCGCTTTGTCGGCTGCAGATACTGACCGAACGTGACGACGTCGCAACCGACATCGCGAAGATCCTTCAGCGTCTGAATCACTTCTTCCCGCTCTTCACCCAAGCCGAACATGATCGAAGATTTGGTCGTTCGCGTAGAGTCGAATTCTTTCACAGCCGCCAAAAAATTCATTGTTTGTCGGTATCCTGCACGCGGATCGCGAACACGCCGCGTGAGGCGTTCAACCGTTTCAATATTTTGCGCGAACACGTGAGGAGCCGCATCGACAATGTGTTTAATGTGAGCGCGGTCGCCTCGGAAGTCTGGCGTCAAAACTTCGACGATGAGCTTCGGATCACCCGCTTTGATAGTGCGAATCGTGCGGGCAAAATGCTCGGCGCCCTGATCTGGAAGATCATCGCGATCGACCGACGTGATGACGACGTACTCGAGGCCCATTTTCGCAATGGCGTAGCCGACTTTTTCCGGCTCATCGTTGTCGATTTTTCCTCGAGGATTTCCGGTCTTCACCGCGCAGAACCTACAGCCGCGTGTGCAGACTTCGCCCATCAGCATGAACGTTGCCGTTCCACCGCTCCAGCACTCGCCGATATTCGGACAACGCGCTTCTTGGCAAACCGTCGCGAGGTTCAATGTTTTCAACATGTCCTTGATGCGGACGTAGTTTTCTCCGCCGGGCGCACGAACTTTGAGCCACGAAGGCTTGCGGCCGATTTCAGGAGAAACCGATGGGGCTATCGAAAGAAGCGGCGCTGACGAAGCTTCGCCAGAGGCCGAGTGATTGCTCGATTCAGACATGCAACAAGTTCTAGCTGCGCCCCTCGAAGATGTCCACATATGTAGGCTGTTAACCCTGGGCCGGCCGCGAGGCGCACATTCCGTAGCGACATGAAAAGCGGCGGAAGTTACGCGCCGCTTCTGCAAAAAGAACCGGGTACCTATTTCTTCAGGTGGCGATCGATGATCGATTTGAAGGCTTCGATCGGATAGGCACCACGGACGGCAACACCGTTCACGACATAGCCCGGTGTTCCGGAAAACCCGAACTTCTGTGCTTCCGCAGCGTCTTTTTCCATAATTTTCAGGATCGGCTCGGATTCGCTGATTTTCTTAAGTTCCGCGTAGTCGAAACCCAGAGCTTTCACCATTTTCGCAAGCTCCGCATCCGCGCGTTTGTTGTACTTCCCCATGAACTCTTCTTGGGTCTTTGACTTTTTCTCGCTGTCGTTTGGCATGAAGCCATCTTGGCGCTCGAAAAGCTGAGCCTTGAACTGAAGTGCTTTTGCTGGATCCTTGGTCGCCATCGCTTCAAACAACTGCGACATCTTCCGTGCCTGAGGATGGATGCGGTCGATCGGGTAGTTCTTCATCAAAATTCGAACTTTACCGCTGTAAGCCTGCATCACTTCTTTCATCGTCTCGTGGCCGCGCTGACAAAACGAGCACTGGAAGTCCGAGAATTCCACAATCGTGATGGCCGCGTCTTTAGGTCCATCGAAAAGGCGAGTTTCGTCGATCTCGGGCTTAAGTGGATTTTTGAAACCCTCTTCAAACTGCTGTGACTCTTTTTGAGTTTTCGCTAGCTCCGCCACTTCATTGACGACCTCAAGAAATTTCACCGGATCTTTTCGCATCGCCGCGTAAAGAACATCGGGATTATCTTCCATCACTTTCTTCAATTGAGGAGCCGAAGGCGCACACGCCGCTAGACCAAGAATCAAAGCTCCCAGACCCAAATTTCGAACCGAATTAAAACTGAACATTTTTAAATCTCCCCTTCAAGCCATCGCAATTCGACTGAATCAGACCCACAATTTTGGGTCCGGTCAAGGAGGGCGTCGCTACTCACTCCTGCGGCGTGAGGGCCGCGGCACGAAGACCGAAGTCGAGACCCAAAACGGTGCTGGTACCGAGGCCGCAACATCGCTAAACTGGAGACGCCGCCCCACAAGCGGTTCTTCCGGTCAGCTCGGCTCTTGTAATCTTAGCGGAGGCTTTCGAAAATGAAATCAGCCCTGACACTTGCGGCTCTCGTCCAACTTCTTTTACTTTTCCTTTCGCCGCTCGCTCTCGCCCGCGTCGAATACGACTCATCGTCGCTCCTTCTCAAAAACTCCGACCAAGTGACCCAGATGCTCAGCGCGAAAATTAAAAAGGCGCAGTCGCTTCAATCCAAACAAGAAGACAACGAAGACGGCGAAATCCAGGCCGAGCCGGAAGCCATTGAGAATCTAAAAGATGCTATGAGAATTGCCCTCTCCCGCCCCGATCAAGATGGAGCGCGGTCGAATCTTTACAGCCGCGTGCGTCGCGAGCTCGTAGATCTCAATTCGCTCGACCAAGTGCTCGCCGAACTGACTGAGGAATCACTCAATGAACTTCGCAATCAAGACGGGCCACGCCGGACCGCGACCTACGTCGTGTTGCTCGAAAATCTGATGGCGGAAATCAAGCCAGAGCTCGCTGAAAATTCGTCCTATAAAAAGATTCTCGAGCGCGTCCGCGACGCGAAGATTTCGATCGGTGACAAGGCGAAAGTCCAATCACTTCTTCGATCGATGTCGGTCCCCGTTTCGCCCTCGGCGACGGCCGAAAAGATGTTGAAATCACTTCCGACAGCCAAGGCGCCAGCGAAGAAAAAGTAGCCCCCGACTCACTCTCGACTCGTCCCCGACTCACTTTAAGTCCCCGCAATGCCGATAAATAGGTATGCGTTTTCTTCGCCACTCTCTCTGGGTTCGCTTCCATCTTTGGACACTGGGATTCGTCGCAGTTTTGACGGCCCTCAATGTTTCAACCCAAGTTCGACCGTACGGCTCTTCGTCTCTTGCCACATCTGGTGGGTCTCTTCAGCTTGTTGAGAGCGCTCTGAACGCCACCGGAAGAATGCCCGCAAGCGCAGGCCAAACTCCTCCGCTTGGAAACGCCCGCGCCCTGAAGCTTGCATCTTTAGGATGCGAGACCGAGTTCCGTCTTTTTGTCGCAGCCGATGTAAAACAATTGCGGCTAAAATTTGAAGATTGCCCAGTCAACGCAAACGCAGTCGACAGTGTGATTCAAGTTTCAAATACGACAAACGGATTCGAAGCGACGGTCTTCTCTGGAGAGTCCGTCGCTTTGTCCCCACAAGGCGAAACCGGTAAACCCGAACCGGACGTGCCGGGAGTTTTTGTCACACCGGAAAAAAGTCGCAAGCCCGCCAGCCAGCGCCTCAGCAAATCTTCCGGTGACCCCGCGTCGACCGATTACATTTCTCTGGCTGAAGGAACGAATGAAATTCGCATTCAGCGGTCCGACCGTCAGCAGACTCTGCATATCTTGCGCAAATAATTCGAAGCTAAGTCATTGAGTGATCGTTAAAAGGTGCGGCTCACGCCGGCGAGCCAAAGCGTTTCACGCGCAGATTTACCGGCGCCGTGGATGGCGGCCGAGGTCGTCAAGCTCCCGCTCCAATCACGCCCGAGCGGACGATACTGAATCAACGAAAGAAATCCGTCCGTCACGCGCCAACGCCCTTCAACGGCATAGCGACTGTTCACCGCTTTAAAAACAGAAAGCAGTGCTTCGTCGACCGGGCCTGGCCCAAACTGATCGGGATTCATCAGCAAACTCAGTTTGGACTGAACGTAAGGGTTCACCATTTTTACATCGAGAATATTTCCCGCGATCGAGTACTGAGCGTCGATACGAAAAGATGCGACTTCAACTTTCATATTTGAAATTCGCTCTTTGGCTTCCCAAACGACACGCGCTGACGGATCGTTTTTCGCGTAGTTTTCAACGTGCCATTCTGCAAGTCGCCGCACCATAAACTCGCCGAACTTTCTTCGCTCGTCCGAGATTTCTTGCGGAGTTCCCTTGAGGCCATAGGCATCGTTGTAATAGGACGTTCTGTTGGGGGCCAAAAACACACGCTCGATTTCCGTTTGCCCGAAGCGCTGCTCATAGCGTTCGCGAAATTCGCGGCTAAGAGTCTGGTTAAATATCCGCTCGCTGAGAGCGGCATCATCGTTTGGATTCTGAACCCAAACCAGCTCAACGGAGACTTCCGTCCGTTCACTTTTGACATCGGCCACATAACCTCGCGGCGGTTTTACAAAGGACTGTGCCCGAGATTCTGAGCAAGAAATAAGCACGGCGCCAACCACCAGGAGAGCAGCGACCCGTGAAAGGCTCGATTTTTTAAAGCCTGCTTTTTGCGACAATTTCTCTCCTGGCTCAGAGCCACGGGGCACTAGGTGCAAATCCGAGTCCGAAATAGACCCAAAGTCACCCCGCGAGAGACTTCTTAAGTGTTCAAAATCATTCAATATTTTTACAGCCTACGGGCCCTCGGGAGGGAACAAGCCTGGTGTGACATCCCGAAGCACGCGAGAAACGGCGCCGCGTGTCACTGGGCGGCCCTAGGGAGTTTAGAATTTCGCGCGCTCTCTTTGTTATCTTTCATTGGTCGGAACGGCAATTTCTTGTGCTGTCCGAAGCGGTTCGTTACCGTCACGAGCGCTATGGCACTTCGCTCAAAATCAGATATCCATCTCGCTCGAAAAATTTGGCACCTCACCGGCATTGTCGGAATGGTGCTGATCTACAATTATTTTGGGACGCGCCAAAGCTGGTTCATCATCGGCGCCCTCGCCGCATTTTTTATTCCGCTGGATCTTCTTCGCCAATCAAGACCGGGCCTCAACGCTGCGACCATTCGTGTCTTTGGCCTCTTTATGAGAAAGCACGAAAGTGACTCCCTATCGGGACTTTCATATCTCCTCATGGCGGGGATTATTCTTCTCGCGTTTTTCGATCGCCACGTGATCACGATTAGCCTGCTTTTCCTAGCGATCGGCGATCCGCTGGCGAGCTATGTCGGAATTCGTTTTGGGCGCGACCGAATTCTTGGCAACAAAACTCTTCAGGGAACACTTGCCGCATTTTTCGCGTGCGCGACGATTGCCGGCGTTTATTTCTATCTGAACGGAATCATGACCGAGAGGCTCTTGATCGTCGCTCCCATCTCGGGCCTCATTGGAGCCGCGACAGAGCTCATTCCTATCGGTAAACTCGATGACAATCTTACGTGCCCGGTGTTGAGCGCCGTTGGACTTACGGCCCTTTTTTACCTCTATGGGGGATTTGCTTAAATGAGCGCGACACCGACCAATTACGATTCTGAAAACACGGCGCCGGAAGCCAAAGGCTTACGAAAACGCGTCGGCATGCATATCTATATTCTTCCGAATTTAATCACGACGATGAATATGTTTTTTGGATTCTTCGCGCTGATCTATGCGATTCGCGGCGAGTACCAGTGGTCGGCGTATGCGATCGTTGGTGCCGCGGTTTTTGATCTCCTCGACGGGCGCGTCGCTCGGATGACAAGATCCGAATCAAAATTCGGCGCCGAGTACGACTCGCTCTGCGATCTCGTAAGTTTCGGAGTCGCCCCCGGGATCCTGCTTTACCTTTGGGCTTTGCAGCCTTTTGGTCGTCTTGGCTGGTTGGTGTCGTTCGTATTCACGGCTTGCGGTGCCCTTCGTTTGGCAAGATTCAACGTGCAGTCCGGCGTCGTTGAAAAAGCTTACTTTCAAGGACTTCCAATTCCAATGGCCGCGGGCATTGTCGCAAGTTCGGTTCTGGCATGGACCGATCTTGGTTGGGACCCCCAACAATCTCATATGCTCTTAGGAATGACGGTGCTTTTAGCCTTCGTCATGGTTTCCAATTTCAGATACCGCAGCTTTAAGGACCTCGATCTTCGCGAGCGACTTCCGTTTCTCTATCTTGTTTTAGGAGTCATCGTATTCGCAGTCATTGCGATCCGACCTGAGGTGATGCTCTTCGTCCTCTTTATGACGTATGCACTTCTCGGAGCTATTTTCGGAGTCCTCGGTTGGGGCCGAAATCCACGTCGGCGCCGACTCGCGGCCCAGCAGGCGGCGGCGAAGCAGCCTCTCGAGGATGACTTGCATGAACTGATCGAAGATACAGAACTCGATGGAGCGGAAAATGACGTCGATAAAAAATAACAAACCAGACATTCGCATCGGAGTTGTCGGCGCAACGGGCGTCGTCGGTGAAACTTTTCTTTTACTTCTTGAAGAGCGAGGGTTCCCGTTCAGCGATCTGCGCCTGTTCGCCAGCGACGCTTCCAAAGGACTCAAACGCACCGTCGATCAGCGCGAATTCCAAGTCACGACACTCACTGAAGGGTGTTTCGATGGTCTCGATATCGTCTTTTTCTCGAGCGGTGATGACATTTCGAAAGAATGGGCACCGCGTGCTGTGAAATCCGGAGCGGTTGCGATCGACAATTCGGGCGCGTTTCGAATGGATTCAAAAATCACTTTGGCCGTTCCAGAAATCAATGCCGATCTTCTCCCAAGCCTCACACCCGGCGAGCGACCAGGGTCAAAAGCGCAGATCATCGCCAATCCGAACTGTTCAACGATCCAGCTTGTCGTGGCCCTTAAACCTTTGTCCGATCGCTATGGCATCGAGAGCGTGAAGGTTTCAAGTTACCAGTCCGTCAGCGGCGCCGGCAAAGCCGGACTCGAAGAGCTTTTAGAGCAGACGAAGCTCGCCGTCGAAGGTGAAATCCCGCAAAAAGGTACCACCTTCCCAAAAGCCATCGCCTTTGATTCGATTCCGCAGATCGGGTCCTTCGTAACGGATGGCTCGGACGATGACGGTTTTTGCAGTGAAGAAATCAAAATCATGAAAGAAACTCGAAAAATCATGCGCCTTCCGGACGTCAAAGTCTCGGCGTTCACGGTTCGAGTGCCGACGTTGAATTCTCATGCTGAAACTGTTTGGGTGACGTTAAAAAAACCTGCCAAATCGCTCGCCGAAATAGAATCAGTGATGGCCGATGGTGAGGGCCTTGAAATCTTTGGCCGCACGCTGAAGCCCGGCACCAAAGGGGCCGCGCCGGCCTCAAAGGGCGCCACTGATTATCCGACGCAAGCCTTCGCCTCCGGCGAAGACCCGGTCTACGTCGGACGAATTCACAAAGACCCGTCGGATGAAACGACGTGGATGATGTGGGTTGTCTCGGACAATCTCCGAAAGGGCGCTGCTCTGAACGGAATCCAAATCGCCGAAGCCATGTTCCACCTGAAATAGTCTTTGGCCGCAAGCAACCTGCGCGTTCTCGCATTTTGGGGGTTGCTGGCCGAAGGTGTTTTTGCTGGAATGCCCGTATGAACACTGTTCGACTTTTTATTTTGGCGCCGCTATGGGTTTTGCTGACCGCGAGCCCGGACGCGAAAGCCGTTATCACTGTGAGCAGTGTCGACCAAGCCTCCGTCGTCGATATTACGGCCACTGGCAACGTGACGATTTACGGTGGGATTGCCGGAGCGCTGGATCGATGCGTTGATGGTTCAAGCACAACGGTTGTCTGCGACAACTGTAAATTAAGAACCAGCGAACCTGCGACGCTTCCATTAGGAACTCCGGACGACCTTCTCTTAGCGTGTAACCAGCGCCGTATAAATCCGAACGTCATTCTGAATATCAATATCTCAAGCGACGCTTTGGACGGCCGCGCCGTGATCACAAGCTCTGATGGCGCAACAACCCTGACACCCGCGGCCGGACCTGCCACTGTCACAAAGGGGACCCCTGCAGCTATTCAGATCGCCTGGAGCCAAATCTGCAATACGATTATCGCGGCTGATACCTCCAGCGGGGGGTCTGCAAGTCCGTGTGTGCCGGTCAACGGAGCAGCCTCTGGGACTCTTCGCGTGGGAATTTCATCCGATGGCGACGATCTTTTGAATCAATCGACCGACGACGTGAAGACGATCAACTTCGTCATTCGAAACGCGCCCGACAATCCCACAACGACGAGTCTTGCTGAAAACTGCGCCAGCGCAGGCTCGACGTCATCGATCTGTTATTTTGAAGTCGGACCTGGGGACGAAAAGGCGGTCGTGAGGACACTCATCGCCCCGACCGGCAGCTCTTTTCCAACCACTGAAAATACTCAGTTCAAATTCGTTCGGTTTTTATTTTCCAATCAAGGCTTCAATTACATTCACCTCGCTTCAAGTTACGTCGATCTACCGATATCAAGCACTGGGACAAGTTCGTTTGATGTGAGCCCCCGCCGCATCGAGGGGCTCGTCAACGACACGACTTACTATTTTAAAAATGCCTTGGTCGATGCTGCAGGAAACGTGGGCCTCTATTCAAAAGCCGCCAACGATACCACTTGCGAGAGCTCGCCGGTCGCAACCACACAGTGCCGCGTTGTAACACCCAGCGAAGTCGTTGGAATTTTGGCGGAAACCAATTGTTTCATCGCGACCGCTGCCTACGGTTCGTCGTTTGCCCCTGAACTCACGACACTTCGAGATTTTCGGGACCAAGTTTTGACGAAGTCCGCTTTCGGAAAAAAAATGATTCGCTGGTATTACGATGTCAGCCCACGATTTGCGAAAATGATTCTTGAAAGTGACTCCGCAAGATTTGTCGTCCGCACCGCACTTCTTCCCACCGTGTGGTTTGCAGGCGTCGTCTTGGCCTACGGTCCTCTGAAAGCAGGCTTAGGTTTCCTTGCGGCACTCATCGCTCTTTGCGCCCTCTTTCACCTTGGCCGCAATAGCGGCCGATCGTCGACCCTGACCAAAGCGACACCGGGCGCGACATCGGGCGCCGAATCGGAAGCTGCGAAAAAATCGTCGCGACGCTCACTTCTCCCGTCGGCACTTTTCCCATTTCTAGGACCTGCCCTGCTGGCAGCCGCCCTAGCCGGCACTTTGGGCGCGTCACCCGCAGAGGCTCAATCGACGAGTGTTGAAGCCCTTGAAGACGAAACGCCGCCGGAACCCGAGTACCCCTATCCAGGCGCCGCAGGAACCCAGCCGCTAGAAGAGTCCCCACAAGCACCCAAAGAAGAATCCGACGAAGCCTTCGCTGATGATTCAAAAATCAAACCCACAGCGCCAATTCGACCCGCGCCGGTGGCGAAAAAAGCGCCCGCACGCTGGCCACCACCGCCTCGAAAAATTCAAGCCGGGCCCTGGCAGCGCCCGAAGGCCGTCGACGAAGAAGGTGGCTACAAATACGAGACCACCGCTGAACCCGAAGTAAAAAAATATGGTCGCCCCAAGGCGAAAAAATTCTCAAATCTTCCCGGTCGCGAAAAGCCAGCCACGATTTCAGCCGACGGCGAATTTACATACCCTGTTGGCGAAAGTGATTTCACCGGCGCCGGTGGAATCCGCTTTGGCGTCGTCTCGGCTCCGAAGATCGTGAACTCAAGTAATGGTCTCACATTCAAAGACATCTACGGTGAAGCCGATCTTCCCGCCCTCATTTTTGAATATGAATACCCTCTGACTCGCTCCATCGGACGTGTCGGGGTCAAATTCGAAGCTGGGTTCATTGGCGCGCAAGCTGCGGGCCGATTCAAAAACCCGTCTCGCTTGGTCGAAGTCCCTGAAGAGCGATTCACATTTCTCATGGTCCCCTTTCAAACCCTCATTCATTACCGCTTCCAATATTCCGACACGCAGTTCTTCGTTCCCTTTGCCGAAGCCGGCGTGGGCTATAGCGGAATTGTCGAGCTTCGAGATGATGGGAAAGCACCCAAAGTTGGCGGAGCGCCCGCGACCGTTGTTGGCGGCGGCGTCAATATCCTCTTGGACTGGTTGGATCGCAGTTCGGTTCGACAGCTGGATGCTGACTACGGAATCAATCACGTTTGGTTCACGGCTCAGTACCGACAGATCGTGAGTCTTAAAGAAGACATCAACGTCTCCTCGAGAATGATTTCGGCTGGCTTCACCTTTGATTTCTAAAGACGATATTCTCGCCCCTTCGGGCGAAGACGAAACGTTACCACCCCTTATGGTCGATCCGGCCACGGGCGCCCTTCATCGAAATCAGTTTCGGTTCTGCGCGCCGGATCGTTTTCGCGT
This sequence comes from Bdellovibrionales bacterium Ga0074137, assembly GCA_001464715.1. GTDB lineage: Bacteria > Bdellovibrionota > Bdellovibrionia > Bdellovibrionales > JAMPXM01. The sequence goes on along the minus strand of LNDT01000030.1, from coordinate 133,993 downwards.
GCGCCTGCATTTATCTTACGACGGCACCGAATTTCACGGATGGCAGCGCCAAACAGCCGCCGGCGAAACAACTCACATCACCGGACAAGGCACTATTGAAGCGGCCGTAAAGCAAATTTTCGGCGAATCACTTTCCGTCGTTGGAGCCAGCCGCACCGACACCGGTGTTCACGCGCAGATGCAGGTCGCGCACTTTGACTGCGGCCGCGACCCGACGACGTTTCGCGATTTGCGCTACTCGCTTCAGTCGCTGACTCCGCCATCGCTCGTGATCAAAGAAGCTTTTCTGGCACCACGAGATTTTCATTCCATCGCGACGTCGATCGACAAAACGTATCGCTATTCGATTCTCAATCGACGAGTGCCAAGCGCGCTTCGCCATCGATCGACGTGGTGGGTGCGGGAGCCTTTGGATCTGGATCATCTCAATGAAGCGAGTCAGTTTTTAGTCGGAACTCATGACTTTAAAAGTTTTCAGACCAGCGGAACGTACGTCGAGAGCACCGTCCGAACTATTCTGAAAGCCGGCTGGATAAGAGTGGGCCCCCATCTTGACGCTTTGGCCGCCGACCGCGATACCCTGGTTTTCGAGATTCAGGGCCAGGGCTTTTTAAAACAAATGGTCCGAAATATCGTGGGAACTTTGGTCGACCTTCAGCGGCTAAAACGACCTCCCAGCGACATGAGGACGATTTTACAGGCCCTTGACCGCCGAAAAGCCGGCAATACGGCCGATCCACAGGGCCTCTTCCTCACCCATGTAAGATACCCCCCAGAACTTGACAATCAGTGCCGTCCTCTCTAAACCGGTGAGTTCTTTGCTCTCCAAGGTTTCGCGTCGATCGCAGAAGGTTTTATTTATGGCATTAGCTAACGGTACCTACAACGCCCCCAAAGCTGGCTCTGAGAACGATATTCCGCGCCAGTGGTTCATCGTCGACGCCGCCGGAAAAAGTGTTGGACGCATTTCCACTGAAATCGCGCGCGTCCTTCGTGGCAAACACAAGCCTCAGTTCACTCCCAACCAGGACACTGGCGATTTCGTCGTTGTCGTGAACGCTGAAAAAGTTCAGATGTCGGGAACAAAACTTGATGTGAAGCGCTACTACCGCCACTCGCGTTTCTTCGGAGCTCTGAAGTCTCTCACAGCTCGTGAGATGCTTGATAAAGACCCAGCCTTCGTTATCGAAGACGCGGTCAAGGGCATGCTTCCAAAGAACAAGTTGGCTCGTCAGCTTCTTTTGAAACTGAAAGCTTACAAAGGCCCAAATCATCCGCACGCCGCTCAAAAACCCACGGCTCTTGAGATTAAGTAAGGAACATCATGGCAGCAGCTAAAGAAAAAAAAGCTTCAAAGTTCTTCTACGCAACAGGCCGTCGTAAAACGAGCGCCGCGCGCGTCTTCTTGAAATCAGGTTCTGGCAAAGTCGTCATCAACGGTCGCACAGCTGAGGGTTACCTCTCAAAAGCCACTTCGAGAATGATGATCCTCCAGCCTCTGGCGATGACTGAGAACAATTCGACCTTCGACGCTTACATCACAGTGTCGGGTGGCGGTGAAACGGGACAGGCCGGCGCGATTCGCCACGGTATTTCTCGAGCTCTTGTCGCTTACGACGAAACACTTCGTCCGGTTTTGAAAAAAGCCGGGTTCCTCACGCGAGATCCACGTATGGTCGAGCGTAAGAAGTACGGTCAGGCCGGCGCCCGCGCTCGCTTCCAGTACTCGAAGCGATAATCATTCAACGAAGGTTCTGCCAGAAGTGGTGGAGCTGGCTCCGAGAGAGTCTCACGGGACGCTTTCCAGTCGAAAAAACCTCTGCATCACCTGCAGGGGTTTTTTTACGCCGAAAATCTGCCAGTACTTTAGAACCGGGGGACCTTACCGAGCCGGTACATCCCGGTGACCCGCCTTCGGCGAATCGCGTTTGAGGCGAGGATCACTTTTCAGCCGCTCGAACGTATTGAAGACTATCGGACAGACGTGCACGTTTCGAAGTGTACGGTTGAGGTGCCCGACAAAATCGGGCTGATCAAGGTAGGGGTAGCTTCGACAAAGTTTCGGTCGGCTTTCGTAAACCGTGCAGCGCTGGCTTGCTAGAAACGGACAGGGACGTTGGCGGAAAACGAGATCCCCTTCCGTATCGAGTCGCATGTATTTCTTTTTGAAATCCTGGGTGGTCATCTCGGTCCGTGAGGCCAGCTCACTCACATCTTTGTAATCAGGAGCTATCACGAGCGCTCGACAGCACTTTGCGCACGCCGTGCAATCGATCGCTGCCGTCACAGTCGCAGCAACTTCGTGGACAATGGCGTCGACAGACTTCGGATCAAGCGTTTTAAGAAAACTCGCGAAAGCTTGATCGGCGAACGAGTTTTTCTGGGCCAGAGTTTCGATTTTTTTAGGGTCGATAAGAATCTCGACATCCGTAGCGGCCGAAGGGTCGGGCCGGCGACGCGCACGCGCGGTTTCCATCTACTGATTCTTGGATCCGTCCGAAGGTCTGTCAAAAGTCGCCGAGCCCAACGCCCGCCGTAGGTCGAGGCGTGACGCGAGTCCGGTCTTAATTCGAGTTGTGACCTAATCGCGATCTAGCCCTTAGGCCTGATCGAAGTGTTTCTTCAAATCTGAGAAGCCACCGATCAGCTTTCCATCGATGAAAACTTGGGGAAACGTGGGCCACCCACTCCAAAGTTTAATCGCCAAACGCTGTTTCCAAAAGCTCATGTAGCTTCCGTACTCAAGGTAATGGAAATCTAAGTTCTTTTCTTTAAGAAGCTTGCGCGCACTTTTAACGACCGGGTTTTGGGCCATGCCAACGACAACAATCTTGTGCGTTTGAACTGCCGCCTGAACTTCAGCGACGACATCTTTGTGGAAATTTTCAATTTTCGAATGAACTTTTGAATCGACCTTGTCGAAGGAAAGAACGGATCGCATGAGGCCTCGCTTATAGACTTATTCGTCGAGAATGTAGTTGCTGGGATCGACGGGGACATCGTTCACGCGCACTTCATAGTGCAAGTGAGGTCCTGTCGATCGACCGGTCGAACCGACGGCCGCGATAATATCGCGACGTTTGATTTTCTGACCAAGCTCTACGTAGATCTGCGATGTGTGACCGAAACGAGTCACGACGCCGTAACCATGATCGACCGAAACAAGTTTTCCATACCCGGGATCGTAGCCCGCAAAACTCACAATACCATCGGCGGGAGCGTAGATTGGTGAGCCAGGAGCGGCTGCGACATCAAGGCCTGCGTGCATGACGGGTTTCGAAGTGAACGGCGAAATACGGTAACCGAACTTCGAAGTAAACCATCCGCGAACAGGCTTGATACTTGGAGTCGCCGCTAACAGATTTTGTCGTTCCGACAAGGACTCCCAAAGCTCAAGCACACCTTGCTCACGAATGCCGACATCTTGAACAGCCGTGTCGATGCGGATCGCAAGCGACGCATAATCGCGCGCCTGTTCGGAGGCGATCTCACCAGCATTCTCGTCCGGCGCTGGAGCTCGGAAAAAGACTGAGTCTTGCTCGGCGGCACCGACAGACGTTCCTGTTGGAATCAGCCCGCCAAGAGCCGCAGGATTTCTTCCCACAGCGATCGTTTCAGCTCCACCAATCGGTTGGCCCGCGCGAGGCGATGGGCCCAGCGCTAATTTGAGCGAGCGATCTTCAGTTTCGATGTTCGTGATTAGTTTTAATTTTGTAACGAAACCTCGAACGCGCTCGAGGCTTCCTTCCAGCGCATTGAGTTTTCCTTCGACAACTTGGAACTGCTCGCGAAGAAGCGAGTTCTCGGCGCGAAGCCTGCGATTCTCGATCGAAGCGCCCAAGAGTCCCAGGTAATCCACAACGGCCGCAGCACCAATGACAGACAAAACCAGAATGAACGAAACGACCGCCTTCAGCCAACCGTCGGAAAGAGTCAGACTGTGAGTCCGACCCTTGCGATTGGTGAGCATCAAAAACGTTACCGTCTTTCGAGCCGAGACGTCGGCAACGGCACCATCGTTAGCGCCAGGTGGTCTCGAGCGATCGCCCTTGATCCCGGAATTTTGCGCTGTTCGCTTCGTTCGCATGCGTTTCCTCTATCAACTGTATCGGAATGAAACCGTCCGATCTTAAACCCAAGCCTAGCTTACATTCCCGGTTAGCGCGCACGGTCGAAATCGGTCAAAACGCGATGGGTCATTGTCCACGTTTGACCTGAAGTCGATTTAATCAAGGAACCGTGATCACCATGACTGTAACATTGTCATCTCCGCCCGCGGCTTTCGCCTCATCAATGCAGTCGTCGACGATGTTCTCAGGCTTGTCAAAACCATGCTTTTCGATCGCATCCAGAATCACTTGGTCATCAACCAAACCACACAGTCCGTCCGAACAAAGAAGATACAAATCTCCTTTGGTCATCGGACGTTCAACAATGTCGACCTGGACCTCGCGTTCGAAGCCAACGCTGCGAGTGATCACATTGCGATTTGTGAGGCGCGGAAGATCTTCTTCTTTGATCAGTCCGGCACGGAGCTGCTCATTGACCAATGAATGATCCTCGGTCAATTGCCACAAACTTCCCTGCGAATAGAGGTAAGCTCTTGAATCTCCGACATTTCCTATAAACAAACTTCCATCGGCCGCAAACGCCGTGACCAAAGTCGTGCCCATGCCGTGAAGCTCGGGGCTCTCGATATGACTCTTCTCATAAATTCTGGAGCTGGCCTCTTCGTAGCCGCGCACAAGAACTTCCCTGGCTCCGTACTTGCGATTTTGGCCGGTCACGCTTCTGACGAATTCGAGCATGGCTTTGACGGCCATTGAAGACGCGACTTCGCCACCGCGATGCCCGCCCATTCCGTCGGCGACGCAATAAAGACCAAGCTCTTCGTCGTAGAGGAACGAATCTTCGTTTCTCTCTCGGCGCAAGCCCACATCGGTTTTGCAGGAGACTTTGATGACTGGAGTAGCGACGTTCACTCTTAAAGTTTATTGAGGAACCCGATGGGGCGCCACCAAAACCCCTTAAAACTTTCGCAAACCAGACTTGGCCTCTGGCCTCGAACTGGCCTCTAAAAAAGCTTTCATTGCAGGCTCGACCGGACTCCAGTGTCCAGAAAAATGGGCCGATAACTGAGCATGAGAAATGAGAACTTTCTATCCTCAACGCGAACCCGATTTTGGATAGCCTTGGCACTTTCAGTTCTTCTGCACTCGGCGCTGGGTGGTGGTCTTGCTCTGACACCGACGACGAATTTCGCTAAAAAAACAACCAAGACAGAAGTCGAGCTGCTCTCTCCTGACGAGATGAAGGCGATGTTAGCGGCCGCCGTAAAAGCCGCAAACGCACGACAAATCGTTGAGACGGACAAGCAACGACTGAACGATGAAATCGACGAAAAAGCGAAGTACTTAAGCCAGTTCGATCAAAAAGTGGTGAAGGAAACTCGCGCCGCTCAAACGGGGCAATTCACGAACGAAGCAGGACAGGGTAAAAAACAAGCCGCTGCCGAGCCAGCGCCAGAGGCCGCGTCGGAAGAAATGTCCGAAGACAAATCGTCGCAAGAAAAATCAGTGGCCGACGATTCGGACGAATCCGAACTTCAAGCTTTTGAAAATGGCGACATTGCCGTTGCCGCTCGCCAGGATTTGAAGAACTTCACGCCGAACTTTCGTAAACTTCCTACGACCCCAAGCCCCGCCGAGCAGCAGGCCGCGGGCGATGGCAACGAAGTTTCAAAAACAGATGATCACTTAAAAAACGTTCCCACGGGAATGCAGACCATGCTGTCGACACGAGAGTTCATGTACTACTCGTACTACAACCGCATCAAAGATAAACTCCGCCAGTACTGGGAACCAAAAATTCGCGAAAAATTTGAGCGTACGATACGACAAGGCCGGTCGATCGCGTCTGACGGCGACAAAATCACGAAAGTCGTTATTATCTTAGATGAAAAAGGAACGCTGATTCGCGTTCAAGTTCTCAGCGCTTCAGGCCTCGTCGATCTTGACGAAGCGGCCGTCGAAGCCTTCCGCGCCGCCGCGCCCTTCCCGAATCCTCCCAAAGGAATCGTCGAAGAAGACGGCACCATCAAAATCCGCTGGGACTTTGTTCTTGAGGCTTAAGGCCGCGAGGCTTCTAACTCAGAGGCCAAAAGTTTAGCGCTAACGGATCGCAGGAATGTATGCGGCCATAAGTTTTGGTCCCAATATACGCGTCGCCGAGAGCATGTTGTGTTGCCGGCAATAGACCCTCAGATTGTCGCTGGTCGATTGCCCGCCCAAAGCGACCGGCGTTATGTGATCGTACTCAAGCGCGTGTTTGGCTTCACACCTTTCTCCCTTCACATTTCGGTATTCGCAGCGACCGTCGGCTCTTAACCAAACAGATCTCTTTGTCGCGACCGGAATCGCACGCATACTTTCCGTTGGAGGATACTTACCTCGAGCAGCTGCCTCTTTTTCTACCTCCGCTGGCGAAGGTGATTCCTCGGTCTGCGTGGATGATCCTTCCACCGGTGAACGTCCCTCCCCATCCGACCGCGAGCGTTTTTTGCGAACAGGCACTTCGCCGCGCGACTTTTTTAGCTGAGTGAGTTCTTTCGCGGCCAGGCGAAGTACAGTTGCTTTCAGATCCTGAGGTCGACCCGACAGCCGTTTGATCTCGTCAAAAAAATTCATTTCTTCTTCGGTGAATTCGATCGTCACCCGCGTTGTGCCGCGCGAGGTTTCTCGCTGCACGACGGGCGTCGCGGACAGCGGAGTCGAAAATTCCAGGGCCAGAGCTTTTTCAGCTTCCCGTTTTGACTGTCCGGAAAGCGAGAGCATCACGGCTTTTCGATCTTCTGAAGTCACCTTCGTTTTCGCGAATTTTTCGTGGCTCCGGATTGTCGCGCGAGCTTGAGTCACGACCGAGAGACTGAGCTCACCACTTTCAAGTTTCGTTTCAATCTCAGGCGTTTCCCGCAACGCTCGCATCGCCTCAATTCTTCGGCACGCGGCGGCTTCCGAATAAAGTAACACTCTCGTGCAGTACGAAAAAAGTGACGGATGCCCCAGTTCGGCGAAGAGCTGGCGGCGTTCGATCTCGCGTAAGAGACGCAAAACCTCGACCGTAATCCTTCGTTCTTCTTTCGTGAGAAAATCAATCTTGTGAATTAGCTCTTGATTGGTGAGTGTGCGGATGTCGTGACTGGTTTTATTCGGCGAATTTTCCATAGGCTTCTCCTTTAAGAAGCCCAATCTACACCTAGATTTGAAACTCAAATTGAGGCACCCCATGGGCCGCATGAGCACTGGAAAACTACCTGATGTGTCCGCAGAAGAAGTGAGTAATTCAAACTCTCCAGCGGGGCTATAAACGTTTATTCGTGGGTGCAAAGGAGACCCGCCACCAGAGGGGCGACGTCGTGAATTTTTAAGTCGAACTCATGTCAACTCTTGCTTCAAAGCGACACTTAAAATTTAACAACAGAAACGACTCGCTACTTATTCGAGTCGCGAACTGAGAAGCCCTAGTTCTGAATTTGAGACGTGCAGATTTGCTTGTCGCTCTCCACGGTAATTTCAGTCTCTGTGGTTACTACTGTGGTTACTTCAGACTTATCGGGCTCGGTAATTTCTGTGGAGGTAGACCGAGAAGCACCCAACTCCGTATAGGGTTCCAAAAGCTCGCTAACTTCCGTGTTAACACCATTGGTTTCGGTGGTGGTGGTCACGTATTTGCCGAGGAGCAATTCTCCGTTGAATGTCGAAGAGATATAGAACGTTTGATTGCCGACGACTTTGTAAATCGATTCGGATGTATTCTGCGTCTCGCGAATCTCTGACTCTTGGCCTTTGGCATTTATGAACTTACGCCCATCTTTGTACGTGTACGTCGTCTTTATTCGAGAAACCTCTTTGGTGGTGCCGTCAGGCACCTGAGTCTTCTCGCTATTCCGACGACTCACGTAACCGTACGCTCCCTTTAGGATTGACTGTTTTTCGTCTCCTACAATCGTAAAGGTTTCGTCAGTTCTTTCACCGTTCACGTCGGAGACTTCAGCGCTTCCATCCGCCGAGGTCTCGACTTTTCGGAACGCAACGACGGACGATGTTTCGAGCGTTTTGGTTTCAGGTTCACCGTTCCGCTTCGTTCGCATGACAGTTTCCATGGTGCAGGTGACCTTTTCGTTTCGCACGTTCGCCGCGGCCGCCTGCACCGCGCCGGGACTGCCGCCACCGTTGTTACTGCCGCACGCCGCGGACAAAAAGCAAAGGGTCGCAAGAGCGAGTGATTGGAAAGATATGATGTTCATTTGCGAGAACCTTTTCTGGGATTTCGTCCCGGCAACTTAGTCGAGCAAAACTTTGATGGACGGCCGTTATGACAGCAAACCGCAAGCCATCGAAATCTCGCGCCCTCTGCCTGATCGCTGGATGAAGACGCCGAAATAATCTCTTCCGAGAATTTTCTTCAGACCTGTACGCCCGGAGCACACCGGAGGTTAATCCCTATTTCTTCACCGGGTCATAAAACCCAATGCGGACGTTGCGCGCGTAACTGAACTCGACATTGCGAAGTTCGGCAGAGGCTCGAGCGACTTTAAAACGTGAGTCGCCATCGGTGAATTCCCAGCGCGTCCGTTTTGGATCAAGGGTCTTAGCCCAGTCGGCATCGTGGTACTGATCCATCGGGCTTGACCCTTCAACAATAAGTCCGCCGTCGCGAAGGAGCGGTGCAAGCAATCGCTCGCGCCCAGGCAATGGATTATCGTGTCTCGCCGGCCGAAGTCCGCTCATTGAACCTTTTAAGATCAACGTTCGCGGCGCTATTTGATCGACCAGAGGCCCCCACCACGGTGGACCGAAGTCCCGATAAGGCTTTTCCCTTTGAGACATGTAGCTTCGGTGGCTTTCGGCGTCGACTTTCGCCTCGCGGTCGACATGTCCGACTTCGCCGACCAAGTACCAAATCGTTTTCTCGACTTCTTTGGCTGACGAATCTACCGACGAATTTTCCATGGTGCGTACGACTATTTTCGCACTCACGTTCTCGACAGCATCAATATAAAATTCGATCGCCACGATTTCCGTTTTTGGAGCATGCGCATAAAGCGCCGTCATAAGGCGCGGGAAAATATCAGCCCCTGTTCGGTCAAAACGAACCCAATCGGAGTTCCGATCGACATAATCAAGCTCAACACGTCTTTTTAGAAAGTCCGAAATCTCATACGGTCTCATCAGCGAATGGTTATCGATCAGAATATAAGTCTGTGCCTTGGGAAACAAAATGAGTGGCGTCGCAAGATCAAAACCCGACATTGGATAGATAACCGCTTGGTCGTAACCTTTCAGCGGATGCTTCAGCTGCTGTAGGGCTGAACGGATCTTTTCCATCGATTCTGTCCACTCTTGAGACGGCCGCACCTCCGACACGATGACACGCCGAGGATTCATTTTCCGAACAATCACGTCCGACGGAATAAGTTCTGTGGGACCAAGTTCTGCGGAGGGCGCCACCGACAAGCTTTGTGATGACGAACGGAACAGCGATTGGCACTTTCCAAGTGGCGCTGCAGCCAAAGCATCAGCCCCGCCGGCAAGAGCACCACCGAAAATCGAAACCAGAATTAAGAGTGTCCTTGAAAACTGATTCATAGGGTCTCGGTCACGGAGGCAACATGCGCGCCAAACAGGTGACCCCGTGGAGTCGCACCGACGCCTTCGTCACCGTCGAAAAAGAGGACAGACCTTGAAGTAATTAGTCGGCGGCGGGAATGCCCATTGGGCGGCCGTTACCCACCATTCGTCCGCCGCCATTTCGGGATGAATTCCGATGGCACCTCGGCTCGAATTTCGCTAGACGAATTGGACCAATGAACCAGATAAATCGTCTGATCCAATTAACTCTTGTTGGTGTCCTCTGGAGCTACATCTTAGGCTCGCCTGGAGTCGTTTCGGCGGCCGAGAGCTCGTCCGTCGCGCCTACGCAGCAAGAGCTTTGGGCTCAAATCGAAAGCGGAGGCTGGCCCGCATCGTTGTTGGCTTTTCGGCAGAGATTTCAGGTCGGCAAAAGTTACGTCGCGCTTTATAAAAAACTGCCCATATCGGCGATGGACATGCGATCACCGAATCGATTTAAAAATTCGATGAGCTCGAATCAAATCGCGAGCAAATCTTCCATCGGCCACATGTCGATTGGATGGTCTTGCGCTGAACCTCTTCAGGAGAATCGCCTGGAGGGCTTTGCCGCGCAGACAGGAGAGTCCAGCAATCAAGTGAACGAGATGCTGGAATCGGGCTGGGGCGTGACAGCGATTGTCTCGACCTTCACCGATGGCGAAATTCAAAACGGCATTCAAATTCAAAAGTATTTTTCCGACGAACGAAAGTCGAAGATCGAAAATGGAAAAACACCCAACACCCACACGGCGCTCGTCGTTGAGGTGCCTACGGCGGATTGCTTGAACGTGCGCGACTTCGTGAAGTCTTATGTATCTCACCCGTCTAAGCCGCTGGCGAATTTCGGAATGATGCCAGATCCCGAAAAATTTGAAGGAGCCGGCTGCGGAAGCTTTGCGGTTGTCGCTCTTTCGAAAGCCACCTCTATTTCGTCTCTCATGACGACATTCTGGCGAACGGTGGAATTGCCCGAAAAACTTTTCGGTCGTCGAACGCGGTCGTTTGCACCGAACAACACTGTGCCCCCCTTCTTTGCGAAAGTTCCGACCGAGCAATACGAAATCGGAAAAATGAAACTGATTGTGATGAACTGGGACACTGGGCCCATCGCAATGCGACTGCGTTTGGTCGATCCTGAACTTGTCATCTTCTCACTTCGTCAAATCATCGCGGAAGCTGTGAAACAGTCCTCACAAAAACTAAGCCCTCTGCAGTCAGAGCAGATTCACTTGCTACGGCGGACTGTGAACCTCAGCGATTCCGGATTTCATGAGCTCGACGCGACTTTCGATTCAAGTTTTTCGAAAGTCTCTAGCACCGTCGATCAATGGCTTTCGGCGTCCTCCGCCAAGGCCCAACTCGTAACCTTTGATTTCGGTCTTGGTGTGATGATCGCCTCAGAATGAGGCACCGAATCGCGCGAATTCAGCTTCTCCGGGGTACTTAAAACAACCCAGAATGCCGTTAAGCCATACGGCTACAATGATGCAGAGCTTAAGGCGGCTAGCTTGTGGGACCCCTTGGGTCCCTGTTAGACCTTTTGCTCTGAACTTTTGCCTTAAAACTGGCATCGGAAACTTAAACCGGGAGGAAGCCTTGTCTTCGAAATCTTCTGCCCGCGGATCCGCGACTGAGAAAAAATCTGCAAAAGATTTTTCGAAGTCTCCGATTCGCGCGTCCAAAGAAGTTTTGGATCGCATCTGCGGTCGAGCGCACTATTTAACCACGCAGATGATCTGGCTCGCGAACAATCGCGAAAAAGATAAAGGAGACCCGAAAATCGGAGGTCACCCCGCCGCGTGCGCAAGCTCACTGCACATCACAGGCGCCCTTCACCTGATCGTAAAAAGTGGTTTCGACTACATCGCCAACAAGCCGCATGCGGCACCGGTCGATCACTCTTACAACTATCTTCTAAAACTGATGCTAAAAAACGCTGCGACCAGCGGCACGCATGATTTCGCAAGCCACGGTCCTGATTTCTTGGGACAAGATCTTTCGCGCCTCTCACAAGACGACATGGACAAAGCGATGGAGGGGCTTCGCAAGTTTTCAAAAGACGGCGAACCTGTTTTTCAGTCGTACCATTCCGCTTACGATTCCGATCATCACGGATTTTTACCTTCGGGCACGGTCGGCATTCCACCAGTGAACGCTGGGTACCTCGCGCACGCGTACCGTTTTGCTAAAGATCACGGCTATGACGTTCCTGACGCTCACTTTTGGTCGATCATCGGCGATTCGGAATTCCGCGAAGGATCTTTGCACGAGGCGATTCCGGATTTCGCTGAACGTGAACTTGGAAACCTCACATGGATTGTCGACTACAACCGCCAGTCGCTCGACGGTCACCGCATCACGAACAAAGAAATCATGAACGGCACCGACGACAAGCGCATCGAGCGAACGCTTCTCGCCAACGGTTGGGACGTGATTCAAGTCCAGCACGGTCATAAGCGTCTTGAACTCTTCAAACGCGCCGGCGGCGAAGTTTTCAAAAACTTCCTTGAAAATGGTCTTCAGGATTACGAGCTTCAATCGCTTCTCCTCGTCAAAGACATGGCGTCTTTGCGAAAAGGACTGATGAAGTCGCATCCCGATTTAAAGTCTTTCCTCAGCGGAATTACCGATCAGGAGCTCTACTGGGGACTTCGCGATCTTGGTGGTCACGACATTATCACGATGGCAAATGCGATGCTTCAGTCGAAAGAAAACCCTCGCAAACCAACAATGATTATCGCGCACACACTGAAAGGCTGGGGCCTTGAGAATGCCGCAGCCTCGGGTAACCACTCGTCGTTGCCAGATCAAGACGAAGTCGATGCTTTGCGCCGAGCTCAGAATTTAAGTTTTGATCAGGGCGGAAAGTTGGCCGACGGTCGTTATTTTGAGGGCTTCGATTCAAAAACTGAAGAAGGAAAGTATCTCGCACTTCGCGGCGATGAACTCTACTCGGACATCAAATCGCAGTACGCTCTTCGCGACAAAAACTGGAAGAGCTTCCAAGACCGCATGCAAAAGAACGGTGAAATTCCCGTTGCGATGGGGATTTCGCTCAAGATGGCTCAGTACCCCCACACACAGTGGATGCTGGGTCAGCTGACCGCGAAACTCACACGTATCGCAAATGCGGCGCCCGACGCGGCAAAGCCCGAAGAACTTCCGTGGCGTGTGCCTTCGGAACTTTTCGTCACGATGGCGCCCGACGTAGGAACATCGACAAATCTAAATCCCGCGATGGACGGGAAAATTTTCGGTGCGGCCGTCACAACAGACATCGAAACCGAACTTGGCGTGAAGGACCGAAAACTTCCCGACCTTGTTCCGGGCGAAGAAAATTCGGATCGATTCATTCGTTTTGAAATCGCCGAGTCGAACGTCATGTCGTGTGTTGGTTCTTATGGAAAAATTCGTGAGTTCATTGGAATTCCGATTTTGCCGCTGATGACCGTCTATGACTTCTTCATCAAGCGTGCGCACGATCAGTTTTTCTATAATCTGTATTGGAAATCGAGTTTCATCTGTGTGGGAACTCCCGCCGGCGTGACACTTTCGCCCGAAGGCGCGCAACACGGTTGGAAGTCCGACTTCCAAATTCCAAACCAGATCACGTGGGAACCATTCTTCTGCCAAGAGCTTGACTGGATCATGAGCGAATCGATTCGCCGTCATATGACTGGCGACAACGCCGGTCGCACGGGTGTGATCATCCGCGGTGTCACTCGCGGCGCCGAGCAAAAAGCGTTTTTGCAGAATCTAAAACGTCAGCTGCGATTCAAATCGGACCGCTCAAGACTCCTGCACGCGACGGGCTTTGAAATGCCTGGTGCGGTCGACGAGGCGCAAGTTGAATCCCTCAGTGAAGAAGAAATGTTTGAAGTCGTCCGTCAAGATGTGCTTGCGGGCGCGTACTACTTGGTCGACTACCGGGGTTACGCGGGGTACGAGCCCGGCGACAATGTCGTAAATATTTTTGCGCTCGGTTCGCTGACGACCGAAGCGCTAAAAGCCAGCGACGCTCTTCTTCGCCGCGGAATCTTCGCCAACGTCATCGTCGTGACTTCGACGGATCTGCTACTTGGCGTGCAAGCGCACGAAAATGACTATTCACTTTTGAAAGAGCGCCTGCAGCTGAATGCAAATCTGCATTTGGTACCGGCCGCCTACACGAATGGACAGGGCAACGGTCACGGCGCCGTGGAACTCGCAATGGTCGCAGGACGAAGAGTTCCCTGTGTTTCGGTTCACGACGGTGAACCGGGGCTCATGGACAATATCGGATCAGCGTTGGGTGTTCGCCAAGAAGCCCTCGCGGTTCGAAAGCACTCAAAGTGCGGGCGTCCAAACGAGATCTATGCGTACCACCACCTCGACAGCGAATCGATCGTCGAGGCTTGCGGAAAAGTTCTGTCAGAGACAGCGCTTGAGCAAGTGCAGATCGCGCCGCATGTTTTGGCAGCTCTTCAGCAGCAGCCCGAAGCTGCTCAAGTGGAAAAAGTGGATTGGCGAACGCTTTGGCCCGAGCGCCCCAGCGACACGCACTAAAGAGCTTGGGCCTGTGAGCCCGCGCTGTAAGTAATCACCACGTCCCGGTACTTTCGTTTAGCATCGGCGACATTGGAAGGCCCTCGGTACTCGAGGAGCCTTCTTGTTTTTTGATCAAGATCAAACTGGGTTTTCGAAGCGAAGAGCCGAAAGAACCAATTGTCGAGTTCGACTTTGATGGTGTGGCGCCCATTTTCCGTTTTCAAAAGATCTGCATGAAATGAGTAGTCCCCCAATAAGCCAGGAACGACGAACTTTACATAGACACGTTCGTTTTTTAGAATCTTATCGAGGTTCGCAAGAATCCAAAAGTAAACGCCCTGACCTGCGACCTGCTGGCCGTTCAGCGGGATTGTTTTCGTGGATTCTTCACCATCGCGCTTTCGCGACATTTTTAGATTTCCGCTGGCGGTATCGGCGACGAGCCGGTGCTCGATACCATTGCGAAGGTCCGTGTAACTGTAGTCAGGCAGATAGCCGGGCGTCGGAAAGGCGTGAGCCATTTTTGCAATGAGCTCTGCGCCCGAAGAACCCGCTCGGTACTCGGTCGAAAGCCCCAGAAGACGTCCATCTTTAAATTCAAACGTATGCGTTTCTAAGTAGGCCGGTGTCCCATCCTTAAACTTCGCAGTGCCGATCAAAGCGGGCGGCAGGCTTTCACTTGAAATAAATTTGGCCTCACTTGCGTCGGCCTCACTGAAAAGGACAGCGACCGAAAAAATAGACGATAAAATAATCAACGCAACCATCGGGGAAAAAACTCTGTTCATCATTTCCATAGAGTCGCTTGCGAACGCGATGACCGCAAGCTAGTAAGAATTTTATGAAAGCGACCGAAAATAATATCGATCTGGTCATCTTTGATCTCGACGGGACCTTGATCCACTCTGCACCTGATATCGTGAGCACGGTCCAAGAGCTGCTTCGCCGCCGCGGACGCCCCAGGCTCGAAGATCAAGTCATTGTCGACGCCATCGGGGAAGGCCTCATGCAACTGGTGCTGGATTGTTTTCCGGAGTCGCGCGGAAACGACCGCGAGCTTGCCGAAATTTCAAAGTCTTTTGAACTCGTCTACGAAGAGCACCTCTTGAACGAGACCGAAGTTTTTCCAGGCGTGTTTGATTTTCTGGACACCTACCTAAAGACGCCCGGACATCACGTCGCCATCGTCACCAACAAACGCATTTCTTGGACCCATCGCACACTGAAGGGACTTGGCCTCGACGCCGTACCGTGGGTGCAAGTTTATGGCGCAGACTCTCTGTCAGAGCGAAAGCCGCACCCGCTGCCGCTCCTTGAAGTGATGCGTTCCGCAGGCGTTTCAAGAGAACGAACAGTGATGGTCGGAGACGGATTTCCAGATATGGGAGCCGCCGCTCGCGCAGGGGTCCACGCGGTCGGCTGCCCCTATGGATACTGCAACGCAGAAAAACTGACAAAAGCAGGGGCCTCGCTCCTCATTCAAAGCCCTCACGATCTCGCTCAGGCCCTGAAAGAAGCCGCACTCTTGGCGCCTCGAATCCCGGTAGCCTGACGATTTGACAAGATTTCGTTAGCCCCATACACGATGTCGGATTGCTTTGAGGAGATATCCATTATGAACCGCACGTTCTCTGTCCCCACACCGAACCCCGGCCGTCAGTTCCGACCACGTTCGCATTCGGCCACGTTTGTCCAAGTTCTTTTGGCAGGAGCTGTGGCTGTCGCTCTGGCTGTCACCGGCTGCACAAAAAAACGTTTCGATGAAAACGATTCGACACTGAACCTTTCTCTCCCAGCGAATCTCAAGGGTCTTGATCCTCTGGCGGCGAGCGATCAGTACTCAGCCACTGTGATCGGCCAGATGTACGAAGGTCTTCTTCAGTACAACTACCTAAAGCGCCCTTTCACACTCGAGCCCAAACTTGCTGAAGCAATGCCTGAGATTTCGAAAGACGGACTCACCTACACTTTCAAAATCAAAAAAGGTGTGAAGTTTCACAACAACGCCGCGTTCAAAGACGGTCAAGGTCGCGAGCTGACGTCGCAAGATTTCATCTACGCTTGGAAGCGTCTTGCGGATCCGCGCAATGTCTCGGAAGGCTTTTGGATTTTCGATGGGAAGATCAAAGGCCTTAACGAGTGGGCGAGCGCCGTCAAAGCTGAAAAGGCGAATTACGACACTCCGGTCGAGGGTCTTTCGGCGCCCGACGCACAAACTCTCGTAATTAAACTTACGGGCGTCTATCACCAGCTCGGTTACGTTCTTACAATGCCGTTTGCCGCAGCAGTCCCGCGAGAAGCGGTCGAGAAGTACGGGAAAGAATTTTTGAACAATCCCGTGGGCACAGGTCCCTTCATGCTCGAAAAATCTTCGGATTGGGTTCGCAACTCGAAGATCACACTCAAGAAAAATCCGACGTACCGAAGCGACCTTTATCCTTCGGAAGGTGCCGCGGGCGATGCTGAAAAAGGCCTTTTGGCCGACGCCGGGAAACCACTGCCGTTTGCCGATCAACTGGTCTTCAGCGAGATTGTTGAATCTCAACCGCGTTGGCAGAACGGTCTCAAAGGCAATTTTGATTGGTTTGATATCCCAAAGGACAACTACGAATCGGCCGTAAAAAATAAGACGCAGATCGCGCCCGAGCTTGGCGCAAAAGCGATGGTTCTTGATATCACGCCAGGCCTCGATGTTACTTACATCGGCTTCAACTTGCTTGATCCCGTCCTTGGTAAAAATAAGCAGCTCCGCCAGGCAATGTCGTTGGCTTATGACACTCCCACCTACATTACTAAATTTTTGAACGATCGCGGTATCCCTGCACAGGGGCCGGTTCCTCCAGGAATCGATGGCAACGATCCGGCGTACAAGAATCCGAACGGTCAGTTTGATGTCGCGAAAGCGAAGGAGCTTCTCGCGAAAGCGGGCTTCCCTGAAGGAAAAGGCCTTCCTGAGTTTACGTTCGAAGGTCTTTCGGACACGAACGCACGGCAGAACGCTGAATTTTTCGTACAAATGATGTCGCAGATCGGGATCAAGGTTCGAATCAACTCGAACACTTGGCCTCAGTTCCAAGAGAAGATCAAATCGCAGAAGGCGCAGATCTTCGGCATCGCATGGGGCGCAGATTATCCGGACGCTCAGAACTTCTTTCAGCTCTTTTACTCGAAGAATAAAGCTCCGGGCCCGAACGACTCTTCGTACGACAACCCAGAGTTCGACAAAATCTACGAAGCTTCTTTGAAGCTGCCTCCTGGCCCCGAGCGAACGAAGCTTTATCTAAAACTTCGCGATATCGTTGCTGAAGATGTCCCATGGATTTTCAATGCTCACCGCCTCGGCTACCGAGTGGTCCACGGATGGGTTCGAAACTTCAAATGGACTGAAGTTGGTTACGATTACCCAAAGTACATTCGAGTCGATTCTAAACAGCGTGCCGAATTGGGTACGAAACTATAGGCGTCTTTTCACAGTCCTCGGGTTTCTTTGACACGGCGTTTCTGACGCCGTTATTTGAAGTGTCCTGCGAGTTCGCTCGCAGGCATTGCTTTTAGGGGGTGTCCCATTTTCGGTTATATCATTCGCCGCACACTCTACATGATTCCGATTTTGATCGGCGTGACGCTGCTCACGTTTATGCTTTTCAATGTTTTCGGAGGAGACCCCGCGCGAAGGTTTGCGGGTAAACACGCCACTCCTGAACAGGTTCAAACGATTCGTGCGGAGCTTGGACTCGACCGCTCGCTTCCCGAACAATATCTCTTCTTCGTAAAGCAAATTGTGACGGTCGATTACGGTCGCTCGTGGGCATCAAAACAGCTGATCTCGACAATGATCTCAGACGGCCTCGGAGCAACGCTGTCGTTGACGGCACCGGCCTTCTTCGCTTCGATTTTTTTCTGCATTATGCTCGCACTTTTTTCCGTCTATGGACGGGGAACGATTCTCGACCGTGGAACGGTCGTCGTCTGCCTTGCTCTTTTAAGTATCAGCTCTCTTGTCTACATTTTAGGTCTTCAATACTTGCTCGCTTTCCAAGGAGGCATCTTCCCGATCTCAGGATGGGACCCTTCATGGACGGGACGCTGGGAGTATTTGACCCTTCCGTGGATTATTCTCTTCGTCTTAAGCCTTGGACCGAACATTTTGATCTATCGCACCGTTATTATGGATGAGGCCTTTCAGGACTACGTTCGAACGGCGCGCGCCAAAGGGCTCGCCGAGCGCCACATTTTCGCTAAACATATTCTCAAAAACGCGATGATTCCCATCATCACAGTGATCGTTATTGAAATGCCGTTTTTGATCACAGGGTCGGTTCTGATCGAAAACTTTTTCGGAATTCCCGGTCTGGGTGGAACGCTGATCAAAGCGCTGAACGATTCCGACTTTCCGACGATCAAAGCATTCACGGTCATTTCTGCTCTGGTCTACATGATGTTCAACTTGTTGGCGGACGTTCTCTATAGCGTCGTCGATCCTCGCGTAAAACTTGGTTAAAAGGGGATCGTCGATGTCACAAACCGCAGATACAGTTTCATCCACTCTTCCCAGCCAAGCTCTAGGCGCCGCAATGTCGTCGCGCGAACGCAACTCACTTTGGTGGGACGCGCTTCGCCGCTTTAAGAAAAATAAAATCGGAGTGATTTCGTTCTTCGTCATCATGCTCTACATTTTTGTGGGCCTCATGGCGGCGGTTGGAATTCTCTATCCCGACGCACAAGTTCCCAATCAGGCGGAAGCGTACACTTCGTTTTCCTGGGCTCATCCGTTCGGCACCGATATTTTCGGGCGCGACATCTTGGGCCGCGCTGTTCACGGCATCGTCACAGCGATTTCGATTGGACTTTTAGCCTCCACTCTCTCGCTGGTCATCGGACTCGTGCTGGGCGCGGTCGCAGGTTACTTCGGTGGTAAGATCGACGGTTTGGTTGTTTGGCTCTATACGACCGTCGATTCCATTCCCTACATCTTGTTGATACCGTCGCTCACGTTTGTCCTGGGTCGAGGCCTGATCAACGTCTTCATTGCTGTGGGACTGACAAGCTGGGTGACGACGGCGCGACTTGTGCGCGGAGAATTTTTTAAACATAAAAATCGCGACTATGTGATGGCGGCTCATGCCATCGGAGCTGGCGACCGACGAAAAATATTCGGCCACATTCTTCCCAACGTCGCGCACATTGCGTTTGTTCAGTTTGGACTCGGCTTTGTTGCCGCCATCAAAATCGAAGTGATTTTAAGCTACCTCGGACTGGGCGTCGATCCGAGTCAGCCAAGCTGGGGCCTTATGATTGACGATGCGAAAAATGAACTTGCTCGACCGTTTTGGGGAAACTTGACGGCGGCGACGCTCTTTATGTTTGGCCTCATCTTATCGTTCAACCTCTTCAATGACGCATTGAGAGAGGCCCTGGATCCGAAGATGAAAAACAAGTGATGAGCCGTTTAGAAAACGCTATATTTCTGGACTGATTTTGAAGGGAACTTGTGGCGACGCTTCTTGAAGTAAAAAATCTAAAGACCGGTTTTAAAACAGACGACGGCCACTTGCTGGCGGTCGATGACGTCTCGTTTAAACTCGAAGAGGGAAAGACCCTTGGCATCGTTGGCGAGTCTGGCTGCGGAAAGTCCGTAACCTCTCTTTCGGTTATGCGTTTGATTCCATCGCCTCCTGGAAAAATCGAAGGTGGCGAGATCATCTTTGACGGAAAGAACCTTCTGACTCTTTCCGACGAAGAAATGCGCAAAATTCGTGGCAACGATATCGCCATGATTTTTCAAGAGCCTATGACTTCGCTCAATCCTGTTTTCACCATCGGAAACCAAATCGGGGAAGCGATCGGCCTTCACCAAAAGGGTCTCTCGAAAGCTGAAATTCGAGCCAAAACTGTAGAGATGCTCCAACTTGTTGGAATTCCCGAACCAGGAAAACGTGTGGATGATTACCCCCACCAGCTCTCAGGGGGCATGCGCCAACGCGTGATGATCGCGATGGCTCTTTCCTGTAACCCTCGCCTTCTCATCGCCGACGAGCCGACAACGGCTCTCGACGTGACGATTCAAGCGCAGATTCTTGATCTCGTTCGAAAGCTTCAAAAAGATTTTAACGCTTCGATGATTTTGATCACGCACGACCTCGGCGTTGTTGCCGAGACCTGCGACGACGTTGCTGTGATGTACGCAGGAAAAATCGTCGAGTATGGTTCGGTCGAAGATATTTTCTATCGTCCCAAGCATCGCTACACACAGGGACTTTTGAACTCGATTCCCCATTTTGAAACAGGCCATCGATTGAAGCGACTCGAGACGATTCCAGGACTCGTCCCATCAATGTTCAGTCTTCCCAAGGGATGCCGCTTCCAAGACCGTTGCCGTTTTAAACAAGAAGATTGCACAGTCGCTCAGCCACCGCTGGTTCCAATCAGTGGCCCTTCTGGAAAACACACGATGGCTTGCCTTCATCCATCTCAAGAAATTCGTCTCAACGAGGGTCGTGCGTAATGGCTACGAATTCACAGACACCACCATTGATTCAAGTTCGGGATCTCACAAAGTCATTCCCCATCAAGGGCGGACTTCTGGGCCGCGAAGTCGCCAGCGTCAAAGCCGTTCAAGGTGTTAATCTTGAAATTCGAAAAGGCGAAACTTTGGGTCTTGTTGGTGAATCCGGTTGCGGAAAATCGACCTTGGGACGAGCGATCATTCGATTGATCGAGCCCACCAGCGGTCAAATTCTTCTGGACGGAAAAGACATCACGAAAACAAAAGGTGAAGAGCTACGCGCTTTGCGCCGCCGTGTTCAGATTATTTTCCAAGATCCCTACGCCAGCTTGAATCCGCGGATGACGGTGGGTTCGATCATCGCAGAACCTCTCGACATTCATAACTTGTTCAATTCCAAAAAAGATCGCGAAGACCGCGTGAAACAGCTTTTGGACACGGTCGGGCTTCGACCGGAACACATCAACCGCTATCCGCACGAGTTCTCAGGCGGTCAACGTCAGCGTATCGGAATTGCGCGCGCTCTTGCGGTGGATCCTGAGTTCATTGTTTGCGATGAACCTGTTTCGGCGCTGGATGTTTCGATCCAGGCTCAGGTCATCAACTTGTTGATGGATCTTCAACAGAAGTTAGGCCTCACGTATCTCTTCATCGCTCACGACTTAAAAGTCGTTGAACACATCTCAAATCGCGTCGCGGTCATGTACCTTGGACGCATTGTTGAAATTGCGGAAAGTGAAGAGCTTTACAGAAATCCAACACACCCCTACACCAAAGCGCTGTTGTCGGCGATTCCGGTACCGAACCCACGGCGGCATGAAGGCCGTGTGATTTTGACAGGCGATGTCCCATCACCGATTCATCCGCCAACGGGATGTCACTTTCATCCTCGCTGCCCGATCGCTATTGAGAACTGTAAGGGTGAAGTCCCCCAGCTGAAGGAGACGAGGCCCGATCACCACACTTCGTGTCTCCGAGTTGCGGCTTTGGGCGCGGCACCCGGTACTCAAGCAACGCTGTAAGTGCCGGGCATAAAAAACTACTGAGTGACGGTTTTCTTGAACTCTTCAAATCGGGCGACGCGGGACTTCTGTGTGTTCACAACGCCCTTTTTCACCATTTTTGAGTAATCTTTTTTGAGCCAATTCACGCGTTCCATCGTGGACGTGTAGCCTGGGGTCGGAGCGCTCACAGCCGCTTCCATGTGAGCGATGTAATCGGCCGGGAAATAGCCCGCGCGGTAAAGGGCCATCAAGGCTCCGCGGTCGGCCATTTTTCCCTGACGTCGCGAGAGCTTCTTTTTAAAGAACTTTTCGAAAACTTTTGCGTTTACTTCTCCGGCAGCGACATTCAACCCGTCTTGGCAAACGATGTGCGTCGCCTCGCGAGCCAAAATGCCAGCAAGCTCGTCTTCCGATTTCATGCCTTCGAGGAGGCCCTTTGAAACGAAGATAAATCCACCCGGTAAACCAACAGCGACTTTTTCATCGGCATCCACCGCAGCGACGCGAAACCCTTTTACTGGCAGAACCTTGTCCAGCTTGTTCGCGCACTTAATATTTTTTCCGCCGAGATCCAGATGCTTACCGACGTATTGTCCGACGTTATTGAGGTAAAGTGTTACGGCTTCATTCTCAAGCAGCGGGTACTTTTTTAAGAACGCGAGCGACATTTCGCGACCCACCTGCTGGGCTTGTTCGGCATTCAAACCCACTTTCGCCGCGGATTTTGTAGATCCCGCCAGATCGTCGGCCAAAACCGAGGGCGCCTCTTGAGCTGTCTCGCAACTTGCTAAGAAAAAGGGAGAAAGACCCACCGCGACCGCCACGAGCGTGGTCAGTGTGGTTCGTCGAGTGGTTTTCTGGGTGGTCTTTGGGGTCAGATTCTTTAGAGATTTTAAAAATTTCACGTTTGGCTCCCTACGTTTACTTCATCATGCGGCTACGGAGGCCGCCTGATTTCATGAAAGTCACCAGGTCGGAATCGCTGACTTTGATGGATTCAATTCTTTCAAATGCAGCGTTCGAAGCCGCAGGCGCAGGCACAGCCACGGCACTCTTGGCTGAGACCGGTGTATCAGTGGCCTCTGCATCGGGTGATGTTCCAGCGTCCATCTCTGACAAAAGATCATCGGTCTCTGTCGAGACTGCGGGCTGAGCTTCTTCAAGAAGTTCGTCGGACGCGGCCTGAGCTAAACTTGCGGCGGGCGAGACGAACGGAAATACGGCGAGTATGACCAGTGCGATAAGATTATTTTTCATAAGCTCAATTTCACCGTGTTGGATGAAATTTTGCTACAGGAAAAAATGGAATTGAGTGTTGCTAGTCCTCTTTTTTTAGCTCGAGCAAAGTGCGAATCGTTTTCTTCACTTTATCGATTTCAAAAGGCTTCGTGATGTAGTCATCGGCGCCGGCCTCAAAGCCACGCTTGATATCGAATTCGGTGGCTTTGCCGCTGATAAAAACCAACGGGATATCCTTCAGCGAATCGTGCTCGCGCAAGAGCTTCGCAAGCTCAAGACCGTTGATCCACGGAAGTCCGACATCCAACAAAATCAAATCGATCGGTTTATCGCCGATCGCATCACCCAATTGAGTCCCGTCGGCCGCGGTTCGCACGTCCAGGTTTTCGCTCTCAAGGATTCGTTTTAAAGCCGCCCGCATTGTCTCGTCGTCCTCGATAATCAGGACTGAAGGACGCGTTTTTCGATTTTTGAGGTCGCGCACAGAATTCAAATCAACAACTTCGCCGGACGCCATGCGCTCACGCGCGAGCCGCTCGATTTTAGCTACGAGGTCTTTAGCATCGATTTTCTTCGACACCGATCAGCCCTGCTGCGATTCAAGCCAGCGCTCGGCATCGATGGCGGCCATGCATCCACTTCCCGCTGCGGTAATGGCCTGACGGTAATGATGGTCTTGAACATCGCCGCAAGCGAAGACGCCAGGAATTTCCGTGTAAGCGGAATGTGATTTGGTGATGAGGTATCCGGTCTCGTCGGTCTTCAGCTGGCCGCCCAACATTTTCGTGTTGGGCTCATGTCCGATGGCCAAAAAGAAACCTTGAATCGGAAGAAGCTTCTTCTCGCCGCTGACGGTGTTGACTATCTTCGCGCCCGTTACGAACTTATCGCCCACAACTTCTTCAACAGCTGTGTTCCACAAAACTTCAATCTTCGGATTTTTGAGCGCTTTGTCGGCCATAATTTTCGATGCGCGAAAAGAATCGCGACGGTGAATAATGTAAACCTTTTTCGCGAATCGAGTGAGGAATGTCGCTTCCTCCATCGCCGTATCGCCGCCACCGACGACAGCTACATCCATGTCGCGGAAGAAAGCACCGTCGCACGTGGCGCACGCCGAAACACCTTTGTTGGCGAACTGCTTTTCAGAGGGAAGTCCCAAGTACTTCGCGGTCGCTCCCGTGGAAATAATAACGGTTTTTGAAAGGTACATGGTCTCGCCGACCCATACTTTAAAGGGCCGTGCGCTCAGGTCGACTTTTGTGACGAGCTTGCGAATGAAACGCGTCCCAAATCGCTCGGCCTGTTTTCTCATGTGATCCATGAGTTCAGGTCCCGTGATGCCCTCGGGGAATCCCGGGAAATTTTCGACTTCGGTCGTGATCATCAATTGGCCGCCGGCCTCTTCGCCTTCAAACATGAGCGGTTTCAATAAAGCTCGCGACGCATAAATCGCCGCCGTGTAGCCCGCGGGACCAGATCCAATAATGATGACATTTTCAACGTTGGTTTCGCTCATTCGTATTCCTCTAAATCTCAGCCCAAGGGGCTCCAGAATAATCAGGCCAGGTGCTTGGGTCCAACCCTAGCCTCTTGCGGCGCAACGCGATACAATCTTGTTTGAGACAAGGACACTTCACCCATGAAACGCGCCGGAAAAATTCGTTTCTTAAAACCTGATCTTAAGTCGAGGCTCGGCGAAATTGATGTCGAAAGTGGCACTGTCTTGATGGAGGCGCTGTTGGCCGCGGGACTTCCCGTGGCCTCTTCGTGCCGCGGCGACGGTGTCTGCACAAAATGTCGCCTCCACGTTCGGGTGCTGGAACCCAATGCCGTGTCGCCCGTGACCTCCCACGAAAAAGGGCTTCTCGAGCGCATTCATGCAGAAAACGATGAACGCATAAGCTGCCAAACCGAGGTTCACGGCCTCATCGAAGTCGACGCTCCCTACTGGTGATCACCCGTCATCACAGGTTATTACCAGTGATCGAAATTTGCTCTGAAGGTGAAGAGCGCGGCTCTAAGGCCGCTCACCCCATAAAAGGAGCTTTTTATGATCCGCCAAAACCGTCCGCGTCTCGGACAACCCGCTCTTCAACGCACTTCGAGCCGCTTATCTCTTGCGGTTTTTCCTGTGATCTTTTTGATCGCAGGAATTCTTTCGGCGTGCCAGCCGAAAGAAACCGTCGATTCGTGGCAAATGGTACCGCCCACTCTTGAAACAACAAATTCCAAGGGTCTGCGTTTGAGCTTTCGCGGCGGCGAGAGCACTTCGACGAAATTTTCCGAGCCCGTCATCTTCAACGAAACATCATCGATCAGGTTTGCGGCCGAAGATCGGGGCCTCGATCTAAAAGTCGCCAGCGAATGCAAAAACGATGGACCCGAGCGGAACGGAATCCGAGCGGTGATGAACAGCGCGCCAGCGTCTGAACACATAGCGACAACAAAAACTTCCGAGTCAGTTTCTATCCTCGGCCTTCTTCCGCCCATCATTTTGAGTCCGCGCGCCTTAAAAAATCAGTGGCTCTGTAGTTTCAAAATTTCAGTCACAAATAGCCACGGCTCACGAAGTGACAGAGCTTTTCGTGATTTGAAAGTGCTGAACGCCCGTGCGCTCGTCGAGGCGCCCAACAACGCCACCATTAATGCGCCAAATAACACAGCGACAGCGGCCGCAAGCACGGCTCCGACAATCGTTCAGCGCCGCCTGGCCTGCCCCAGTTGGTGGACGGATAAGACCTCAAGACTTGATGCGGATCTCGCTTTGCATGAGCTGGCCCATGCGGCACGTGTTTACGGAACAGATTCACGTCCGTGGGAGCGAAGACCCCTATGTTCAGTGATTGAAACGCAACGTCACGGCCCTCTGGAAACAACTGTGATCAATGGAACTTTTCAACCCAGCTTCAATGCGCCCCGATTTTCTTGGACGCGCGAGTTTCTTCTTCCCAGCGGAAAATATGAAAATTTGATGAACCGACCTGTTCTGAAATGGACAATTCGAAATGAGGAATCGACACCTCAAACAGTTTTCATTTCCGCGGCTGAGGCCGATCTGCGGATGGCAACGCGGCTTTACTACAACAATGTTTTAAGCTGGACACGACCTCTTCGCGCGCAACCGGTGTTCACTCAAACCGGCGGAATTGAATCGCGAACGACGGCGCAAGGATTTTACGTCCGCATCGGAGCTGACGGTGTCGCCAGTGTTGTTCTACATTCGGGCCGTGGACCTTACATTGTCGCGATGTCTGAGTTCGGATACCCCAAAGGCGCGACCCATTTGATGCTGTCGACGAAAAAACCAATGACACTTGAATCATTAGCCAACGAAACCGACGTCGCTTCTTTAGCGACAACTTCGGACGCCGATCTGGACGCGCAACCACGTGATCTTGGGCACGGAGGGGCAAACGTCACAATATTGGATACCGTCGTGTTGGCGGTGTCTTCAAATCATTCGAACTTAGTTGAAACCGCGATGAGTAAATCAGAAGCGCTTGCAATGGGGCCAAGTGTGGATGGTGCAATCGTAATTAACATGACCCCAAACGAATATTACCGCGAGATTTTAGACTAACTATTTCGTTAAGGCTTCTCGAAGCGGCAGTAAAAAATGGCTTGGCCTTTTTGAAGAAAAAGACTTTCGAAGTGGGTGACGAAATTTTCAGTCGCCCATTCTGATTTGTGAAGATCTCGGGTCGCGCGAAGTTTTTTGAACTTCGAACTTTCAAACAGCGGAAGCGCCCAGTCGTAGTAATCTTCTGAGTCTGTTTTAAAGTTCACAAAGGAACCCGGTCGCATCAAGGACCAAAGGATATCAAGAAATTCCGTTTGAATCAGTCGGTGCTTCCAGTCGCGCTGACGCGGCCATGGATCCGGATGGTGAATAAAAACGTGATCCAATTCTTCGGGTGCGAAAATGTCTTCAAGGCAGGAAGCGTCGTACCGAACGATGCGCGCATTCTCGGAACCTTCACGACGGGCGCGGCGAATCGATTGAATCAAAGGTTTGTATTTTACTTCCATGCCGATCAATGACCGCGTGGGTTCCACCTTCGCTCGGTGCGCGAAAAAATACCCGTTGCCAGTCCCGATCTCAAGATCCAGTGGCGCCGAAGGGGAAACGCCGTACGTCTTTCGCCACTCTCCACGATGAACTTTGGCGCGCTCTTCGTCGTAGGCCCATGCCGCAAATTCGCCATTCAAGGCCACTACATAGTTGGTGGGGTTCGGAAGAGTTTTTGTTTCGACCAAGCGCGGTCGACGAATTCGCGCCGTCGGCGTGTCTTTAGGGGGAGCTTCCATAACGCGGACCGTACCAGTTCTTGGGGTCGCGTTTCAAGAGCTGCGTCAGGCTGGCTTGCGATCTTCACTTTATCGAGGCAAAAGTGGAATCAACAGCAATGAAAACGGTCCCAGGCGACGATCCCAATCGGCGTTTGATGATGAGGAGTGTGAACAATGAAAAAAAATCTATCACCGTGGCGCCGAGCCTCATTTATCGCGAGTTTGACTCTGGTCATTCCTTTGGTCGTTTTGCTGGTCGCGATCACGACAGCTTCGGTGGCAATAGCGCTTCCCTACAAAACTCGAGATTTCGCCGTCGCAAGCCCATCACCCTATTCGGCGACAGCCGCGAATGAAATCGCAGCCCTCGGCGGCAATGTGTTTGATCAAACCATCGCCGTCGCTTTGGCCATGGCTGTGACACATCCCTACTATGCGGCTCTGGGGGGCGGCGGTTTTGCGGTGATACGAAAGCAAAATCCGAACGGACCGTCGACCGTGGAAGTGATCGACTTTCGCGAGGTCGCGCCCAAGGCATCGACGCGCGATCTGTTCATCGGCAAAGGCGACAAAGCCGCCACCGACGGCGGACTTGCCTCGGGTGTGCCGGGCGTTCCGGCAGGACTTTTTGAGCTTCATAAAAAACACGGCAAATTGAAATGGAGTCGTCTGTTTGGACCCGCGCTTCGCCTAGCTGAAAAAGGGTTTCCGGTGAGCGGCGAGTGGGGCCAGCAAACAAAAGATAATTTTGAAGCCTTCAACCCCGCTGGAAAAAAAATCTTCGGCCGCGCTGGCGCCACCGAAGCTCTTTTACCTGGTGAAATTTTGAAACAACCGAAGCTTGCAAAAGCGCTGAAGCTTTTCAGAGACCGCGGCCTTGCAGGTTTTTACTCGGGCGCCGTCGCGCGCGATATCGTGAAGACGGTGAAAGACACCGGCGGTGTCATGACATTGGAAGATCTCAAGGATTACAAAGTCGCTTGGCGAGAGCCACTTCGCCGAAAGTGGCGCGGTCATGATCTTTTCTTGATGCCGCCACCTTCCAGCGGCGGGCTCATCATCGCCCAAGGTTTGGAACTTTTAGACCGGATCGAAGTCCGGCTCGGGGTTGCTCCTTCATTGTCTGGAAATGAAGCCCATTATTGGGGCGAGTCGCTGAAACTTTCGTTCGCAGCTCGCGGTCAGATGGGAGACCCGATGGGCTCTGACACGATGAAAGTTCTTTCTGAAAAACTTCTGGATCCGTCGCGCCTCGACCGCCTTTCTAAACTGGTCAGTCGGGACCGCGCGATCGAAGTCAAATCGACGAAGTCTTCGGACATCAAAGAGGCTTTGATCGCTCCTGCCACGGGTGAAAAGCCCGAGACGACGCATTTCTCGTTGGCGGATCGCGACGGCAATGCTGTCGCATGGACAACCACTTTGAATGGAAGTTACGGAAGTTCTGTGGTTTCCGATGCTTTTGGCGTGGCGATGAATGATGAGATGGATGATTTTGCGACTCAACCGGGGGTTCCGAACCAGTACGGCCTTATTCAAGGAGAAGCGAACGCCGTTGCGCCAGGAAAGCGCCCGCTGTCATCGATGAGTCCCACGATCATCGAAAAAGACGGCGCATTTTTCGCCGCTGTCGGTGCGCCGGGAGGGCCGCGAATTCCCAGCGCCGTTTACCAGACGATCATTCGGATTATCGCGCAAGGAGCGAACGCCGAAGAAGCTGTCGTTCAGCCGCGCGTTCATCACCAGTTCCTTCCAGACACCCTGGTTTACGACGGAAAAAAACTGGCGCCCGAGGTCTTAGAAAAGCTTCAGAAATTTGGTCACACGCTAAAAGACGCCTGGATCGCAAAAGTGTACCTGGTTAAAAAGACATCCGACGGACTACTTGAAGCAGCGGCGGATCCGCGGGGCGAAGCGGCCGCCGGCGGTCGCTAATGGGGCCCGTGATTGGACCCGTTTTACCTTCGGGACCAATCCCGCTTCAGACGGTTTTAACGACGGTTTTTCTTCTGGTCGGAGCGAACGTGTTCATGACGTTCGCTTGGTATGGACATTTGAAATCGATGGCGAGTCGACCACTTTGGATCGTTATTTTAGCCAGCTGGGGCATCGCTTTTTTTGAATATTGCCTTCAGGTCCCGGCCAATCGCATCGGCGCCACCGGATTTTCAGTGGCTCAGCTTCGCATCATTCAAGAAGTTATATCGCTGGGGGTCTTTGTCGGCTTCCTTTCTGTTTACATGAAAGAGCCGCTAAAACTGGACTACTTGTGGGCTGGGCTTTGCCTGGTCGGCGCAGTCTTTTTCATTTTCCGCGGAATCGGTTCGCCGTAAAAAAAAATCAGATCTTTCGATCTGATTTTTTTCCGATTTAAAATCGTTTTTAGAAACTACGGAGCTGGAGTTGCAGCAGGAGCTGCTTCCATTGTTGCATCAGCTGCTGGAGCTGCTTCCATCGAAGCGTCGCCAGCGGGAGCTGCTGCATCAGCAGGAGCTGCTTCAGTAGCTGCTTCTACCGGAGCTTCAGCTGCAGGCTGCTCAGAGCACTTCGAGCAACCAGTTAATGCCAATGCCGAAGCTACTACTACGAATGCAAATACGTTACGGAACATGTTCTTATCTCCTGTTGATGTAAAACTGCTAACCCTGACTGACTTCTCAGTTGCGACCCTGAAAACCACTCTGTCCGGCATCCGACGTGAGCCCGCAAAACTTGCGGGGCGTTCAACGCAAAAACAAAGCGATTACCGGTTCATATCGAAAAAAACAGGGTCTGGCTAAGTGTTTTTTTAGGGGGTCAGCGAAAGGCCTCGGGTTCTTCTGGATGAGTCAATGTGTCCAAATCGGGCTCCAAACGCGTTTCAAACGCTATTTGACGGATCGGACAGTCGGAAAGATCACATCGGCGGCAGTAAACCCGACGACACGGATCGACATGCAGATGAAGTTCGGCCGGCTGCGGATATTCTTTAAGGACGCGGCTTTCAAAGGCTTCGGTCTTTTGATGAGCTTCCGCGACATCCCAAAATTCGGGCACCACGGCGTGGGCATCGATGTGATGAAAAGGAGCTGGTCGCCGCGGGACAATTCGATGACCAGGTTTTCCAGCTGCTGGGCGCCACCATGATCCGCCTGCCGATTTTTTTACCACCCCAAAGCCGATCCACGCCAACTGAAGGCCCGCAAACATCGCAAGAATCGGATCGAGCCAGGAGTAGCCAGAAATATGCGCCAGAACCAAGCCCACCGTTAAAAAGGCGCTGGTGTAGAAATCGGAAGTTATGTGCTCGCCGTTGGCGACGACGGCCGGCGAGCCGAGCCTGCGCCCGGCGCGCTTCAATAAATAGCCCATGACCAGATTCACGAGCCCACAAACAAAAACAACAGCGGCTCCAAGCCCCATTTGTTCAAGGGGTTTTGGATCAATAACAGCAGGAATCGCTTCGACAAAAATCATTACGGCGGCGAAAGCAATCAGTCCGCCTTCAAAAGCGGCCGAGAAGTACTCGATCTTTCCATGACCGTAAGGATGATTTTGATCGGCCGGTTTTGCAGCGATGCGGACGACGATAATGGCGACAATTCCAACCACGACATTGACGAGAGACTCTAAGAAATCTGAATAGACGGCTTGAGATTCCGTCAGCTGCCAGCCCGCGAATTTAACAGCGGTGACCGCCAGACTCACAGCCAAAGCGGACACCGTAATTAGAAGAAGTCGCGACGGATCCGGACCAACGGCACTGACCGGCGCCGAGTGTTGATTTTGAAGATCTGAAACCTGCATGAAGGAAAACTAGCAGAGTTGCGCGGGACTTCAAACGTCGAAGGAAACAATCTGAGTCGCCGGCGGTAAACCTATTTAGGCGACCGTTAGCTTGTTTTTTTCATAAAGAAGCGCGACGGATCGTAAAGCTTCACCTGGTTTTTGCCTGCGTGCTTGGCATCGTAAAGGGCGTGGTCGGCGGCTCGAACAAGCCCCCTTGCATCGACATCGACAAGGCCTGGCATTGCGACACAAACACCAAGACTCGCTGTGAGCCTCATGGTTTTCCCATCTTTCGAGAAAGGGGTGGCTTCGATTCGGTGTCGGATACGATCCGCAAATTTTTGCGCACCCTCCATGGAGGTCTCGGGCAATGCGATCAAAAATTCATCGCCACCATAGCGTGCTGCAAAGTCGACCGTTCTGACATTTTGGCGAATGATCTTTCCCACTTCAGACAAAACGTAACTTCCGAACAAGTGGTCATTCGTATCGTTCACAGTTTTGAAGTGGTCCATATCGAGCATAATGACACCGACCGATCGACTGTAGCGTTTACCGCGACTGATCTCGTTTTCGAGACGATCATAGATCGAGCGCATATTGTAGAGACCGGTCAGATCATCGATATCGACAAGCTCTTGAAGGCGATGATTGGCGTCCGCGAGGCTGTCTTGAAGGTCCTTGATTCGAAGCTGAGACCGGACGCGCGCCAAGAGTTCAACGGGTTCAAACGGTTTACAAATGTAGTCGTCGGCGCCCTCATCGAGACCGCGAACGACATCGCCCGTCTCACTGCGGGCCGAGACGAAAATAACAGAGACATATTTTTCCCGAACACGAAGCTGGCGAAGCATCTCTATCCCAGAGAGACCTGGCATATTGATATCGAGCAAAATTAAATGTGGTTCGACCGTTTTAAGCCTCTCAAGAGCTTCTTCGGCCGACTCCGCCTGCACAACGTCATAGCCCTGGTGAGCCAGAAGTGCTCCGACCAACATCAGATTGTCTTTGTCGTCATCAACCATCATCACAAGACGACGTTTTCTCTCGGCGCGACGATTTGTGGGTGAACTATCCATTTCGGTCATCTGTAAACAGAGTATCAGGCCACCCGCCCGGTGCTGAGGCCAGATTCTCGGCTTCGATTTTGGCCTCGACTTTGGTAGGATGATTTTTCACTCGAACGAGGACAGGCATGGCATACGATCACAAGGCGATTGATTCAAAGTGGCAAAAAAAATGGGACGAAGGCCAGGCCTTCAAGACCGAAGACGCTCGGACCACGAAAAAGCCAAAATACTACGCACTCGATATGTTTCCCTATCCCTCGGGCTACGGCCTCCACGTGGGTCATTTGGCCTCGTATACGCCCACGGATATTATGGCTCGTTTCAAACGAGCCCAAGGGTTTAACGTTCTTCATCCCATGGGCTACGACTCGTTTGGTTTACCAGCCGAGCAGTTCGCGATTCAAACTGGGATTCACCCTGCCGAAACAACGGAAAAAGCGATTGCCTCGTTTCGCTCGACTTTAAAAACAATGGGTTACTCGTTTGATTGGTCGCGCGAAGTTTCCACCGCCGATCCTAATTTTTACAAATGGACGCAGTTTATTTTCGAAAAACTTTTTGAAAAAGGTCTCGCCTATCAAAAAGATGCTCCTGTGAATTGGTGCCCAGAACTTCGAACGGTTCTGGCGAATGACGAAGTGATCGATGGTAAATCCGAGCGCGGTGGTCATCCGGTAATTAAAGTTCCAATGAAGCAGTGGATGCTTAAAATCACCGACTACGCCGAGCGCTTGATCGCAGACCTCGACAAGGTCAATTGGCCCGAACGCACGGTCGAAGCTCAGCGCAATTGGATTGGAAAATCCGAAGGTGCCAACGTTACGTTTGAAGTGGCGCCCGCCGCCAACCCGGGAAGTGCGACAAAGTTGCACCTCGAGATCTTCACCACCCGTCCCGACACTTTATTTGGCGTCACATTTATGGTCGTCTCTCCCGAGCACCCGATCCTGAAAACGATTGTGCCAGCAGCCAATCAATCCGCCGTTTCAGAGTATCAAGCGAAGTCCGCGACGAAATCGGATGTCGAGCGAAAGTCCGCGACGGAAAAGACTGGTGTCTTCACCGGCGCCTACGCTGTGAATCCGTTTTCGGGAAAACAGGTACCGATCTGGACAGCTGATTACGTGATGATGGATTACGGGACTGGCGCCATCATGGCGGTTCCCGGTCACGACGAACGCGACTTTGAATTTGCTCAAGCGTTTAAGATTCCAGTCGAGCGCGTTTTAGAATCAAAAGATGGCGTCGGTGCCGATCTGCCGTTCACGGGCGACGGCAAGCTTGTGAACTCTGGTTTTTTAAATGGTCTCGACAAGCCCGCTGCCATCAAAGCGGCGATCGCCGAGATTGAAAAACGAAAAACCGGAACCAAAGTCACACAGTACAAATTGCGCGATTGGCTTTTCAGTCGTCAGCGCTATTGGGGTGAGCCTTTTCCGTTGGTTCACTTTCCCAATGGCGAAATTAAAACTGTTCCCGTGAACGAGCTTCCCGTTCTGCTGCCGAACGTTGCCGACTATAAGCCTTCGGAAAAAGGCGAATCCCCTCTTGCTCGAGACAAAGACTTTCTTCGCTACGCTGGAAGTGCGGCGGGTGCTGGGGGCGAAGGCCGCCGCGAGACCGACACGATGCCAGGGTCGGCGGGATCAAGCTGGTACTTTCTTCGCTACTGCGATCCTCACAATGATGACGCGTTTTGCGATTTCGAAACGCAAAAGTACTGGATGCCGGTCGACCTTTATGTCGGAGGCCCCGAGCACAGCGTGGGCCATTTGCTCTATGCCCGCTTTTGGCAAAAAGTTTTGTTCGATGCGGGCCTTGTTTCGACCGAAGAACCCTTTCAAAAGTTGGCTCATCAAGGCGTGATTCTTGGAACCGACGGCGCTCGAATGTCAAAGTCGCGCGGAAACGTGATTAATCCCGATGATTTGCGAGAAAAAGTCGGCGCCGATGTTTTAAGAACGTTCGTCATGTTCCTTGGCCCCATGTCGGCCGACAAACCTTGGCAGGATCAAGGCATTGGTGGCGTTCAGCGGTTTCTTGATCGACTGTGGCGTGCGTGCGTGGACGAAAACGGCACTGTGATTGCGGATAGCTCGGCGGTTCCCGAGGAACTGAACAGACTTCTCCACAAGACGATCAAAAAGGTCGGCGAAGATATCGAGACCATGAACTTCAATACCGGGATCTCGGCTTTGATGATCCTTCTGAACGAAGTGTACAAGACGAACTGCCGCTCGAGATCCGTTTTGAAGCCGATGCTTCAGATGGTTGCGCCCTTTGCTCCTCACATGGCCGAAGAGCTTTGGGAAAAACTGGGCTACGCGGCCGAGTCCCCGTTTATCTCGAATGCTCCGTGGCCGACATTCGATTCGGCTTTGACAGTCGATTCGGTCGTCTCTATAGGTGTGCAGGTTAACGGGAAGGTGCGGGGCGTTATCGAGATTGAAAAGGACGCGGCGGAAGCCGATGCCGTTTCGAAAGCTCTTGAACTTTCAGGTGTGCAGAACGCCGTCGGTGGTAAACCGATCGATAAAGTGATCTACAAAGCGGGTCGGATTTTAAATCTGATCGTTAAGAACTGAAGGAGATCGTAGTGAAAGGTGAAATGCTTCGCGGAGAAACGACCAATAAGTCTGCTGGTTGGTCGACCGATAAGAGCAAAGAGCTTTACGGCGTCGGCACTTGGGGCGCGACCTTCTTCGACATCAACGAAAAAGGAAATATTGTCGTCACTCCGCACGGACCGACGGGACCCAACGTCGATTTGATGGAGCTCACACAAGATCTTCAAGAGCGCGGCATTCGTGTTCCGATGCTGATTCGTTTTCCCGACATTACAAAAACACGCGTCGAGCTTTTGGCGAATTGCTTTAAAAAGGCGATCGAGGACAGCGGATTCAAGGGCGTCTACCGCGGCGTCTACCCGATCAAGGTCAACCAGCAGCGGCACCTTGTGCAGGAGCTAGTAAAGTTCGGTCAGGCGACAACGCTGGGTCTTGAGTGCGGATCAAAGCCTGAACTTCTTGTCGTTCTTGCGATGATGGGAACTGAAAACGCGCTGATCACTTGCAACGGCTTTAAAGATGTCGAGTACATCGAGACCGCGATTCTGTCGCAAAAGCTTGGACGCAACACTGTGATCGTCGTCGACCGCGTGGCCGAACTTCCGATGATTATTGAAGCTGCGAAAAAATTCTCGATTCTTCCAAAGATCGGCCTTCGTGCGAAACTTCACACAAAAGGCGCCGGCAAGTGGATCGATTCTTCGGGCGACCGTTCGAAGTTTGGTCTTACGACACTTGAAATCGTTGAAGCTGTTGAGCTCTTGAAAAAAGAAAACATGCTGGAAGCGCTTGAGCTTCTGCACTTTCACATCGGATCTCAAATTCCGTCGATTTCATCAGTGAAAGGTTCACTGAAAGAAGGCGCGCGTTTTTACACCGAACTTCATGCGATGGGCGCGAAACTTAAATACATGGATGTCGGAGGAGGCCTTGGCGTTGACTACGACGGTTCGGGTGCAACGGACTCTTCGATCAACTATTCTGAACAAGAGTACGCGAACGATGTTGTTTCGATCATTCAAGCTGTTTGCGACGAAAAGGGAACTCCGCATCCGAATATCGTGACCGAGTGTGGTCGCGCTCTGGTCGCGCATCACTCGATTCTTGTTTTCAATGTTCTTGGAAACAACGAAGTTCAAAAACGTGAACCTTCAATGACGACGTCCAAAGAAGATCACCGCGTGATTCAAGATCTCGCGTACATTATGGATCAGCTGAACGACAATAACCTCCACGAGTTCTATCACGACGTTCTTCACATCAAAGAAACGATCCTCCAGCTTTTCACGTACGGAGTTCTGTCGCTCACACAGCGTGCGAAAGCTGAAAATCTTTGCTGGGTGATTCTGACTCGCATGGAGAAAATGGCGCGCACACATGTGGACGCCGAAGACATGGCGAAATCGCTTCGCGAAACTTTGTCGGACACTTACTTCTGCAATTTCTCGGTGTTCCAGTCGATGCCGGACTCGTGGGCCGTTCAACAGGTGTTCCCGGTTCTTCCAATTCACCGCTTGAACGAAGAACCCACACGACGCGCGACGCTGGTCGATCTCACGTGTGATTCTGACGGAAAAATCGGTCAATTCATC
Source organism: Bdellovibrionales bacterium Ga0074137 (assembly GCA_001464715.1). Lineage (GTDB taxonomy): Bacteria > Bdellovibrionota > Bdellovibrionia > Bdellovibrionales > JAMPXM01. The sequence goes on along the minus strand of LNDT01000030.1, from coordinate 97,757 downwards.
GACACGACTGGTGAATACGCGAAACAGAAAAAAACTGGGCTCGAAGTTCACGAGTACACTGGGCAGCCTTACTACATGGGTGTCTTCTTGGTCGGCGCCTATCAGGAAATCTTGGGCGATCTTCACAATCTTTTCGGCGATACCGATGCGGTTCACATCACCGTTTCTTCGGCTGGTTATTCGGTCGACGAAGTTGTTGAAGGCGATACTGTGACGGAAGTTCTTTCGTATGTTCAGTACAACCGTCACGAACTTGTCGAGTCGATCCGTCGCGCGAGCGAAGATTCGATTTTGCGCGGGAAGCTGACGAAAAACGAAGCGAAAGCTTTGATGAAGCACTACGAAGAAGGTCTATCGGGTTACACCTACCTTGAGGATCCAGAGACGTGATCGCATCGTCCGAATCGGAAAACACATCGGCGCCAAAAATATCGGCGCCAGAGACGCAGGCGCTTAAAAATTCGGCGCCCGATATGGCGCCAGATGTAACGCCCGATGTAGCGCCCGGCCTTTACCGTCACTACAAAGACAAAATGTACCGCGTGATCGGAACCGCCCGGCACAGCGAGACGCTTGAGAAACTTGTCGTGTACGAAGCTTTGTACGAAAATGACCTAGGGAAACTATGGGTCCGCCCGGCGGCGATGTTCGCTGAAACTGTTTCAGTTTCGGGACAGACTGTTCCGCGATTTCAGCGAATCACCGAGTAAGATCAACCTTTCAATTTGCAAACTTTCAATTTTTCGTGAATGGTCGGGCCTCACCGAGGGGATTATAATGAAATTGGTCGTGCTCGTCCTATGTGTTGCTCTTCAATTGGCTCTTGGCGCTTCGATGTCTGCGGCGCAAACCGCCACTCCGGCTCCGACGTCTGGTCAGTCTTCTGGTCAGTCTTCTGGTTCAACTTCGCCGACCGCGCCGGCTCAGCCTCAAGTCCAAGTGCTTATGGCACCGAAGACCGAAGGGCCACCGCAGTTCTACAACGTGCGCACATCACCACTGGGTATTCTCATAGGGTATCTCAATATCGATTTCGACTTTAAAGTCTCGGACAATTGGACTGTGGGTCCAACCTTCAGCTACTGGAGTTTTGACTTCGACAGTTCATTTTATCAGAACGGAAAAATTAAAACGACTTTAACGAATGTTGGTGTGCGCGGCACGTATGCGCCCAAAGGCGCCTTCAAAAACGGAATCTACTTCTCACCGATGTTCCAATACCGATCCGCAAAAGCTGAGGGTACGACAACTCTCGGAGAAAAAGTGACGGGTTCGGCGTCGCTTCCTGTGGTCACTGGTATCGTCGGCTATCAGCACTGGCTGGGTGAAAACTTTAACTTCAACGCCGGTCTCGGACTTGCTGTGGCTCCAACCACAAAAATTGAAGTCCGCGACAGCACAAGCACCACAAGTGTTGAAACTTCGCAGAATGGCGCCCTCGCGCTCGACTTAATGATTGGCTACTCTTTCTAGTGAATTCGGTGTGCCGTTTCAAAACGGCACGAGTCCGAACTACTCTTCGATATTCCAATTTCTCGCTTCGTATCAATCTGAGATTTGTGAGACTTTGGTTCAGATATTGTGTCGATTTTCCGATAAGTCATTATGGAATCTGGACGTCGGCTCACCATTTTCATACGGTCGATAGTGTTCGCTTACTCAATGTTGAGTGTCGGGACATGGGCCTCAGTCGCTCAAGCGCAAGACGCTCCACAATCTTTTACTCTTGATGGCCGACTTTTTAGCGATCCTCAGGGCACTGTGCCGCTCGAAGATGCTTTGATCGGATTCAAAGTTCAGATTCTTGATGAGGCGGAAACGTGCGTTCTTTATGAAGAGCAGCAAGACGTCAACACCGCGACTTCAAAAGGATATTTTTCGATTCGTGTGGGTTCCGCTGTCGGAAGTCCGAGACGAACCGTCGGGGATTCGACGAATTCCATGGCGACGGTTTTCCAAAACGTCACTACGGCCAACGGAAAATTGCTCTCCAACGGAAATGCGTGCGTGGTTCCCGCAACGGCCGGAAAAAGACGTTACGTTCGAATCGTCGTGTCACCGACATCGATGGGTGGTGCTCCGCGCGTTCTTTCGCCGAACTTAACGATCGATTCAGTCCCAAATGCCATCGTCGCCGAGCGTGCGGAATCAGTACAAGGCTTCCGCGGCGCTGATCTGTTAAAGGTCAATACAACCGCTGGTGCTGCTCTCACACAATCGAATCTTGAAAGTCTTTTTACTTCAACGACGCGATTCAATTCGCTGACGGCCGTCGTCGACGGAACAAGTTCGAACTACGTTCAGAGTTCAGCGAACGGTGCAAGGCTTCCCGTGATCGCCGGTGCGCCGGCAACACCGACGCAAGGTTCGATCTGGTTCGATACGGGTGACAACCGACTTAAGTTTTATGACGGATCAGCGCCCGTCACGCTCAGCACTGGCGGTGGCGGTAGTGGCACGGTCACAAGCGTGACCGGTACTCTTCCCATTTCGGTGGCGACCGGAACTACCACACCCGTTGTGTCGATTGCTAATGCGAACACGACGACGTCCGGTGCTTTGACGAGTACCGACTGGAATATTTTTAACAACAAACTCACATCACCGCTCACCACAAAAGGCGACTTGCTCACGCGCGATGGAACAACACATGTTCGTATTCCTGCCGGAGTGAACGGCCAAGTGTTGGTCCCTGACTCGGCCGAAGCGGCGGGTCTTAAGTGGACGAACTTCAGCGTTGAAAATTTAAAAACTGCCGCTGGAACCGCGCAGTTCGCAAGTGCTTCGTGTGCTGCGACTCAGACACTCACATGGTCATCGCTCACCAACACATTCACTTGCTCGAATATTGCGGGCCTTGCAGCGGGAGCTATTACATCTGGAACCATTGATGATGCGCGCCTCCCCGCCAGTGCGACCTACTGGTCAGCGGCGACCGGAGGAATTAACTATGCTGGCGGCAACGTCGGTATCGGGACGGCAACTCCGCCCTTCAAGCTTTCCGTGGTGGGCGACGGCGGCATTCTCGCGACTGGAACGTCTGGGGCCGGTACGGCGCTTGGAACCTCGGGCGCAGGCACGCGCTTCTTCTGGTACCCGCGTAAAGCTGCGTTTCGAGCCGGCGAAGTCGGCGGAACAATGTGGGATGACGCAAACATCGGGTTCAATTCAGTGGCAATGGGTTCTGACTCACAGGCTTCCAACTTTGCATCGTTCGCGATGGGATCTGAGGCCAGAGCAACGGGTGGCTACTCGGCCGCTTTTGGAGACTTCACATTAGCATCAGGCCAAAGCGCTTTCGCCGCTGGTGCTAATACGATAGCGAGCGGACTTTACACAGTCGCCATTGGTGAAAGCGCAAGGGCAACGGGTGATTCAGCGGTCGCTTTAGGAAACGGCAACACTGCTTCCGGCCTATCGTCACTTGCATTGGGCTCATCCTCCACCGCATCGGGCGATACCTCGTTTTCTGCGGGCCTAAATTCAACGGCCAGCGGAAGTTACTCGACGGCTATTGGATTCCGCGTGACCGCAGAATCTTACGGTCAAATGTCTGTTGGTGCTTATAACCTTCCCAAAGGTTCTGAAAACGCAACGACCTGGGTCGCCACCGATCCCCTCTTTGTCGTCGGAAACGGCACAGGAAGCGGTGCCTCGCGATCAACAGCATTGATGATTCTTAAGAACGGAAACGTCGGCATTGGTACGACAGCGCCGGTGCCGGAGGCGAAGCTTGAAGTTGTGGGTGCTGCGGTGTCGCGGGCCAATATTATCGCGACGGGAAATGCGGTGAACTTGGCTCTGTCGAACGTTCACGTTTTGAAGTCCGTCGGTTCATCGACGATTGCTTTATCGAACATGGCGAACGGCGGATCCTACACTTTGGTGGTCAGCGACACGAACCAAACGACGTACACATTCACAGGCTGCACGAATACTTTCTTCAGCCCTACGAATGGACAAACGTTTCAGCGTTCGACGTATTCTATTTTGACCGTCATCGATGCGGGAGTCACAGACTGCTACATTAGCTGGGTGACTGGATTTAACTAATGGCATCGACAACACGTCTAAAGAATCGGGATTTTTTAGACTCGGCGAAGGTTTCAGTACAAACCTTTGTTTTTCATTTTCTAATAGCTAGCGTTTTCGCGGGCTCGGCCATCGCACAAACTCCATTTTCAAAACCGTTTGGCATGGGAGGCTCGGGTTCTATCACGACTCCCGTCTGCACCAACGGAGGCGTGGAAGTCATGCTTCCTCACGCCAACCGGCTGATGTTTCTTGGCGGATCGTTTACACAAATAGGACCTTGTTCGGGAAATGGCGTCCCTGTTGATCTTGCGACAGGCGTAAAAGCGAATGGCTTTGACTGGACGACCATGGCGCTTTTCGGTGGTGCCACGACCTCGATTTCTGATGGTGCTGGTGGCTGGTACATTGGTGGCAGCTTTACGAAAATTGGTTCGACGAATATTTCGTTTCTCGCAAGAATCACATCCACGGGGGCCCTAGATACTGCATTCAACGCGAATTTGGATTCTGCCCCGACAGCTCTTTATTTGACCGGATCCACACTTTACGTCGCCGGAAATTTTGGCTACGTCGGCGCCACACGCAGACCTGGTTTAGCGGCTGTCAATGCGGCGACGGGTGCCATCATTAACGGATTTGACGCTGCTGTTTCCGACGTGAGGGCACTGACAAGCTTCGGCGCAAATCTATATCTTGGCGGATCCTTTAAATCCGTGAATGGATTCAATGCGGGCAGCCGAGCGGCTGTTTTTGCGGACCCGTCGGGCGTGTATCAACCGAATTTTCCCTATGTTAATGGAGACGTCACCGCCGCAGTATCGGATGGAGCGGATGGCTGGTACATCAGCGGCCAATTCACAAAGGTCGGGACCTCATTAAGAAACGGGTTAGCGCGGGTATTGGCGGATGGCTCGGTCTCTCCATGGGATCCAAATCTCGGCTTCAGCGGTGTCGCGAACGCTCTTGTCATCAATGGCGCGAACATTTATGTCGGCGGAAGTTTCACTTCCGTAAATGGAAATATACCACGAGCAAGCCTTGCCGCTTTTGATTTAACGACAGGTACCGCAACCGCTTGGAACCCCTCCGCCAATAGCACCGTAAACGCTCTTGCGATTGACGGAAGTAATATTTACGTCGGTGGAGCTTTCACCATGGTCAACGGAACGACGAGCCGTCCGCGCCTGGCGGCCCTCGATCTCAGCACAGGGATTGCGACGGCATGGAATCCGGAACCGGCAGGCGCGGTGCACACGCTCGCGATCGGCGGCGGAATCATTTATGTCGGTGGATCTTTCAACTCAGTCAGTGGTGGAACTCCTAGAAATGGGTTGGCCGCGTTCAACATTGGAACTGGTGCTTTGATGGCGTGGGATCCAAACGTGTCGGGCTTCATCAACGCTATGGCCATTAATGGTGGAAACCTGATTGTGGCCGGTGCGTTTTCCACGGTCAACGCCGGCGCTGCCACCAGAAATTCATTGGCGGCCCTCGACCTTTCAACGGGGCTTGCAACCGCGTGGAATCCAGACATAAATAATTTCATCAACGACATGGTGATCAGTGGAGGTCTTGTATATATCGGAGGCCTCTTCACAACTGTTAACGGCGGCACCACCCGGAACCAAATTGCGGCGATTGATCTTTCAACCGGTACCGCCACGTCCTTCAACCCGAACATGGATGCCATCGTTGTAACTCTCGCTGTCAGCGGAGGTAATCTTTACGTCGGCGGGCAATTCAAAGCTGTGGGTGGCATGAACCGAAATGGGTTGGCCGCAGTGGATTTAACCACTGGTGCCGCGACAGCTTGGAACCCCGATGTGAACGGCGTGGTACTGAACGTCCAAGTCCACTCTGGCCTTGTGTACTTCGGCGGAGGTTTCACAACGGTGAACAGTATTAATCCAAGAAATAATCTCGCATCCGTAGACCTTTCAACCGGGGTCGTGACCGCCTGGGCGCCTAATCCGGGCGGCCAAGTGAACACGTTCGGGATCAGCGGGACAAATATCTATGTCGGCGGGACATTCACGACGGTGAATGGCGGAACAGCCAGAAATCGATTGGCGGCTTTTGATTTAACATCAGGAATTGCGACCGCATGGAACCCCAATTCATTTTCAACAGTGACGTCGCTGGTCATCAGTGGAACTGCCGTTTATATCGGAGGAAATTTTACCTCTGTGGGTGGAGCAATCCGAAAAAACGCGGCCGCGATCGATATTTCCACAGGCGCAGCGACGGCGTGGAATCCTAGTTTCAATGATTCCGTCAGCACTCTTTCGATCAGTGGTTCAAGAATTTACGCCAGCGGCGACTTCACGGCTGTAAATGCTTACGATCGAAATAGGTTGGCTTCCGTCGATTTTGCAACAGGTGCAGTGACCAATTGGAATCCAAACGTCAACGGTACTGTGTATGATCTTGCCATCAGCGGGAACAATATTTACGCTGGCGGACTGTACAACGTGGTCAACGGCCTAACACCGCGAAGTAATTTGGCTGCCTTCGACATGACCACAGGGATCGTCGAAGCGTGGAATCCCGCACCCGTTAACACGGTGTACGCGCTTGTCGTCAGTGGAGCGAACATTTATGTCGGTGGGACGTTCACGACAGTCAATGGTGGTACGGGACGCAACCGGTTGGCGGCCTTTAGTTTAACAACAGGTATAGCAACAGGCTGGAATCCAAATGCGAGCAACGTCGTATATGACCTTTTGCTGAGTGGCGGTACCGTTTTCGCCGCTGGAAATTTCGTCACTATCGGAGGAACTACGCGTAGGTCCTTGGCGTCCATAGATTTAGCAACGGGACTTTTGAATACAGCTTTCAATGCCGACATCCTTGGCAGCACCGAAACAATTCAAATCAGCGGAAGCACAATCTATGCTGGCGGAACCATCACGTCCGTCAACGGTGGAACCGTGAGAAATCGCTTAGCTTCGTTCGACACCACGACAGGTGCCGCGACAGCGTGGAATCCGAATGTGAACCAAGTGGTATACGCACTTTCCGTCAGCGGTAGCGCGGTTTACGCCACGGGAAACTTCACTTTGGTCAATGGTACGCTCGCACGAAGATTCGCCGCCGCATTCAATACCACCGACGGAACGGCGACGGCGTGGAATCCAAATATGTCGAGCTCGGGCCGATCGACTGTTATTTCCGGAAATCACATTTTCATCGGTGGAAATTCAAAAACCGCCGGCGGAAAAATTTGCGACGGCTACTGCATGATCAATTTGTCCACCGCGGTGCCGGTCCCATGATTAGAATAAAGCCTTTCTCTTTAAGTCTGATATTTGTGTTTCAACTTTTAGTCTTCGGCGCGTTCGCGCCAGACACCCAGGCACAATCACCTTTTTCAAAACCTTTCGGAATGGCGGGAACGCCTTCGATGAAGACGCCTGTTTGCGCGAACGCTGCCGTCAATACGATGCTACCGCATGCCAATCGACTGATGTTTATTGGTGGATCCTTTACGCAGATTGGACCCTGCGCTGGAAGTGGCGTCCCGTTCAATGTGACGTCGGGAGCAAAAGCCATTAACTTCGATTGGTCCGCGATCGGCGTTGTCGGAAACGTTGAGACTGCGATTTCAGATGGTGCGGGAGGCTGGTACATCGGCGGCTCATTCACCGCTGTCGGCGCGACCGTTCGTCCCTTCTTAGCGAAAATCACCTCCGCAGGTGCGGTCGATACGGCTTTTAACGGAAATCTGGATGGGACCGTAAGGTCGCTGCACCTGATCGGGCCCACACTTTATGTCGGCGGAGATTTTAATTTCGTCGCCGGCGGCCGCAGACCGGGACTTGTCGCGCTGAACGCGGCCACGGGTGCACTTATCACCGGCTTCGATGCGGGCGTGAGCGGTGTCCGCACCATGACTGATGATGGCTCGCGCCTCTTCATTGGTGGAACTTTTACGTCTGTGAATGGTATCAACATCAATAGCCGTGGCGCTGTGTTCGCGGATCCGTCGGGAGTTTTTCAAGCAGGATTTCCGCTTGTGAACGGAGCTGTTACTGCCGTTATCTCGGATGGTGCCGATGGTTGGTATATCGGCGGTGATTTTACTCAAGTTGGAACCGTCGCAAGAAATCGATTGGCGCGAATTCTGGCCGACGGGTCGGTTTCTAACTGGAATCCTGATATCAACGGTGGCGTCGGCGCTATTGCTGTTAGCGGAAGTACTGTCTACGTTGGCGGAGATTTCTCAACGGTCAACGGAGCCACAACCAGAAATAACCTGGCTGCGTTTGATATCACGACAGGAACAGCTACGGCTTGGAATCCCGACGCGAACAACTCGGTACGGGCTATCGAGGTCAGCGGCGGTCTTGTCTATGTTGGTGGATTTTTCAATGTGGTCAACGGAGCAACAAACCGAGGACGATTGGCCGCCTTCGACCCGACATCGGGTGTGGTCACGGCATGGGATCCGAATTTAAACAATGGGGTCTACGACATCGAGATCAGCGGCGGAAATCTTTACGCCGGAGGTGTCTTTACAACGGTGAATGGCGGGGCTGGAAAAAATCGATTGGCGGCGTTCGATCTCACCACCGGAACCGTGACAGCTTGGAATCCAAACGTTGGCGGCGTTGTCACCGCTTTGAAAATCAATGGCGGCAATGTTTACGTGACTGGAACCTTCAACGCAGTGAACGGCGGTACCGTAAGAAACAATATGGCCGCCTTCGATGTCAGCACTGGAACCGCCACAGCCTGGAATCCAAATGTAAATAGCGGTTCCACTGCTCTTGAGATCAGTGGCAGCATCGCTTACGCCGGCGGCGATTTTGCGACTGTGAATGGTGGCACCCCAAGGAACCGTCTGGCCGCGTTCGATCTCACGGCCGGCACTGTGACCGCGTGGGATCCGAACATGAACAGCACGGTCTATGCGTTGGCGATCAGCGGCGGAAATCTTTACGCCGGCGGCGATTTTACGGCCGTGAATGCAAGCACCACGAGAAACCGTTTGGCCGGGGTCGATCTTTCGACAGGCGTCGCAACCGCATGGAATCCAAACATGGACGGAATCGTCTTATCGATATTAATTAACGGCGCTAATCTCTACGTCGGTGGTAGTTTTAACTCCGCCAATGGTGGCTCCGCTGTCCGACTTCGATTGGCCGCTATCGATTTAATAACCGGCACTGCCACGGCCTGGAGCCCGGGCCTGAACAACAGTGTTTTTTCCATGGCCGTCAGCGGTGGAGATCTTTACATCGGAGGTGCTTTCACAACGGTGAACGTTTCGACCACGCGGAACCGACTTGCTGCAATTTCTCTAACGACAGGAGCACCCACCGCATGGAATCCCAACGCGAACGGCACCGTCCGAAATGTGGTCATCAGCGGAAGTAACTTGTATGCCGGTGGTACTTTCACGACCGTGAACGGCGCCACCGCACGAAACCGGCTTGCCGCTTTGGATCTGACGTCCGGCACGGCGACCGCCTGGAATCCCAATGTGAATAATCAGGTCAATATTCTTTCATTGAGTGGAACAAACATTTACGCCGGCGGTACTTTCACGACCGTGGGTGGTGACGCATTAAGAAATCGCCTGGCCGCTTTGGATCTAGCAACCGGCGCTGTGACACCTTGGGATCCAAATCTCAGCGGCGCTGTCCACGCGTTGGCCATCAGCGGGAATAACGTCTACGCCGGCGGAGACTTTACGACCGTGAACGGCCCAACAACTCGAAATCGTATTGCTGCCTTTGATATTTCAACAGGAACGGTGACGACATGGAATCCCAATATGGGTAACTCGGTCCGTGCACTGGCTGTGAGCGGAGCAAACATTTATGCTGGAGGATTTTTCACCAGCGTCAACGGAGCCACAACAAGAAATCGCCTTGCGGCTATAAGCCTAGCCACTGGTACCGCAACAACGTGGAATCCCAACATGAATGGTGGTGTTTATTCGATTCAAGTGAGCGGCGGAGTCGTTTACGCCGCCGGTAGCTTCACGACCGTTAACGGCGGAACGGTACGAAACCATATCGCTGCGCTCGATGCGGTGACTCACATCGCGACCACGTGGGATCCGAATATGAATAGTATCGTGTATGCGACTACGATCGTCGGTGGAAATATCTACGCGGGCGGTGACTTCACAACGGTGAATGGCGGAACGGTTCGAAATCGAATCGCCGCTTTAGATTTATCTACAGGCACCGCGACAGCCATGGATCCCAATGTAAGCTCGACAGTGAACGCAATTGTCGTGAGTGGTACAACACTTTATGCCGGCGGACTTTTTACGAAAGCCAACGGAGTGGTTTCACAGAACGGATTTGCAACCTTTGACTTAACCACCGGAACATTGACGGCAATAGATCCAAATTTCAACAACGGCGCTCCTACAGTGAGTATCAACAAACTTGTCGTCAACGGCAACTCCCTGTATGTAGGTGGAGCCTTTTTTTCGGCTGGGACGAAGCTCTGCGCCGGCTACTGCGTGATAAATCTAGGTACCGGACTTCCGACCCCCTAATATTAAATTCGAAACGTCTCACAGTGAGACGTTGTGCAATAATATTCCAAGAAAAACAGCGACCTACCGATAGGTCTTCATGGGATTTGAACGTTGGCTCCCCATAATCTCGTGTCTTCAGATTTTTTCAGTGACGGCGTTTGCGTCCGACGTACCGCAAGCCTTTACGCTGGACGGGAAACTTTTTAGAGACGCCGCCGGCACAACTCCTCTGGCCGACTCGAACATCACTTTCAAAGTTCAAATTCTTGATCACGATCAAATCTGCGTTCTCTACGAAGAACAGCAGATCGTCAACACGGCCAGTTCTCAAGGCTATTTCACAGTACAGGTCGGTTCATCCGTCGGCAACACGCGACGAACAGTTGCTGATTCTGGCAACGCTATGTCGACCGTGTTCCAAAATATTTCTGCGGTACCAGGAAAACTTTTATCAAACGGAAATGCGTGCTCTGCGGCGGCTGTCGCGGGAAATCGAAGATTCGTTCGTATTGCTATTGCCCCAGCAACGATGGGCGGCGCAGAAAGAGTTCTCTCGCCAAATCTTTCGATCGACTCGGTGCCGAATGCTGTCGTCGCCGAGCGTGCCGAATCAGTTCAAGGCTTCCGAAGCGATCAACTTTTAAAAGTGAATACGGCGGCTGGAAGTGCACTTTCTCAATCAAATTTGGAAAGTCTTTTTTCTTCCGTCACGCGTTTTAATTCTTTAAGTGACGTCGTCGACGGCGACAGCTCGAACTACATTCAGAATTCCAGCGGCGGGGCGAAGCTTCCAGTCTTCACAGGCGCACCCACGGGCCCCACGCAAGGCTCGATCTGGTTTGATACCGGCGATAGCAGACTAAAATACTTTGATGGAGTAAATCCAATTTCTATCGGTAGCGGCGGAGGATCCGTCACAAGCGTCGGCTTTACGGCGCCCGCAGAATTAACGGTGACTGGTGCGCCCATCACATCCAGCGGAACCATAGCCGTAACGTGGGCCCAACAGACGACCGGAAAAGTTTTTGCGGCACCAAACGGTTCGACCGGTGTTCCCACGTTTCGTGCGCTTGTTGCGGCAGATGCTCCTTTTGCTGTCGTGAATAGTGGCGGAACGCCAAGTCTGCAAAGTGGACTTGATGCTGCTAAAGGTGCGGCGGCGACAGCCGGCCGCGTGTGGATTGCGACCGATACGAGGCTTATCTACCGCGATACTGGGACGGCGTGGGAGCAGATCGGTGGAAGTGGTGCGCCGACAGGTACAGCGGGCGGCGATCTTGAGGGGACGTATCCGAATCCATCGGTCGATGCGATTCGCGGCGTTGCGATTTCTGCGACCGCGCCAAACGATGGCCAAGTTTTAAAATATACTTCGACCGGTACCACGTGGGCCGCCGCCAACTTTGGAATCGGTGATCTAAAAACCTCCGGCGGCGCTGCGCAGTTTGCGAGTGCTTCGTGTACAGCGGCGCAGACACTGACATGGTCGTCGCTGACGAACACGTTCACATGTTCCAACATCGCTGGCCTTGATGCAGCCGTGATTACGACCGGAACGATTGATGTTGCGAGGCTTCCGGCGTCGGCGTCGAATCCTTGGACGGCTGCGACCGGAGGAATTAATTATTCTGCGGGCAACGTGGGAATCGGTGCTGCGGCGGCAACGCCGGTTGCGGCTCTTGATGTCGGCGGAGATATTAAAGTCGGAAACAGTTCGGCCTCATGCACGGCGACCAATCGCGGATCCATTCGCTACAACAACGCAACAAGCGTTCTTGAATTCTGCAACGGTACTTCGTGGAGTTTAATTCAAGCCGCGGCCTGCACGGACGCGACTCCCAACGTATTTTCATTTTTGAACGAAATGAACGCAGCACTTTCGACCCTAACAACATCTAACATCGTTGGGGTTACCGGCATCAACTGTTCGGTCCCGGTTTCAATTTCAGGACAAGGCTCACCGCAGTTTCAGATCTGCAGTGACTCTGGCTGCAGCACTGTCGTTCAGGGTTGGACGTCAAGTCCGAGCTCGATCGTCTCAGGTCAATTTGTTCAGGTAAGACTTACGACAGATTCGGTTGGCGGCGCACCTTTTCAAGCAACAGTGATCATCGGATCCGGCGCTAGTGTCTGGACTGTGACAAACACGGGCGGCGACTGCGCGGCCTCGCCATCACCAGGCACCGTGTGCGCGGACGGTACGATCTACGCAGGCCTTAGCCCCGATGGCAGCGTGAAAATGTACACGACCCGCTGTGATTTGGGTCAATCTTGGGATGGAACAACCTGCATCGGAGGTCGCAGTCAGCTGCAGTGGAACAACGGGACGACGAACTACCCACTCGCTGGGACGCCCAGCTCGAGCGCGGGAAAATCGAATTCTGCAACGCTCTTTGCGGCGGTCGATGCGGCGTCGCCGTACACAGCAGCCCATAACTGTGAAAATTTAAATAGTGACGGCCATACGGATTGGTATCTACCAGCCACAGCTGAGCTCAATATCATGTACACAAATAAGAATTCGATTCGGAATTTTGATTTGGGCCAGTTTGGAATCTACTGGGCTTCCAGCGAGGCCAATTCGAACACAGCGTATTTTGTACGATTCTCCGACGGGTACAGCGTCGGCGGTTCAAAGACCGCCTCCAACCCCGTTCGCTGCGTGAGGCGCTAAGTTCCACCTTTCAAAACAGTCCAACAAGATGTTGGCTCAAAACGAAACGTCACAAAGTGATACGTCTCAAAAACCGGCTTAAATTTGAGCCGGGAAAAACCGATAAGTCTTCAAGATGTCGGCACGTTGGCTGAATATTTTAAAACCTGAATCGAGCCGCGCGCGGCGTTCTGTCGTCACCAGTTTGGTGATCGGGTTTACTTTTATAACGAGCGCCCACGCCAACGACGTACCTCAATCATTCACATTGGACGGACAGCTTTTTAGCGATGCTGCCGGGACGAATCCCCTCGTCGATCCTTCCGTAAATTTCAAAGTTCAGATTCTTGATCAAGATCAGTTATGTGTTCTTTATGAAGAGCAGCAAATCATCAACACAGCGACATCGCGAGGCTACTTCACGGTTCAAGTCGGATCATCGATCGGAAGTCCGAGACGAACCACGGATGATTCCGCAAACACAATGGCCTCGGTCTTTCAGAACATCAACGCGGTTCCCGGAAAACTTCTGTCGAACGGAAACGCATGTATCGCGGCTGCGACGGCCGGCAACCGGCGTTTCGTTCGAATCGTTATTGCGCCGACCTCGATGGGCGGTGGCGAGCGAGTCCTTGCACCCAATCTTACTATTGATTCTGTACCCAACGCGGTCGTCGCCGAGCGCGCGGAATCTGTTCAAGGATTCCGTAGCGATCAACTCTTAAAAGTGAACACGACCGCGGGAAGTGTGCTTTCACAGTCGAACATTGAAAGTCTTTTTAATTCCGTCACAAGATTCAACGCGCTGAGTGCCGTGGTGGACGGAACAAGCACCAACTACGTTCAAAGTTCGGCAGGAGGCGCGCGCCTTCCCGTGATCACCGGCGCGCCGACCGCACCGACTCAAGGATCTATCTGGTACGACACAAGTGATGATCGCTTAAAATATTTTAACGGAACTGTTCCGATATCGCTGGGAACCGGCGGCGGATCCGTCACAAGCGTCGGCTTTACGGCTCCCGCAGAACTTACCGTTGCCGGGGCACCTGTCACCTCCAGCGGAACCATCGCTGTCACATGGGCCCAACAAACGACCGGAAAAGTTTTTGCAGCTCCAAACGGTTCAACGGGTGTTCCGACATTTCGTGCGCTTGTTGCGGCAGATGCTCCTTTTGCTGTCGTGAATAGTGGCGGAACTCCAAGTCTGCAAAGTGGACTTGATGCCGCAAAAGGTGCGGCGGCGACAGCCGGTCGTGTTTGGATTGCGACCGACACGAGACTCATTTACCGCGACACGGGTACGGTGTGGGAGCAGATCGGCGGAAGTGGCGCGCCCACAGGAACAGCCGGCGGCGATCTTGATGGCACATACCCAAACCCATCCGTCGATGCCATTCGCGGTGTTGCGATTTCTGCGACCGCCCCCAACGATGGCCAAGTTTTAAAATACTTTTCAACGGGAACAACCTGGGCCGCTTCGAACTTTAGTGTTGGTGATTTAAAAACGGCCGGTGGAGCTGCGCAGTTCGCGAGTGCCTCCTGCGATGCTACACAAACTCTGACATGGTCTTCACTGACCAACACTTTCACTTGCACAAGCATCGCAGGCCTTGCTGGTACCGCCATCACGACCGGTACGATCGACGAAGCACGACTTCCTGCCACAGTGAAGTATTGGACGGCAGCGACCGGTGGAATCAACTATGCCGGCGGTAACGTCGGTATCGGTACCGCAGCGCCAGTAACAACTTTAGATTTAAATGGTGCAATGACTTTTCGTGCAACCGCAGAACCCGCAGCAACGGCCGCGCAAGGAAAAATATATTACGACACAGCACTTAACAAATTCCGCGTTTCACAAAATGGCGGAGCGTACACAGATCTTGTCGGTGCTGGTGGCGGCACCGGCGATATTTCGAACGGCGGAAATAATTTTGGCACGCCCATTACAATCGGGACAAGTGACAACTTTGCTCTGAATCTTGAAACAAACAATTCACCGCGACTAACAATTCTGAACGATGGAAAAGTCGGAATCGGCGCAACAAGCCCCGCTGTAAATCTTGATGTTCGAGCCAATCAAGCTTCGGCTGTCATGCGAATTCAGAATACAAATGCCAGTGGTTGGAGTTCTGCGGATGTTTATGACAGTGGCGGCACACTGGCTGTTGGTTTCGGCTATGGAAATTCAGGCACCGGCACTCTTGCCAACTTAGGGTATTTTGGAACTTCGAACGCAAGTCCTATGATCCTTCAAACAAATAACACTGAGCGAATTAGAATCGGTACAACAGGAAATGTCGGTGTTGGAACTAATGCTCCAGCATCGAAAATGCATCTTTATGATTCCGACGGATCCAGTACGACTCCTCCGCAGTTCATTGCGCAATCAACGGCGACGACGTGGACCTCGTTTTTCTCAAGCCAACTTTACGGAAACGCAGTTCATTGGTCGACCAACCACCCCTTACGTTTCGGAACGTCGGGAACCAATATCGGCGGAACCTTCACCGAGCTATTTCGAATTACGGCCGCAGGTAACGTCGGTATTGGCACCCAGACACCAGGTTCGAAGCTTGAAGTGAATGGATCGACGAACCTCAATGGTGCTGTGAAAATCGGTCAGTTTGGTGTCGCTTATCTTGGCGGAACGGGCGTGTGTAGAATAGTGTCGGAAGCGATCAGCACGACTCCAGGCACCTACACTTGCACAGGCGTTCCAGCGTCCGCCTCGGTTGCTGTCTCATGCAGCGGCAAACAAGCAATGACGACCCCGACGGGATCGGCCGTCTATTGTCGCGCCACTGGCACATTGAACCAAGTTGAGTGCAACACCACAGTGGCCAATGCGGTCGCCATGGATTGGACTTGCAGCTGGGTGTATCTACCATAATTCAGCGATCCGACGCCGGCGAGCCCTTGGGCGCCCTGAGCTACATTGGATGCTATCGTCTGGGATCAAAAGCGTCGCGCACAGCAGAGCCGATCAAATTCAGCGCGGTGAGAGTAGTGAACAAAGCCAGCGACGGGAATACAGCCAACCACCAAGCCCGCTGAAAATGCGTCTGAGCCTGCCCCAGAAGCTCGCCCCACGACGGTGTCGGTGCCGATAGGCCAAACCCGAGGTAATCCAATGTCGCAAGCCCAGTGATCGATCCGGCCACAAGAAATGGCGTGATCGTAATCCACGGCGTTAGCGAGTTCGGAAGAATGTGTCTGAAAACAATACGGTGGTGCCCGGCGCCCAAAGCTTTCGCGGCTTCCACGAATTCGCGTTTTCGAAGCCGCAAAAATTCGGCGCGAATATAAAGTGAAATCCCCGTCCATCCAAAAAACACCGTGAACGCCGCCAAAATCCAAATGTTCGGCGCCAAAATCGAAGCGAGAATAATGAGAAGCATTAACGTCGGGACGGACTCCCAAATTTCAATCACGCGCTGACCAAGGATATCGATCCAACCCGCGAAGTAACCCATCGCCGCGCCCAACGACACACCGATCAGCGAACAGAACAACCACACTGTCAATGCGTAGCCCATCGAGTAGCGAAATCCATAGAGCAATCTCGAAGCGACGTCGCGTCCACTTTCGTCGGTTCCAAAAATGTTCGCGCGCGACGGTGGCGCCGGAAGCTCATCCAGCGCCGCGTTTCGTTCAAACGGATTCCAAGGGATCGGCGGCCAGATTGCGAAATCATCCGGCCCCATGGGTAAAGTTCGGTATTCCATGACCATCACATCTGTCAGACCAAATTCAGAGGGGTGTGTGTTTTGAAAAACAGGAAAGTACGTCTTTCCGTGATGCTTGAGATAAATCGGCTCACTGTTGGCCCAAAGTTCCGCCGTGATGCTCAAGAATCCGATCACCAGCAAAATCCAAAGAGAAACAATGGCCGACGTGTGCGCCTTGAAACGGCGCCATCGTTTTCTGGAAAGTTCGTTCGTAAAAAATCGTTCCATCATGCCAAAGCCTTCACGTGAAATCGATTCTTGGATCGACGACGACATAAAGGATATCCGTCAACAATCGACCCATCAGAAATAAAATGCTCTGGAAGAAAATAAGACCCATCAAAACATTGTAGTCCCGAGCATTCGCCGAAGTGATCGACAAAAGCCCCATCCCATCCAGCGAGAAAATCGATTCAACAATAATAGATCCGGCAAACATCACCGACAAAATTCCACCCATGCCGGTCACGATCGGAATCAGCGCGTTTCGAAGAGCATGCTTTAAATAAACAAGTTTTTCAGGAACACCTTTTGCGCGCGCCGTTCGCACGTAATCAAGCTTCACAACATCCAGCATCGAGTTCTGCATCATGATTGTGAGAAAGGTGAAACTTCCCAGCATGTAACAAACCAGAGGCAAAACCGCGTGACGAACGCGGTCCCAAATCTGACTCCAAAATGCGAGATCTGCATAATTGTCCGAGACAAGATTACCCAGTGGGAAGATCGGATAAAAACTTTGGCCCGCTAAAAACGTTCGAAGTAGAATTCCAGCAATCAGCGCAGGAATCGAATAGAGAACAAAAAGTATGAAACTGGAGCCGATGTCGAATTTTGAGCCGGCTCGAATCGCCTTCAACACACCCAGCGGAATGCAGATCAAATAACTCAAGATCATAGCCGTCAGACCAAACATCAACGACACGGGCATTTTGCTCAAGATGACATTCGTCACGGGCTCTTCGTATTTGAAGCTGTCGCCGAAATCGAGTTTGGAAAGATTTTTTAGCCAAATGAAATACCGCGTGTGAATTGGGCGTGGGTTTCCGTCCTCATCCATAAAGCCGTACTGTTTGTTGAGCGCTTCGATAACTTCTTTTGAAACTCCGCTTTCGCCGCGACCGCCAAGGCCGCCGCCCCCGCCACTTCCGCCCATCGCGCCGCCCATACGGATGGCCTGAAGCTTCTGATCAACGGGTGAACCGGGCGCAAGATTGATAATGACGAAGCTTAAAAGCGTGATGCCGAAGAGAGTGGGAATCATCAGCAGAATTCGACGAAGTATGTAGGTTGCCAAATCGCTCCCCTCCAGAGAATCGAATTACCAAAGCCTAACAGAAAAATCATCTTCAATTGAGGTGTAAACACCCTAAAAAGAAAAAAGCCCTCGTCGACTTTTTTCGACCGAGGGCTTTTCAATTTCTTAAGGTATCGCGGAAGTCTGCCTTACTTAACGTCTGTCATCCACCAGTAGTCTGCACCCACTGTGAACTTGAAAGTGTCTTTCGGAAGACCGATCTGCTTGTTCACGGCATACAGAACATACTTGTCATTGAACAAGAAAGCGTAAGGAGCATCTTCAGCAATCATTGCGTAGACTTTTCGGTAGATCTGAACTCGCTTTTTCTTATCAAGCTCCGCCGCACCTTGATCGATCAGCTTGTCGACTTCGGGATTCGAGTAACCGATGCGGTTTGATCCGCCCTCTTTGCTCGATTCCGTGTGCCAGATCTGCTTTGGATCAAGATCAACGGATCCCCCGCCCCAAGCCATCGCGACAGCGTCGAACTTTCGTTCATCCATGTTTTTAAGAAGAGCGTTCCACTCGAGAAGCTGAAGGTTCATTTTCACGCCGACTTTTTTCATGTCTTCTTGGTACATGACCCAGTATTTCTGGGTGTCTTTGTTGGCGTAAAAGAGTGTGAATTCGAACGGCTTTCCGCCCTTATCCAAAACGCCGTCTTTGTTCGTATCAGCCCAACCCGCTTCTTTAAACAAAGCGCCCGCTTTTTTCGGGTCAAACGAAATGGCTTTGACAGCCGGGTTCGCGTACTCGCTCTGCTGGTACCAAGGGCCTGTCGCTGGCAGAGACATTCCAAAGCGGAATTTTTTATTCATCTCTTCACGGTTCATCAAATGAGCCAAACCGCGGCGCACCTTTTTATCCGCGAACATTTCTCGCTTTAGGTTCCAACCAATATAACCGTAAGACTTCGACTGAAGGTTTTCGACTTTCTTTTTAAGAACCGTAGTTCCGAACTCAGGGCCGACCGCTTTCACCGTGTACGAGTCAGGAGTCAGCTCGTCGAAATGCAGTTCGCCTTTTTTCAAGCGCTCGATGACAAGGCTGTCTTCTTTGTCGAAACGCATGCGGATCGTTTGGAAGTTGTAGCGGCCGCGCTGTTCAGGAACGGCGTTCCCCCACCAAGTTTTATTGCGCTCAAGGATAATGGCTTGCCCTTGGTTGTACTCTTTCAAAACATAGGGGCCTGAACCCAAGATCGTTTTGTTCTTCTTTTTTCCCTCATCCGCGTTGCCATAGAAATGTTTCGGAAGAACAGTCAATGCCGCCAAAACCCGCTCGTTTCCATGGTACTTCGATTTAGTCACGAACTTGATAGTGTTCGGACCCGTGACTTCTGCTTTCGAAATGTTCTCATAGTACGGACGTGCGTGAGCCGCGTTGTACTTGTCATCGAAGATGACATCGAAGCTAAATTTTACGTCCTCAACGGTGATCGGCTTTCCATCACTCCATACGGCGCCCGAACGCACCGTGAAAGTGAATTCGGTACCGTCTTTCGACACTTCCATTTTTTCCGCCAGTGCGGGATCCCAACCGTAGGTTTCGTAATTTCGGCTCATCAGCGTGTCCATCACATAGGTTTGAATCGTCTGGTTATAGAGATCGGTTCCTGTGATAGGATTCAGCGTGGTCGGCTCAACCCGAAGATTATAAAGAAACGCTCCGCCCTGAGGCGCATTCACATTGCCCAGAGCTTTTACAGCTTTGTTGGCTTTCGGAGCTTCAGCCTGTGCCGCACCGACATCAACCACCGCGACAAAAACAAGAGCGGCCGCCGTAACAAACGTCACCGGCATCGACGAAAAAAATCTTAAACTCTTTTGGAACTGCATCTGTTTTCCCCCATTGCATGACACTATCCGCAGAAGTCTGTGCAAAAGTCGCGCGAGATGCAACGCAGACGTCCCGACGGGTCACCGCATCAGAGCCGACCGGCAGCGCCCTCCCAGCGAGATCTGCCGCAATAACAGACCGAGAACTCATGGACACTAACGATCGGTCGAGGCATTGTGGCCCCACGGAGCACAGCACATGGCGAAAGAATCTGGTTCGAAACCGAAAACTGGCAGCAAATCGGCACCAAAATCCAAAGCGTCCGGCATTCAAGACGACTCGAACGCTTTAGATGATGGGTATTTCAACGAAGAGTTCGATCCCGATGCACCGGCATTTTCTGAAAGCGGACTGTTTGGATTGCCGCACGATGACGCCGCCGAAAAAGCAAAAATTCACTTGATCCCCGTCCCATGGGAAGTCACGACGTCCTACGGAAAGGGCACAGGAAACGGTCCTGCCGCGATTCTGCGAGCGAGTCGCCAGGTGGATCTCTTCGATCTTGAGACGGGCGATGCATGGAAAGTCGGATTCTATATGGATCCGGTTTCATCCGTGTGGAAAAAGCGCGGAAGAACTCTGAAAGAAAAAGCTCAAGAACGTCTCGAGTTTCTAGAGGCTGGCGAAGAGAGCGCGAGCTCTGAAGGACTGCGCGCTGAGATCAACGCAGCGTCTGACGAGCTGAACGCGTGGGTGGAAGAGCAAGCCACGGCTAAACTTAAAGCTGGAAAAATCGTGGGCCTTGTCGGTGGCGATCACTCGACACCGTTTGGTCTGATTCAAGCGATTAGCCAACATCTTAAAGGTGATTTCGGGATTCTTCACATCGATGCGCACGCAGATCTTCGCGACGCCTACCAGGGCTATACGCATAGCCACGCGTCGATCATGAATAACGTCATCGAAAAAATTAAACCGCGATGCCTTGTACAAATCGGCATTCGAGATTTCTGCCGGGAAGAATTCGAAATGAGCGAAAAGCATCGAGGTCGCTCGGGCGATATCGGCTCGGCTCGTATCGTGACTCATTACGACCGCTCGATCAAAAAACGCCTGAACGCGGGCGAGTCGTTTGATGCGATCATCAAAGAAATCATCAAAGATCTTCCAAAAAATGTTTACGTTTCTTTCGATATCGATGGGCTTGATCCGGCGCTTTGCCCAAACACAGGAACCCCTGTTCCCGGGGGCTTAAGCTTTGATCAAGCGTCAGGTATTTTTTCGGCCCTGGCCGATAGCGGAAAAAAGATTGTTGGATTTGATCTGAACGAAGTGTCAGAGCCAGAACCCGGCGGCGCCGAGTGGGACGCCAATGTCGGCGCACGAATGCTCTTTAAGCTCTGTGGCTGGACCGCCGTCACCAACGGCCTCGCGGAGCGACGAGTGTGAGCAAAGCGACAGGCAAACCAGCAAAAGACGTTTGGTACAAAGACGGCATTCAGTTCGAATGCCAAGGTTCAGGGCAATGCTGCGTCTCGCACGGCGAGTACGGTTTTGTTTACGTAACGAGCGCAGACCGAAAGCGAATGGCGAAGCTTCGCGGAATCCCCACCTCTGAATTCACGAAAAAATTCTGCCTCAAAGAAGAGGGCCTCTTTCGATTGAAAGACGGCGATCCGATCCCGGTTTCGGTGCCGACATCAAAGGCGGGAGCCTCCCCGGCCGCTTTCAAAACCGAACTGGCAAAACCGTGCGTGTTTCTAGAAAAAAAACGCTGCACCATTTATTCAGCACGGCCCGCTCAATGCCGAACATGGCCCTTTTGGCCCGAGACAATGAGTGCAAAAGCGTGGACGAAAGATGTCGCTAAGTTTTGCCCCGGCGTCGGCAAAGGACGCGTGTGGTCGCGCGAAGAAATCGACGCATTGGTGAAAGAACAAACCGCATGGGAGAGCGACGTCGCTCACGGCCTTTAGAAACACCTTTAGAAACGCCCCTGTCGTCGCAGGGCTGAACTTCTAGCCGCTAAGTCTCTTCGAGTGATTTCACAAGAGCTTGAAGATCGAGATCTTCAAAGAGACTCGCATAGCAGAGGTACGACGACACAACCAAGATCGGTAAGAAAACCATAATGAGTGGAACCAGTAACAAAATCGTGCAGATCAGCGCGAGCCCCATCAAATAGAGGGAGTAAATCAAAAGCGGCTTCCAGTTTAAAACGGTCGCTTTCAGATTGAGATCGATCGATTCGGCGAACGTGCGATTTCTAAAAACAATCAGCGGCGCAGAAAAAGCTGTCAGCGCAAACCAAATCAAAGAAAAAAGAAGACTAAAAAGGGAGCCGAAGAGACTCGCAAAAACTCCCTGGCTCATGACTTCATTAAGTCCCATCTGAACGATCGCGACCGCGATGCCCGCAGCCCCCAGCGGCAAAAGCGCATTCAACCATTTTTGGTTTTCAGACACATGAAACAGATCTTTGAACTGCGGCGTTTGCCCCGAGACGATGTCACGAACGATCTTCATCATCCCGACACCTAGGAAAATCGAGGGAACCGGAGCCAGAATACTTATAAATGGCAGGCTTGAAATTGCGAAGATGATCGCAAACAGCGTAAGGGTCGCAGCGATGATAATGGGATAGTGCTTTTTTGTGATGCGCCAACCCGCCGTGACAAGAGCCATAGCGTAGTCGTCGGGAATGCGACGACTCTGAAGTTCACTGGTCACACCGGGAATAGATGAATCACTCACGCTGGCTAACTCCTGCCTCGCACACGGCGAGACTATACGTTGGCCCGCTATTCACCGAGGTGGCCTTTCGGTCTCGCCCTCGGCGGGCGTAACGCTGTCCCGCTAACTAGCGGGCGTAACGCTTCTGTAGAGATTCGCGAAGCTCGGCGCCTTCGATCGACAAGCGTGTCCAAGGAATCGCGCGCAGACGCTCGGGCTCGATAATCTCTTCGGTCTCTTCGCAGACACCGTAAGTTCCGTTCTCGATGCGAGCCAGCGCCATTTCGATTTCAACCAACTGAGTGCGAAGGCGCTCGTGGAGGGTCAACGTTTCGGCCTCGGCCAAAACTCGAACCGTTTGATCCGCTTCATCGCCGCCTTTGTCTTCAATGTGAAGTTCCTGACGCGTGTTGCGAACTCGGTTCAATACTTCTGCTTTCGCATCGAGAAGAAGTGTTTTGCACTCCTTAATCAATGTTGCTTCGATTGCCCCCATCGTAAGCCCCCTCTGATCCTTCGTTGGATCCCACTGTTTTGTCGCGAAGCTGAAGCTTCGTGCCCTGCTTCGCGATTCCCAATCGGCGTAGTGCCATTTTGGAACTTTGAAAGTTAGCCACACCCGCAACTCCGGGCGCAAGCACAATCTTAAATTTTCTGTCAGGCGCCAAATATCTGATTTAGCGGGTTTTATGCGTATCGAAACGACACAAACCCGAATCAGCCTAGGGAGACTTACAGAAACAGTTCCGCTCTGAATATCTAGTGGTGGCGTCGTGATTTGGCGAGTCAGGGAATGGACAAGGTCGCGTTAGAAGCTCATGCGCGAGCGTTTGACCGGAATCCAAACGTTCGATTCACGCGTCCAGTAGGACCCGCGGTAGTCATCTTCGAGACGCACCCAAGCGCCGTCGCGATCGACCTTTCGAAACGGAGTGTAGCGATCGGCCACTTTGAAATCCGCGCGCGGCTCGGTCGCGCCGGGGCCCCTGTGAAGAGCCGCTGTTCTCACCCGAACAACGGCACACGAACTCTCCGATGAAACGTTTTTGGAAATCACCCAATGAGTTTGACCGCGAAGGTCTTGGACTTGCGACCAACCATTTTCGACCGCCAAGCGCTGTAGCGGCATATTTCGACCAACCACCCACGTCACTCGAGCCGTCGTCGATGGTTTCGCTCGAAGGTTCGCTTTTGAGGAAACAACGCACACAGGTTCGTTGCGAGCCGAGCTGGCTTTTGCGGCTCCGTGAACTCCGAAGGCTACGCCAACAAAAACCAGCATCGCCAAAGTGCTTCGGTTGAATGAGCGAATTTCCACGTGCACCTAGACCCCCCGGTACAGTCACCGACTAAGGTCCTATCGGATGGCATGGTCTGGGTTCTTGAGGGAAATCTGCTGGACCCGTAAGAATGCCGCCCAAGAGTTCGACGGTTTTCACGAAACCGACGGGCTTTCGAGTCGCCGTGGATGAATTATGTTTCGCTTTTGCTCCGGTCATCGATCACGACCGCTTCGACGTCGATCACAGCGCGCGCCGGATCCGAAGCCTCTGTCGCTGTCTCTGTCTCTGTCTCATCGCTGCTGGCCGATGATCCGCGGGACGAGCGGCTTGAAAACGGCCCGGGCCCCGCGCCGCCCGAAGGGCTCGCCCCAGCGAATCCGGTTCTCGCCAATACGCTTTTCGTCAATCGGCGCGACCACCATTTTCTGAGAGGAGAAATTAAAAGCAGCGCTGCCACGGCATCCGAAAAATAGCCCGGTATTAGCAGCAGAATTCCAGCGACTCCGACAAGGGCCGTATCGATGGCCGCCGCCGCCGGAGGCTTCCCCTCACGGACGGCGCGCGCAACACCGACCGTGAGGCGCAGGCCCGACGTCCGAACAATACCGAGTCCCAAAATCGTGGCCGCGAGCCAGAAAAAGAATGCGTTCATAAAACCGAACTCTCGAATTGCGAGCACAATTCCCGTGATTTCTATGAACGGCAGAAAAAGAAGAATGAGAACAATGAACTTTAACATCACGCTTTCTTTGGGGCCGCGATTTCGGACTCGGGCCTTTGTTTTGGAAGTTTCGAAATATCGAACTCGATCAGCACAGGGCAATGATCGGACCCTTCAACTTCATCCAAAATCGCTGCGCGCTTCAGAGCCGGCACAAGGCCCCGAGTGACGCACACATAATCAATGCGCCAACCACGGTTCACGGGGCGCGCGCGCTCGACATAACTCCACCACGTGAATGCGCCTTTTTCCTCGGGATGGAAGTGGCGGAAAGTATCGACGAAGCCAAGATCCAGGAATCTTGCAAACCATTCGCGCTCTTCGGGAAGAAATCCGCTCTCACTGGCGAGTTTCTTTGGATCGTAAACATCGATCTCCAAGTGGGCGACGTTGTAATCCCCAACGACGACGACCTCACGGCCAGCCGCGATCTTTTCTTTAAGATGATCGTTCAGTGTGTTTAAAAAGATCTGCTTGAAGTCGTGGCGTTCGGAGCCGCTTCCGCCATTGGGGAAATAAATATTATACAGTAGAAACGCACCGTGGTCTGAGATCACCACCCGGCCCTCATTGTCATAAATTTCGATTCCGATTTTTGGCGCGATCTCAATCGCAGGCAGTGCGGCGGTCGCCTTCAAAAAAGTAGCAACTCCCGAATATCCTTTTTTAACCGCAGACGACCAGGTGCTCGTCATTCCGAGGGGCACACGAATCGCGTCCTCCACCTGATCAAAGTGAGCTTTTGTTTCTTGCAGACACAAAACGTCCGGCGCCTCGCGCTCAACGAAGGGTAAAAATCCTTTTTTTCCGACCGCTCGTATTCCGTTCACGTTCCAAGAAATGATCTTCATCAAATGGCTCCTTATTTGACCGGCATACATTCCGACTTGCGCGCGGACCTAAGGACCATTTAGAACAGGACCTCTGCTTAAGGAACTTTTTTCGGGAGAATAAATTGTCGACGCCTGGTCACCCCGCCGTAGTTCCCGCTCTACCTTACGATCGATTCATCAAGCATTTGGCAATGGATTATCCAAAAACCGCGGCCGCTCATTCCCTGCAAGATCTTGTGATCCCAAGCCTCATCGCCCCAAAGGGTGTTGAGCTTCCGAAAGCGTGGTTTCTTGAAGCCGAAACGCTTGTTTCGATTTTTTTTAATCGGCTGCGCGAGGGGAAAAGTCGATCCGAAGAACTTCGACTTCAACCACCTGTCGTGCCTCGCACTGAAAACGCTTCGGCGTTAATGTCCTATGATTTTCACGTCGACTTCTCAAAAGACCCTGCTGGACGTCTTTGCCTTATTGAAATCAACACCAACGCATCGATGAGTCTGCTCGTCGATATTTTAAGTCGCGACTGTACTCTGCGCCCGTTGAAAGAAGAATTCCTCGACGACTTCGCAGAAGAACTTGGACGACCTTTGCGCGGGTGTCGCGTGGCGATTGTGGACGATACTCCAGAATCCCAAAAACTTTACATCGAGTTCCTTCTCTACAAAGAGCTGTTCGAATCGCGCGGTGCTGAAACCGTCATCGTGGATCGAAGCCATCTCGCAATGCGCGATGGAAGTCTGTGGGCCCATGATTTTGGTCCGATCGATCTGGTGTACAATCGGTCGACCGATTTTTACTTCGAGGAAGAAAAGTCGCGCGCCCTCCGTGAAGCGCTCGTCGCTCGCGCCGCCGTCATTTCTCCGAATCCCTACGACTACCGTCAGCTGGCCGACAAAAACCGGCTTGTCGAATGGTCGCAGCCAGAATTTTTAGAATCTGCGTACGGGCTCTCGACGGAAGAGGCCGAAAAAATCCGCGGCGCTGTTTTAAGAACCCGAGAAGTTTCCAAAATCGACCCGGAAGCTTTGTGGAAAGAGCGCAAGGGCCTCGTCTTTAAGCCGCGCACGGCCTACGGCGGTAAAGGTGTTTTTCGCGGCTCCAGCATCTCGCGCGGAGCTTTCGACGGAGTCCTCGCGAGCGATTCCTTAGCGCAAGATTTCGTTCCCGCTCCGACGATCATGATGGCTGACGGAGAATTCAAATACGACCTGCGCTTTTTCGCCTACCGCGACCGAATCCACGTCGCCTGTGCCCGCCTCTATCAAGGCCAAATGACCAACGCCACAACCCCCGGCGGCGGCGTAGCCTGCATCCGCTGGCTCTAGGGTACCCGGTTCTTTTTGCAGAAGCGTCGCGTCGCGCCAGCTATAAAAGTTCCGTTTCGAGCACGCTTGGCCTTCCTAAAATCCGATTCGTATTGAGTTCGAACTCCGAATGCTTCAGCGCTTGTCTGACCTCGTCTTCAACGACTTCATCCGGCGTTCGATTGAGCCACTCGAGCGCCGTCCAATCAAAATTTCCGGGAAATAGAATAGTGTCCTCGGTCAGAGGCACTACGAGGGGGCGTAAACCCAACGCTCCAGCAAGCGTCGAATACGGGTACTCCTCTGTGCGCCTCGATAACCCCGCGCGCACCGGATTTCGATAGACGTATTTGTAGGCCGTGAAAAAGTAGTGCGCGTTCCCTATGAGACACTTGTGATGTCTCGCTCCAAATGTCTGATTGATGCGATTCGAAAGCCGTGAAGTTTCCCGCGCCGTCTCTCGCATAAAATAGTTCATCGCCGCTCCGATATTTGAGTTCGGCGTGCTCACTAAAAGATGAAAATGGTTCGGCATCAGAACAAAGCTATGAACGTTCAGGCCGTAAAGATGCGTCGTCAAAAATAAGTAGTCTTGAATCAAGCTCCACATGTCGCGAATCGGAACCGGAAATGGCTCCCGATTCAGGGCGCGCGCAGTGATGTGATACGGAAGATGGTCGCTGGGCGGAATTGGTTTTCTTGGCATAGCCCGACCCGGGCTTCCAAGTTTCTGGCCCAGCTCGACTCGACAATAGCCGCAATTGACGCACCATTTCTGCAAAAAGAACCGGGTACCGGCTAGGGAGGCTCAAGATGATACGTGGGGGGCCGATAACGCAATTGCAATGTCGAAACGATTGGCAACACGTCCTGCATCATGGTCTCCGGCAAATTCCGGGTCTCCTTCTCGAAAAAACGAGGAGAAGCGCTGGGACTATTCGTCTTTCGACAGCGTCGATGGCCGTCATCCCTGGCAAGACACAGTTCCCGAGGGCTGCGTTCTCTACCCCGTTCGAAAACTAAATCGCGGCCAAGTTTTGTGGTTCAATTTTCATCTCGCCAAAGACATGGGTTTAATCTCAAGTGATCACCCTCATAAAATGACTCCCGAACTCGACAAAAAAATCATTGAAACTTTTAGCATTCAGATCGTCAACGAGTGGGATCAAGAAAACGGCGCGCCAATTCCTCCAAGTCAGCTCAAGCCGAATCAGTACATGGCGACACGCTATCTCCAGCTTCAGCACTCCGACAAACAAGGGCGCACGTCTGGCGATGGACGCGGAATTTGGAACGGCACAATTCGGCACCGCGGAACAACGTGGGATATTTCAAGTCGCGGTACGGGCGTCACACAGCTCTCGCCCGGAGCTGTCGAAGCACAACGACCACTAAAAACCGGGACAGAAGAATTTGGATACGGCTGCGGACTCGCCGACACCACCGAACTTATCGGCAGCGCGCTTTTTTCCGAAGTCTTTCATCGAAACGGTCTTTCCACCGAACGCGTTTTAGCGGTGATCGATCTCGGTCGTGGCGTCGGCATCGGCGTACGTGCGGCTCCGAACTTATTCCGCCCAGCGCATTTGTTTTTATGGCTGAAGCAGGGCGAGCGCGGAACGTTGGCGCGTGGTTTTGATCTTGTCATTCGACGGCAGCACGACAACGGCGTTTGGGCATGGAATCCACGAAGTCCTGATCGCTATCGCCGCGCCGTGAATGAAATCGCGCGAGAGTTTGCGCAGTTCGCTGCACGCCTCGAACGTCGATACATTTTCGCATGGCTTGATTGGGACGGCGACAACGTGCTCACCAACGCTGGCATTATCGACTATGGAAGCATTCGTCAGTTCGGACTCAGACACGATCAATATCGCTACGATGACATCGATCGATTTTCCACAAACCTAAACGAACAGCGAGGCAAAGCTCGTTTCACAGTGCAGGTGTTCGCTCAGGCCGCGGAGTTTCTTGAATCCGGACGAAAAGAAAACCTAGAAAAGTTCTCTCAATCAGAAGCTGGACGAATCTTTGATCGCGAATTTGATCTCGAGCTTCGGCGCGAGTTCTTACGACAGATCGGACTTGAAGCTAATGAAGCCGAAGCACTTCTCGCAGGACCGCGAAAGCGCGCTGTTGAAACGCTTTACACTTCGTTTCTTAAACTCGAGACCTTAAAAACCAAGGCCGGTCAGAAAAAACTCCCCGACGGAGTCAATCGCCCCGCGGTCTTCAACATGCGACGTCTACTGCGTGACCTACCGGACTTCATGTTTGATGAGAATCGCAACTTGAAAAACGTCCCTGCAGATCAGGCACTGAATTCGATGCGGTCGTCCTTTGCGAAACGCGCCGATCTAAAACTGCGCGGATCCTTAAAATTCAAAATCGATCACTTTTTGAAAGCTTACGGCTCGCTCGTCTCTGAGGTCTTGGGCGAAAAACCACACCCATCGAAACTGCGAGCTTGGCGCCAACGTGCTCGAAACAAAAACTTCGAAGGCCGCATCACTGGAAACGGATCCGAATACCTCGTTGAAGAAATCGTTAAAGCGCGCAAGCGCGGCGTGGCCCTCGATGACCTGCGCCAAGCCATCGAACTTTATATTTCTTCGCAGGCTCCGGGCAACACACCGGCAACCAAACCTGCCGTAGTTTCCACTGCCGCCGGGGATCTCTTTAATGTCCTCGTCAATATTTCGATAGAGCACGAAGAAGACATTTAGGACCTGGACGAATCTGGCTTCCCAGGATACGACTTGGCTCATGATTATCGTCACGGGCGCCACGGGCTTCATCGGTTCTGCCATGATCTGGCAACTCAACAATCGCGGTGTTAAAAACATTATCGCGGTCGACACCATCTCGCCATCAGAGCGACCCGAAGTTCTTGCAAAACGTCAGATCTCAAGATTTCTCGGCAAAGACGACATCTGGAATTTTCTTGAAACGAAAGAGGCCAAAGAGCACGTCGAGGCCATTGTTCACATGGGGGCTTGCTCGGCGACGACGGAGCTCAACGTCGCGTTTCTTACCGAAAACAATTACGAGTACACCCGCCGCATCTGGAACTGGTGCACAGAAAATAAAAAACCGGTGATCTACGCCTCCAGTGGCGCCGTTTATGGCGATGGAGCCGAGGGCTTCGACGATGCTTCGCCGTCGAAAATTTTTAAGCCACTAAACCCCTACGGTGAGTCAAAAGCTCAGTTCGATCGATTCGTTGAAAAAGCCGTCGAAGAGAAAGAAAAAATCCCGCCTCATTGGTATGGCCTTCGATTCTTCAATGTTTATGGACCGAACGAATATTTAAAGAAAGACATGGCGAGCGTCGTCTTCAAAGCCTTCCATCAGATCCGCGAGACCGGGCGTCTCAAACTTTTCAAATCCCATCGACCTGATTTCAAAGATGGTGAGCAGCTTCGAGATTTTGTTTACGTTAAAGACATCGTGCGCTGGATGGACGAGCTTCTCCTGCGCGCAGTTTCGGCGTCGGGCACAAGCGTAAGCGCGAACCGAAGCGCACCTGATAAAAAACCGGCGATGAGTGGGATTTATAATATGGGCTTCGGCCAAGCGCGGTCGTGGAACGATCTTGCAAAGGCGACCTTTCAGGGCTTGGGTCGCGATCTCGCGATCGATTTTATCGACATTCCCGAGGCCATGCGCCCTCGCTATCAATATTTTACTGAAGCGAAAATGAATCGCCTCCTGGCGCTGGGTCTGTCGAAACCGCAGTGGTCACTGGAAGTCGGAGTCAAAGATTACGTTTCCAATCACTTAAAAAACGAAACGTCCCCCTGGCTATGACTCAACTTCCGAAACATCTTGAGCGCTATGTGGTCACGCAAAACTACGATCGCTACACGCCGGTCGATCAGGCCGTCTGGCGGCACATCATGCGCCAACTTAAATCGTTTCTCTCTGTTCACGCTCACTCGTGTTACATCGATGGTCTTAAAAAAACCGGAATCGAAGTCGATAAAATTCCTCGTATCGACGTCATGAACGAGAAACTGGAAAAGTTCGGATGGCGCGCCGTGCCCGTGAGCGGCTTCATTCCACCTGCAGCCTTTATGGAGCTTCAGTCGCTGGGAGTTTTACCCATCGCGTGCGACATGCGATCCGCCGACCATCTTCTTTACACACCGGCTCCCGACATCGTTCACGAAGCCGCGGGACATGCGCCGATTCTCGTAGATCCTGCTTTTGCTCATTATCTGAAGTCGTACGCGATGGTGGCTCGCAAAGCGATATTGTCGAAAGAGGATATCGATCAGTACGAGGCCATTCGAATCCTCTCGGATATAAAAGAATCACCAGGATCGACGTCGACTCAGATTCGTCAATCGGAAGAACGCCTCGCCCAAGTCACGTCCGCGATAAAGACAACGTCCGAGGCGGCTATTTTGGGTCGTATGAATTGGTGGACGGCTGAATATGGGTTGATTGGAAGCCTTGAGAACCCGAAGATTTTCGGAGCTGGACTCTTGTCATCCGTCGGCGAATCAAGATCTGCGGTAAGTTCGAAAGTAAAAAAAATCCCGCTAAGTCTCGACTGCATCAATTATTCTTACGATATCACCGAGCAACAACCACAACTCTTCGTAGCTCCAAGCTTTGAAATGCTGTCAGAAGTCCTCGACGAACTTTCTTTGACTATGGCCTATCGCCGAGGCGGTACAGAGTCGCTTGAAAAAGCCGTGCGCGCTGAGACAGTGAACACTGTTGAGCTTGATTCCGGTCTTCAGATTTCAGGAATCTTAAAGAAGTATCTTGGTGGCACATCTAAAAATTCCAGCGAGAGCACCGCCGCCTATCTCTCCTTCGAGGGCCCCACGCAGCTTGCGCTACGAGGTCAAGAAATCGAAGGGCAAGGCGTCAACCACCACCACCACGGTTTCGGATCTCCCGTGGGTCGCGTCGACGTTGAGTCGAAAATGGGACGCTCGGGTCTAACGAATCCTTCAAAGCTTTCATCGACCGAGCTTTCAAAGATCGGAATTCTTGCGGCCGGATCGGGATCGAACGAAACTGTGACTCTTCATTTCGAAAGTGGCGTCATCGTTCGTGGTAATATCACAAAACTTACTTTCAACAGTGAGCAGCGCTTAGTGATTCTAACTCTGAACCAAGCCAAAGCTTCACGAGGCAATGAGCTCTTGTTTGATCCATCGTGGGGCATCTTTGATATGGCGATCGGAACCGAGGTCAACAGCGTCTACGGCGGGCCCGCTGACCGTCCGAAATTTGGCGACACTGATGACTTCACCAAAAAAACAGTGCCGCTAAGAACTTACGACGACTCCACTCTGAAACGCCATTCTCTGTTCAGTAAAGTCCGCGAACTCAGAGAGAGCGTATCTGCACTTAATCTCACGAGTCTTACGTCCGACGTTTTGACTTCGGCCGGTGACGATTGGCTTTTATTGACTGAACTTCTCGAGCTGATTGAATTGATGGATCGCCGAGCCAAAAATGCCACAAGTTCGCACGACGTAGCGACTCTATCTAGCAAGGTTTCTGAACGACTTTCTGAAATCTCAAAAGCGGGCGGCACACCTGCTCTTCACATCCAAGATGCATTGAAGACACTGCATGGAGCCTAAGACCACCGACACTCAGTCTCCCCTCCTGCCAACGTCGCCGCTTTTGCGAACGTCTGTCGTACTACATCGTCCGATTTATCCGCGAAATATTGGCATGTGCGCGCGCGCCATGGGAAATCTTGGATGCACAGAACTTCACATTGTTTCTCCCAGGTGTGACTGGACTTCGTCGATGGTTCAACACGAGGCGCGCCAAGGATCGACGCACAGTTCAGACATATTAATCGCTGCGAAAGTTCATGCGTCGATGGACGATTATCTTGAAGCCCATGGCCAAGGTATTAAAATCGCTTTCAGCGCGCGCGACGGCGTCAAAAAAAACGTCACGAACTTTTCGGATCGACTCACGACATTGGCTGCGCAAACAGATCATCCTTTTTGGAATCCAAAGAGCCAGATCCAACTTCATTTTGGTTCCGAAGACGACGGACTGACTCTGGAAGAACTTGAACCGGCCAATTTTATCTGCCGCCTCCCGGCCACCGGTTCACACACAAGTTTCAACTTGTCGCACGCCGTCCTCATTGCGCTTTACATTCTTGATTCGGACGTCGGCCGACATCTCGGAGCAGGCGCAGCCGTTGACTCAAAAGTCGCGAGCGGGCTCACGCAACAAGTGCTGCCGGGTGAGGCGCTTCCGGCCGGACGCCTAGAGTACCCCAAAAAAGCGATTCGCGCGTGGCTTGAAGCTTTGGGATTTGATCTCGGTTCCCGGAAAGTCACCATTGAAACATCACTCAACCGCGTTTTGCTCTCGCACTGTCCGCTTCCTGAGGACGTTCGCCTTCTAGAAAAAGTTCTATTTCAAACTGTCGAAAAGCTAGAGACTGCCAATAAAATTCTTGGCAAGAAAAACTAAAGATCAAACCGACCGGTGATATGAATGTCGGCGCCAATCAACTTCACGCGCTGGCGCTTAAGTTTCCAGCCGTCCTTTAGCTTTTCGACGCCGCAAAGATCTGACCAGCCCGTCGCATATTTTCCGCCCAGCACGGAGGTCGCCAAAAAAACATGGAGTCTATTGACGATGTCGTGATCGATGAACGGTCCGACGGTTCCAGCGCCGCCCTCGACATAAACGCTACCGATTCCGAGTTCGCGAAGTTTTTTGAGCATATCGCGCAGGTCAATGACGCCTGATTTTGCACCTTCGGCTTCGAACACGTTGAAGCCTTGCGCACGCCCTCGCGCCACAGCCGCGGGATCCGCAACGCCGGTTTGCACGCAAACGAAAACTCGCTCGGGAGGCCGGACTTTCGCGATGTTGAATTCCTTGAGCCGATCCATCAGTTTAGCTTTTGGATCGACGAGGACGACGGAGTTAACGTGTCCCGCGAATTCTTCGAGACGAACATTCATCGATGGATTGTCGGCCTCGACTGTCTTTCGCCCGACGATGACAGCGTCGTGCTCCAGACGAAGACGGTGACCCTTTTCTCGAGCTTGTTCACCAGTGATCCACTGACTCTCTCCCGAGTGCATCGAGACCCGACCATCCAAACTGGCCGCAACCTTCACCGTGACAAAAGGTAGCGCGCCCTTCCCTTGATTTCTCATCGTCCAAAGAAATACTTCAGATAAATCTTCAGCCTCCTCGACGAGATCAATCTGCACCCCAGCTTCAATCGGCTTATCGGGAAACGCGGGCCACGCCCTTGCTTCCGAAAGACAAACCGTGACCACACCGGCGCCGGAAAGAATCTTTGCACCCTGACCCGCCACTTTTGGATTCGGATCCTGAATGGCGTAAGTCACACTGGCGGGTTTTAATGGCGCCAGAAGCTTGGCGCAGGAACCTGTTCGGCCTTCATGAGCACAGGGTTCAAGAGTTACATAAACATGACAGCCAGCAAGATTCTCTGGCTTCCCGCGAACAAGGGAAAACCGATCCAGCGCATCGGCTTCCGCGTGCGCTTCACCAATTTTGGCGTGCCATCCGCCAGCGATGAACTTGTGATCTCGGTCCACAATCACGCAGCCAACCATCGGATTGGGAGCCACAAAACCGGCCCCATTTCGCGCGATGATCAACGCCCACTTCATGGCATCAGCAGGAGTAATCACATCACCGAGATTGGGAGCTTTTAGAGACGGTCTTGGTTCAAGCACAATGATTCATCATGCGCGGAGCCGCGGCTCCGTTCAAGTCGATTCGCTTATTTTCGAGCTGGTGGATTTGTGCATGCGTCCATGAGGCGATCCGAAACGCCTGGACCAAAGTTTGCCGACAGAAGAATCAGTCCCATTCCGCTCTGAGCAAGAATGGTTTTTGCTGCCGCTTCATCGCGCTGAGAAAACGAGTCGACACCTTGATCTACCCACTGGGCATAGGCCTCGACGAGCTTTTTAATTTCAGGCTTCTTAATTTTTGCAACCAGTTGAACGTATTCCGGTGATCGATCTTTAACACCGGAAAATAGAGCGACCTGACTTGAATCTATGATTCGCTCCATGTCGCTCGTTCGAAGTCCGCTGCCGGGAACAGCTCGCAAAAGCTCGGTCGCTTTGGATTCCATCGAATCTGCGTAGGCGCGCGTTTTTGTCCGCATTGCAAAGTCGTCCAGTGAAACAAGGCGTGTCGTTCGCCGAAGCCCCTCGTTTCTCCATCGCGAATACAAAACCGGACCCAGCTGTAAAAGTAAATACGACTTCAAGTCCTTTGCCGAAACGTTGTCTTTCTTCAGCTGAGTTTCAAAATCCGTAGCCGCTTTAAAAATCGCCTGCTCTTCTTCTAGACCAATATCATCGGACGCGGGCTCAAGCCCCAGCCAGTTCAGTTTCTTTGCGATGAAACGATCGCCAATACTGGCCGCAACCTCGTCGAGCGATCGGACATAAGAAAAGTTGGCATCGACAAAACTTTTCACCTCAGCGATCCGGGAGGACTTCGTTTTAAGTCGACCCTTCATTTCTGCAGAAACTTCTAAGAGCGGTGTCCGATTTCGAGGGAGATGATTTTGGAAGAACAGAACTACTTCTTCGCGCTTTTGATTTCTAAAAAGAGTGCGGTTTGGATTTACGCCGCAAAGCCGATTTTCAAACTGCGCCGCTTGCTCTTGCAGCGACTTCTTCGGTGCGGCCGGAGCCTTGGCCTCCGCCGTCGCGAGTCCGGCCGCGAAGATAACGGCGACCGCTCCCGCAGAGACTCCGCAGAAAAACAGAATTGCTGTTTGCCCCCACAAGCGGCTTTTACTCGACCACAGTCTCATTTCTTCTTCCATGATTTCCAGTAGTCACCAACTTCAAACCGAGCCAATGCCTCGTCACGCTTCAGTGGCCAGCGCGAATCGATCATGACGGCCTTTTCATCGGTGTGAGTTTTGGTTTTCACTCTCTCCATCGCTTTTGGATGAGGCCCGTGCGGAAATCCGGCCGGATGAAACGACATCATACCTGCGTGCAAATTATCGCGGCTAAAAAAATCGCCGTCGTGGTAAAAGAGAATCTCATCGTAGTCGATGTTTTGGTGATAAAATGGCACGCGAAGCGCATCTTTGTCCTCTTCCATCGGTCGCGGAAGAAAAGAACAAACGACGAAACCGCGCGCAGCAAACGTCGTGTGCACCGACGGCGGAAGATGAACGCGGTGACTCATAATGGGCATAATGTGATCCATGTGCAGAGTGTAGGGAAAAAGATCGCCCTTCCAGCCCTGAACATCATAGACGCAATCATCATAGCCGATCGTCGTGAGCTCATCGACATGTTTGATTCTAACAGTACGCACGTCGATCTTTTCTTTGCGCATAAGTTCGTAAAGCCCCTCAAGATCCGGCTTCACAAGCGCGTTCGGATCCCACGGCGCGTGGCGACCAACGATGCCGCGATCTGGCTCACGAAAGTGACTTGTTCGATTCTCGATCAAAAGAAAATGTGCAGGCTCTTTAACGAAGAATGTGTGGCCGATACACTTTGGCATCACCAAATAAGTTCCAGGAGTGAAATCCAAAACACCGTACTCGCTTAAAACCTGTCCGCGACCTGAATGACAAAAGTACATCCAGTCGCCGTCAGCATTTCTTCGCGACTCAAGCTGATCGGGATTTACTCCCGGCAAAATCCACAGCGACGAGACGGTGAGATCGTTATTGTAGAAAAGTCGTTGGCCTGTCAGACCCGAAACTTCAGACGCAGAAACGTCGTTCTTGAGATGCTTAACCAAGTCGAACATTCGAGGTTTGAGATTTCCTTCGATGGAATTCCAGCGCGTCGATGGCCGCTCTTTAATGAGGTGAGAAACGGGCCCATAGAATCCATCGAGACCTTGTTCTTCTTCGAACAATCCTTCGGGAATTCCCTTGTGGCCCTGACGGGTCGGCCGACCCTGAGTGCTGTGATACATGAAATCTCCTCTTGTCGCAGTCTATGAGTCCACGATCTATCACACGGCGCTCAAGATCCACGAGAGGTTTTCAAAACTGCCAAGATAGCGCGCCGCCGACAGAGCCCTGCCCAGCACCAAAGCCCATCAAATCGCCGACTTGATCCAACGAAACTCCATCGGTCGAATCAAGAATGAAACGGCCATAGACTGAATATTTAAAATCTCCGGCACGGTACCCGATCTCAGGCCCCAGCGAGACCACACGAAGCCGCCCGGTTTGGCGGGGATTTGCTCCACCATGAATTTCAAGCGGATTCGAGAGCAGAACTTCGCCAAGACCGCCCCATTCAAGAGACGACGTCTCGGATAGGCGGATCTTAGCGGCTGCAGAAATCCGGGCGCCAAAAATAGAACCGTATTTGTAAGTCACATCGCCGGCGCTCGTGGCTTGCCGTGACTCAGAGGCCGGTGTCAGAAAAATCTTGTTCTCGAACTTAAAGATAGGTTCATCGCGTCGAAAAGAAACACCTACCGTCACGGTGTCACGCCCCAGTGGCGTATCTTTAATTTCGCTGTCCGAAAGTGTGTTCAAGTGAAAGGTTCCAAATAGATCGATGTTCGTTCGACCCACATCGGCCACTGTCCATCGTCCCGAAAAACCTAACGGCCCCAGAAAATAGCGCTCGGGCCGAATCACAAACGTCATCTCGACGCCAACACCAATATTGTCGGATTCAAACGGCAGAAAAAAACTTTTCAACGAATGGAGCGAAGAGATACTCGACAAAGATTTCTCCGGCTCTGGCTGAAAGTAAGACCGGTAACTGTACTCCAAAGTATTCGCAACGCGGTCGTGGGGAACAGCTTTCGCGCGCGAGCCCAAAGATCCAAGCTCTCTCGCCATCGCGGCTTTCACGCGATCCACAGAAACATCCTGCGACGTGAGCGCCAAAGTTATTCGGCTGACTGCGCTTTCATCTTCTCGCAGATCTTTGGGAAGAGCTCGGTGAAGACCTTCATGAATGTGGAGTGCCACAAGCTGCTTTCGGTCCAGACGCAAAGCCGCTGGAAAAAATCGAGTCGCCGCGTGCGGCTCTGGAAATGTGCGCGCATATACCAGCTGATTCTTTTCCCCTAAAGCACCAATCGATTTCGCTTCCTCGACAAGCTGTTGCTTACCTTCGGGCGAAGCCAAGATCTGCGATAAATCCACGTCGCGTCCGACAAGTTGAATTTCGGATTTCGCAACTTCCGGTATAAGAGTTCCAAGCCCCTCAATGCGCGCAACATCCAGCCGTCGCAAACTTGCGACCGCCTCATCCCGAGTTTCAATCAGGATTCCAGTCGTCACACTTGTCACGGCTTCAAGATCACCCCCGTCGTCGCCGTTCCCAACTCGCGTCGGACCCGCCACACCACGTTCTAGCGACATAAACAAAAAGAGGATCGACAGTAGCCCGATAGAACGGATCATTTGTCCCCCTGAGGACTCAACCGAAACAAAGCCACTTCCAGCTGATAAACGCTATCAAGTTTTCGACCCCGTCGCTTGCGACCATATTTCGCAATCAACTGATCTTGAAACTCCGAAATTTCCCTTGTAACAGACTTAAATTCTCGCCGGTCCAAAGCGAATCCGATACCCGTCACGTCGCGCTCCTCTCGCGATTGCGACTCAAGAGCCTCCACCGCTTTCTCAAGAAGTGAGCGGTGATAGCGGCGGATAGCTTCCGAAGAAACTTCCGTCAAATGTTCAACGAAGTCATTGGTCGCAACGGCCCGATGAGGCCCCACTTTTTTCACCAGTCCAAGACGTTCAAGGCGATCCATCGTCACTTGCGCTTGAAGCTCGGTGATTCCGAACAAAGCTGAAATATCGCTGCGATCCCACGAGACCTCATCAAGATCCAAGAGATTCAAAATCGCAAAACACCACCAGTCAGAAACCAATCGGAAGCGGTCTTCACTGAGACGAAGGGCCGCAAGCGAGGCCCTTGCCCCCATTCCATCATTTTTTATCGGCGCCGCGCGGCCTTCGACGAGATCCGAGTTCGCACCGGGCCGTGCCGTTGCCGCCAAAACGAGAAGCTGCTTAAATTCGGCGGGACTCATGTTTAGCGACTTCGCGACTTTTTGGCAGGCACGAGCACTCATCGGACGTTTTTCTCTCAACACTTCGCTGAGTTCGCCGGGGCTCATTCCCAAATGCCGAGCAAAAGCCCGCAGTGAATAGCGCGGGTTTGTCCCGAGGCGACGATCCAACTCGCGGCGCAGGAACTCACTCACCGACGCCGCATCGAAAATC
The DNA here is from genome assembly GCA_001464715.1 of Bdellovibrionales bacterium Ga0074137. Taxonomy (GTDB): domain Bacteria; phylum Bdellovibrionota; class Bdellovibrionia; order Bdellovibrionales; family JAMPXM01. The sequence goes on along the minus strand of LNDT01000030.1, from coordinate 58,648 downwards.
GATTCCAGCAATGTTCGGTCTGATTTCATCATGTTCATGAAAGTCCCTCCGACCCCATCATGAGGGATCGCCGAGCCAGCGTCGAGACGATTTGGAACGGACTGTTTCAAATTAGAAACAGTCCACAGAAAACATAGTTTGTTTTGAAATTATCTCATAAATTCGATGACTTGTGGGTCGACACGAATGGAAGAAGCATCCCAGCTGGCAATGCGAAGCTCCGACCCCGAGGTCAGTCGCGAGAGCGCCACATAGGCCTGGCCGGGCTCCCACAACCGTGAAAGATCGACCGCAAGTCGGTCCAAAGTCGCACCTTGAGCTTTGTGAATTGTCGAAGCCCAAGCAAGATTCACGGGAAAGTTCACCAGCGCTGCGCTGACCTCACCGTCGCCGTCGAGCATTGAAAACGTCGCTTTCTCAATTTCAACTTTGCGACCACTCAAGAGATCAATCGAAAGGCGGCCCGGCTGTATGCGCCGAATGTGGCCCGTCGATCCATTGACCCAACGACCCATGGGATCGTTCTGACGAATCATTACAAGTGCGCCCTCTTTCAGTCGCAATGTTTGCGGTACCGGCGCCTGCTTCAAAAGAGATTCAATCGCACGAGCATTTCCGGTGGCGATGGTTTCAAAAGTTTTTTCTGGCGTATCGAGATCGGCCAAACGCATTTCATTGAAGCGTTCGGTTTGATCGCGCCGAGGGAAAAGTCTTGTGCCTTCAAACTCTGTTTCGATCGGACCCGTGCGCTCGTTCAAGTAATCCGTGACTTCATCATCAACAATGCCCTGGCGCACTTTCGCCAGAACACTCATGTAATGGGGGTCTTGGCAGCGCACTTGAGTGTCGAGTCTATGCTTTTGAAAAGCTGACCACTCCCAGACGGGATCTAAAAACGCCCATCCGCCCCCGCGGTTCGGATCTCGCTCGACCGGTGGTAGCTGCGCAAAGTCTCCGACCGCAATCACGCGCAAACCACCCCACGGAAGATCGCTATCGCGCACACGACGACAAATAATTTCAGCGACGCGAAGCACGGGGCCCGCGAGCATCGAAATTTCGTCGATGATCATTCCTTCCATCGCACGAAGTCTTTTTACAACCTGACGATTGCGACACGCGCGCTCGATGGTCGCCTCCGGGCCTCCATCAAGAATTCCGAGGCCAAAAAAGGAATGAAAGGTTCTGCCGCCCACCAAAACCGCAGCGGCTCCTGTCGAAGCCAACATCGGAAATTTTTTAGAATCCACCGTTCGATAAAAATACCGCATCAGAAAAGATTTGCCGACGCCGGCGCCGCCCGTGACAAAAACGTTGGGCTTTAGCGGCGAAGTTAGCGCGGCCAACGCGAGATCTTGGCAGGGAGTCATCTTAACGTTCAGGGATTCTTTCAACGAACGGCCCACCGGATCGCTCGTGTTTTTTTCTAAACTCACTGGAAACTCACTTTCAGGTCAGACGTGACAATGACCATCTCCCACTTATAATTTCAGTCAACCAAGGAGAGCGAGCAATGAGTCAAACGCCTCAAGATTCAGCCAATTCAGCCAAAACTAACGGCCGCGCTCCGAAAGGCGGAACAGCGGTTGTCGTTACGGTGGTTGGACTCATGGCGGCTGTTGCCATCTTGCTTTTATTGTTGGTCCTTCGAACCAATGAGCGCGGTGGTGGCGCGGTGTTTCCCGTCGGCGCGACCGCCGCACCAAAGGGACCAATGCTTTTGGTATCCGACACGACCGACATCGAAAAATGGATGACGTCGGCGATGAAAACTTCGGGCGCTGAGATCGGCTTGGTCAATGTCTGGGCCACGTGGTGCGAGCCTTGCCGCGACGAAATGCCCGAGCTCGCCAAATTCCAGGCGCTCTCGAAAGAAAAGCCAGTTCCGGTTTTTCTAGTCAGTGCCGACAACGAGACGGACGTAGAACTTGCTAGGTCCTTTCTCGCGTCAGCGGGAGTTAATTTCGAATCGACTCTGATTAAGGGCGATCAGCAAATTTTTATCGAAGCGTGGCGCGAAAAATCGTCGAAAGATGCTAACCGGAAATGGTCTATGACACTTCCGGTGACTTTTGTGATCAATGCCTCGGCTGAAGTTTTATCGTTCCACGTTGGAACCAGCGACGCTTCAGGATTCAAAGCGATGGTGGAGAACGCCAAAGGCAGCGCCGCCCTCGACACTGCGCATGATTGAGACCTTTTGGGAAAAGGTGTCTTCTAGCTAGCTATGACAACACCTTCATCCATTAAAGTCTTCGTCAATCGCACTCTGAACATGCGTAAAATCAAATTCATCGGTCTGGATATGGACCACACTTTGGTTCGTTACCACTCGCACGCTTTTGAAGAGCTCTCTCACCAAACGATGTGCAAAAAACTGGTGGATCAGAAAAATTATCCCGCCGCCGTGAAAGAATTGAAGTTCGATATGAATCTCGCCGTGCGCGGGCTCGTCATCGATAAGAAAAAGGGAAATCTTTTGAAGGTCAGTCGGCATGGAGCCATCCGCGCCAGCTATCATGGTACGAAACCGATCGATTTTCCCCAGCAACAAAAACTTTATAAGTCGACCTACATTGATCTGTCCGATGCCGGGGCTTACACCGCCATCGACACGGCGTTTTCGCTTTCTGTTGCGACGCTGTTTGCTCAGATCGTCGAGATAAAAGATTCTCCAGCAGGAAAAGATCTTCCCGACTACGAGACAATTTCACTCGACGTGATTGAGATGCTCGATCTCTCTCACCGCGATGGGTCCCTCAAAAATGAAGTCGCGCGGAATCTTGATAAGTACATTATCAAAGACCCGGATGTTGTCCGCGGCATCGAGCGGTTCAAGAAACACGACAAGAAGTTTTTTATCGTCACGAATTCTGACTTCGCCTACTCAAAACTTCTACTCGACTACGCCATCAATCCGTTTTTGAAAAACCACAAAGATTGGACAGAGGTTTTTGACTACGTTGTGACGCTGGCTCAAAAGCCACGATTCTTTTGGGATCATTTGCGCTTTCTCAGTGTGGATCCCAAATCTGGCGTGATGACAAATTACGACGAACCGCTCAAGCCCGGCGGAATTTACCAGGGCGGAGGCGCCGCGAAGTTTGCAAAAGATCTTGGGGTCGAAGGCGACGATATTGTTTATATCGGCGATCATATTTACGGCGACATTTTGCGACTCAAAAAAGATTGTAACTGGAGAACAGCGCTCGTCGTCGAAGAGCTCGATGCCGAAATTGAAAATTACAAAAAAGCGCAGCCGTACTCAGCAGAAATCGGCAAACTCATGAACAAAAAAGAACCGCTCGAGCGCCAGCTTGTCGATATCATTACGACCCGGATTGAGAGCGCCGACGAATCGAATGAGTCGCGCGTCCAGGATCTTCAGAACCAGATCTCGGACATCGATAAAGTGATTTCACAGAACATCAAAAAACAGCAAAGCGTCTTCAATCCGCACTGGGGCGAAATCATGCGCGCGGGAAATGAAGAGAGTTACTTTGCGACTCAAGTCGATCGTTATGCTTGCGTCTATATGCCGAAACTGAGTGACCTCTTTGAGCATTCGCCACGAACGTACTTCCGCGCTTCGAGGCGGCCGCTCGCTCACGAACTCGCGTTGGGCTTGGATTAGAGCTTTTTCCCAAAGCTATCCGGCGCCCGAACCAATAGAAGATAATCATTGGGGCCTGGCGACTGCATAAGAGCGACGAACTTTTCGCGCGCGCCGGCTTCCTTGTCTAAAATACGTTTGCGGTAAAAGAAGCGACTGGCTTGAACGATCGCACAGCCGAAGTCGACGGTACCTGAACCGTCTCTCTCGGACCCCATGCACGCCGGATCGATTTGTTTCTCTTCAGAAGCTTCCAGCGCGAGCGGGCCGACACTCAACGAGAAAATGGCTAGGACTTTGCCGTCATCATTTCGAAGTTCGGGCGGAAAGAGTGCGGTCTCCAGTCGTGAGATCATATTGCCCGGCAAGAGATGAGTGGAAAAAATATTTGGCACGACCAACAACACTCGGCCGCCATCTTTTTCAGATCCGCGAATGGCGTCGACAAGTTCCGCTAACGTTTGAGTATTGGTCCGCACCTCGATCATATTGGGCGCGACTTTACGAATCTCGTTTTTCATTTCGTCTGAGATTTGCGATTCGATAATAACTGTCGCAAACGGACGCTTGTTCTGACCTGCAGCTTCTAGGAAACCAGACACGATCGCCGGCGACCAATCGCGGTTGGTGGGAATTCCAAAAACCACCAACTTCTCATTGGCCAAGGGAACATAGAAACGCTTCAAAGCAACGATACCGACTTGTCTTGCCGTCTCGAAAAGTGAAGGTTTCATGATCGGTTTCGGCGCTGGGCGGTATCCGTAAAGAAGTGTCGCCATGAGGCCACTGATGACGACGATAAACCCGAAAAGCATTCCGTATTTCGTGTACTTGGGAGTATTCATAACTTGCGGGTATCCTTTGTTTCACTCCAGGTCAATCCACCGAAGTCCGTACCGTTACGAATTTCAATTGTCGATTGCATCTTACGGCGTTAATTTGCGGAGCGTAATCAAAGAGGACTTGATCCATGGGACAGGTACCGAACGCAAATTCAAGGGCACAGCCGCACCCGGCGCCAAGTCAGATTTTGCTGATCGGAAACGGTCGTCTTGCTAAAGCTCTCGCTCATGTTGGCGCACAATCAACTTTTTATTCACATTGGTTTCGAGCTTCTGGTTCCACGTTCGCTGAACATCTTGCAGCACTTGAAGTGGCGAATTTTAGGCCCACACATGTTTGGCTCGCAATCTCCGATACCGCGATCAAAAACTTCGTTGAACAGCACGCGTCTCTGTTTTTAAGAGACGGTCACTCTCCACCGACTTTCGTACATTTCGCTGGAGCTTTACCGACGCTGACAATTTCTGGTCTGACGGTTCACGCGGTTCATCCCCTAATGACGTTTCGAGACGTATCGACAGGCGCTTTGCAAAGTGCAGCGTCTTTGTTTTCCACAGCACCCGTAATTTTGGATAAAGGCGGTCCGAACCTAGAGACGCTGATGCCCGGTTGTACGAACACAGTTCACCGTATCGACCCTGCACAACGACCGTACTATCACGCCCTCTGTGCCATCGCGGGAAATTTCTCTGTGCTTTTATGGGAGGCCGTGGCTCAGCGATTCGAAAGTGACTTGGGCGTTTCCGCAAAGGCACTTGAAGCTTACCGCGATCAGATATTTCAAAATCTCTCAACAGTGGGCGCTCTCACTGGGCCGCTCGCACGAAATGATACACAGACACTCGCGGCTCATCGTGCAGCCTTGTTTCAGCACGCCGAGATTCCCCTCCTAAAAATTTACGATGGCTTCACCGATCTTTACCGAACCGATCGCGAAAAAGTCCGACCCGAAAAGGAATTGAAATGAAGACGATCCTCGATTTCGCAGCTGCTAAAGCCCGTGGCCAAAGTATTTCAATGGTCACTTGCTACGATTCCACGAGCGCTAAGATTGTTTCGGCCACCGCCGTCGATGCGATTTTGGTCGGCGACAGTGTGGCCATGACCATGCACGGATTCAGCGACACACTGAACGCAACGACTGCGATGATCGAATCTCACGTCGCCAGCGTTCGCCGAGGAGCTCCCGAAAAATTGATTGTGGCAGACCTTCCCTTTCTCGCTCACCGCGGAAGTCTGGACGCGACACTTGAGGCCGTTTCGAAAGTGATGCGCGCCGGAGCCAACGCCGTAAAAATTGAAGGCATCGAAGGTTCTGCGGAAACTATTCGACACATCGTCGAAAGCGGCGTCCCTGTCATGGGACACTTGGGGCTTACACCACAGTCGGTACATCAATTGGGGGGCTTTAAAGTTCAGGGAAAAACCGAAATCGCGGCCCAAAAAATTCGCGCCCACGCTGCAGCGTTAGAAGCGTGCGGAGTCTTCGCGCTTGTTCTTGAGTGCGTTCCATCAATTCTTGCCAAGCAGATTACGGCCGATCTTCAGATTCCGACGATCGGCATCGGTGCTGGAGTCGACTGCAGTGGCCAGATACTGGTCTTTCAAGATGTTCTCGGACTGAACCAAGATTTTCGTCCCAAATTCGTCCGGCCATTTTTAGACGGGGCGGCACTTTTCACCCAAGCTCTCAATGCCTATGACCAAGCGGTCAAAACCAAATCTTTCCCCGCAGCCGCCGAGAGCTTTGACGTTAAGGAGACGCTCTCACAGTGACGTCAGGCTTCATAACTCACACTGATCTCAAGTCGTGGTCAGAAACGCGCCGAAAGATTCAAAAAGACGGAATGTCTTTGGGCTTTGTTCCCACAATGGGCGCTCTTCACCAAGGACATCTCTCTCTTCTTGAAAAAGCGCGATTAGAAAACGATATCGTCGTGCTCAGCATTTTTGTGAACCCAACACAGTTCGACAATCCCGAGGATTTAAAAAAGTATCCAAACCGCCTCACCGCAGATCTTGAGCTCGCGAAATCTGCGGGCTGCGATCACGTGCTCCTACCGACACCTGAATCCATGTACGCCGACAATTACAAATATCGCGTCGCTGAAAGTACCTTTTCAAAAAAGCTCTGCGGCGCCCATAGGCCCGGACACTTTGATGGTGTTCTCACTGTCGTCATGAAACTTTTTGGCCTCACAAACCCTCGTCGCGCCTATTTCGGCGAAAAAGACTTTCAGCAGCTCGAATTGATTCGGTCCATGGCAGAAGCATTCTTCATGGATGTCGAAGTCGTCGGTCTGCCGACAGTGCGAGAAAAAGACGGCCTCGCCATGAGCTCACGAAACTTGCGGCTTACAGAATCTGAAAGAGCTCTCGCGCCGCTCTTTGCTCGCACACTTCTTTCTTCACTTCAAAATAATGAGTCACCTGAACTGGCCCACGCCCAACTAACTCGGCTCGGGTTCATCGTCGATTACGTGGAAGACCACGAACTGGGAACGCCACCCCGGCGACGAAGGTTCGGCGCTGTGCACGTCGGCGCTATTCGCCTCATCGACAATGTCACAGAGAAAGATAAACTATGAGCTCACGAATTCTTGTTATGATGAGCGGTTCGATTGCCGCTTACAAAATGTGCCATGTCCTATCCAGGCTAAAACAACAGGGGCACGAAATAGAAGTTGTCGCAAGTCCGTGGGTACTTAAATTTGTTGGCGAAGCCACCATTGAAGGACTCACCGGTCGGCCCGTGCGGAAGGCAATGTTCGGAACTGGTGCGCACATGGGCCACATCAATTTAATTCGATGGGCCGATCTCGCGATTCTTGCGCCAGCCACCGCCAATTCTATCAACAAACTCAGTCAGGGTCTTGGCGACGATCTTATAACAACGCTTTTTCTTGCCCACGATTTTAAAAAACCATGGCTGATTGCGCCCGCAATGAACACGAAAATGTATCATCACCCGGTCACTCGCGCATCGGTTGAAAAATTGAAAAGCATGGGCTGCGAAATTCTTGAAACAGCTTCGGGCGTTCTTGCCTGCGGCGAAATAGGAGACGGAAAGCTTCTCGACTCTGAACTTTTGCTAGCAGAAATTCTACGAAGACTTCCTGCGGTACCGAATGAACAGAGCGCGAACGCGGCCTCAGAGGTACCTTCGAGCCCCTCTCGCCAACCAGGTCGCGCCCGCCACATTTTAATTACTTCTGGTGGAACCACTGAACCGATTGACCCCGTTCGATCCATCACCAATACATCGACCGGACGGACCGGCGCGCTTATCGCCGAATTTATTTTGGGCGCAGGACACAGAGTGACCTTTCTTGCGGCTCAGCACTCTGTTCAGCCGGCCGTCGAAGAGATCGGCGCCTCAGAGAGTTTCTCAAATCTTACCTTCACAACTTACAAAGACTTGAGCCAGAAACTTCAGAGTGTACTTAAAGAACACTCTTTCGACGCCGTCATCCACGCCGCCGCTGTGAGCGACTATTCCCTTAAAGATGGCCCTTCCATTAGTAAAATGGAATCCAGCGACGAACTCGTACTGAACTTGAAAAAAAATCCCAAGCTTTTACCTCGACTAAAAGAGTGGTCGAAAAATCCGTTGATCAAGACCATCGCGTTTAAACTGACCGCAACAAAAGATTTGGCCGATCGAAAATTGCGACTTGAAAAATTACTGCAAGAATCCAAACCAGATTACGTCGTGACCAACGATATCAGCGACCCGTCGACGTGGCAGCTTCACAAGGCCGATGGCGAAGTCGCTGGTAAAGTCGCCAGTAAAGTCGTTATTGAAAGCGCATTGCGAGAAGAGCTAGCTCCCGCTCTTGAAGGAGTCCTATGATACTTTGTCTCGACGTTGGAAACACGACCATTCATGCTGGCGTCTATGCAATCCAACAAGGGTCGCAGGAGCAAGGCCCTACGAAACTTCTCACACAGTTCCGACGAACATCCGAATTTAGAGCCTCCAGCGACGAGTTGGGGCTCTTTCTCAGATCCGCACTTCGCGAAAATGGAATTGCACCCGAAAAAATTCAGCGCATTGCGATCTGCTCGGTTGTGCCAGATGCCATTTACTCAATTCGCGGTGCTTGCCAAAAGTACTTCAAGCAGACTCCTTTCATTTTGCAGGCCGGGGTCAGAACTGGTCTCAAGATTCGGTACCGAAACCCTCTTGAAGTCGGCTCGGACCGCATCGCAAATTCGATGGCTGCCCTTTCGATGTTTCCGGATCGCGATCTGATCATTGTGGACTTTGGAACTGCGACGACATTCTGTGCCGTCCGGCGGGACAAAGAATACTTAGGTGGCGTCATTATCGCTGGTATCCGAATTTCAATGGAAGCGCTTGAAACAAGAACTGCCAAACTGCCGTCGGTCGAAATCGTTCCGGTTCGCACGGCCCTGGGCCGATCGACGGTTGAAAGTATTCAATCCGGTCTTTATTTTGGACAGATGGGTCAGGTGCGAGAAATCAGAGATCGTATCACCAAAGAATGTTTTGCTGGAACGACCGCCAATGAACGACCATTGACGATCGCCACGGGCGGCTTTGCGGGCCTTTTCGAAAAAGAAGGACTCTTTGATCACGTCGTTTCGGATTTGGTCTTGCGAGGTCTTCTTATCGCAACGCAAATAAATTCGGGTGAGACGGATAGCAGCTCATCCACCGGTCCTGAAGAAAGCGCGCCTTAAGCGGGGCCTGGTACTGGAGCTGCCACGGCCGGAACTCGAAGCCTTGAGCAATACTCTTTTTCAAGATCTCGGTTGGCTCCATGAACTTTACCGACACCATTGATAATTGTCGATTTGCGAGCCTTCACATCGTTTCGATACTGGGCTCTGACAGAAACAAGGCGAATCTCGAGAAGTTTGAGAAGTCTTGCTGTCTCTGTCGCACGTGGGTTGGCTTGATTGAACTGCCTAAATTTCAAAAGATGGTCTTTGTTGAAACCACCGTTCTGAACGACAAAGTCGTACATCACTAACAGCGAGCGGAGCTCGGTGAAACCCAAAGAAACAAAGTAGCCCTGAGCTCGTGTGAAGAGACTGCGCGCTTCTTCCAGCTGCGCGCTTCGATAAGGCGCAGTAACCGCTAGATCCGTGAATGACTTTTTCCAGTCACTTTTGAACGATCCACTGGATAGAAGAACCGTCGACTTGGCCCACGCCACGCTCGCAGAACTTCGAGCGTCAAAGGGTTTGAACATGACTTCGTCTCCCCCCTCGTCGAGTTTTGAAAGCGATTCGACCTCTGGAAAAAGACTCTCCTCGGAAATTTCGAGTGAGTCGCCTGAGCCTTTCTGCGATAACTCGTCCACGGAACTGATGGACGAACCCTTCCACGTCGTTAGCATTTTTTTAAGCGAACTTAAGTTGCTCGCTGAAAAAAGCTTTTGCGCCATTGTCGGATTGTCTTTTAGGAAGGTAATGATCAAAGGCTGAAGTGTGTTTTGTCCCAGATTTTGCTGGTTCAATCCAAGGCTCACACCTTGCCCGTCGAAGTTACCGGCCAAATTCGCCCAACCGGCGCCGCCTTCGTAGCTACCTGTAATATTCAGCGCAAGAGCCATCGCCTTTCGGTCTTGAACCGGAAGTTTCGAAGGCCAAGTGATCTGTGAAAAATCAAGACGACTGCAAATGCCGAGATCAAAATCTGGCGGCTGAGTCGTAATCGGAGCCGATGCAATCGGATCTGACTCAACAGGAGAAACTGGATCAATATTTGGCGTCCCAGCGTCCACTGGAAATTCTTCCTTCGAACCCTCGGACGCCATCGAATCCGAACTAACCTGCGGTTCGAATCCGCGGGCACAACCGATTCCTCCCAGAGACAAGAAAAGCGAAAGGAAGGCGAAAAGCATGACTTTTGACGAGGCTAAGGGGCTATGTGTGCATTTCTCCATGCGATTTAATCGGAGGGAGATCACGGGACCTTAACATTGACCGGAAATCTACACAAAGGCCGCGAGCTAAAGGTCGCGAAACTGTCGATCCATGGCAGCGTCTGTTCGCACCCACTTTACGATCTCAACCGGTGCCCTGAATCGATACACTTTCAACGTCGCATCCCAGTCAGTTCGCTGCGAACGCATCATATCTGAAAAACGTGTTGAACCGTCTCGTCCGCGGACTTGCTCTGAAGAAGGCATCACCTGAAGAACCGTGGTGGTCTTGCTGATCCATCCGCGAGCGATTGCGGTTTCTATTTCTCGAACTCCCAGCTGCACAAAGGCTACCTGCGGATTCTTTTCAGCAAACTCAAGTGAGTCGCGTGCGCCGACTATGACAGTCTCAGGATCGCAGATCTTCGCCCACAAAACTTCGCGAGCCCTTTGCACCACATCTCGGTCAACAATCTCCGCCAGGGCCGGGGAATCGCAAGACGTCAAAACTACGAGACCAGAAACGAGACCAGAAACGAGACCAGAGTCGGCAGCACTGTCTTGATTCGTCGACGCGGACACGCGAATCCAAAAGACACGCGGTGAAAAATCGATGCGTCGCGCCTGTAGCGGCGCAAGAATCGTTACGAGTTCTTTGAGCGTCGGTCCGAAATCTAAGGACTTTATCGGCCACGTGTCTAGCCGCTCAAACTTCGCAAGCTCTGGCTTCGAAAGTCTTCTAACCAGGCCTCGCAAGTATGAGATTCGCTCGGCGGGGCCAAGCTCTTCGGCCTCTTTGATAATCTGCTGCGATAGCCACTTTGAAAGACTCATCGGGTTCGGCCGATCAAAGTCCGACTTGATTCGCGAAGCGACTGTCGCACAAAGTCCGCGCCACTGCGGGTGAGAGTCCAACGTTTCTCGGTCCTCACATGTTTCTCTAAATGTCCGCAGCTGTGAAAACCAGTTCACCAAGGTCTCTGACGAGGCCGACTTAGGAACTTTCGGTGGGTCGAGAAACACGACTTGAAGTATGGACCGCACCATCGCTTCTGTTACGACATCATACATTCCTTCGAAGCTGTTCCCGCGGACTTCATCCAACCACAGACGCAGAACGTGAGACTCTAGGTTTGGCTGATCGGGCTGGATGATCAGCGGAGTTGGTTTTATTTGCAGAACAGAAGCCAACCGCTGCAAACGAACAAGAGAACGATTGATCGCGTCGATCTCCAAATACTGCGGCTCGTATTTACTCTCATTGGAAATGGTCACCAGGCGGTTCGAAACCCAGCGACTGGGTTGCGCAAAGCGCGTCGCAAAATAGGCATATATCAAAACAAGCGCGACACTGGCCGCGCAAAGACATGTCCGATAAAAAGTGTTTTCAAGCGCTGTTTCAAGCCGGTCGGCTAAACCCGACCAACGATTCTGCCATGAGCTTGATTCAAATTTATCCAAAAACACCCCAACCTTGACCGCCTAAAAGCGAGAAAGACTTTTCATACTTGATGAAGTCTTGGTCACTGAAGACATCAGCCCACGCGGCCTCAAGCCACCTGTGCTGTAGAGATTAAAGGGTAGCGATATTCGTGCCCATTTTGAAAGAGAGCCCAGCGCGACTCACTTTCGAAGGAAGCTCGCGGTTCATTTTCGGCTGCAGCCACCGAGCGGTCTCAATGAGTTTTTCTAAATCGAGACCCGTCTTGAATCCCATTCTATGAAGCATATAGACCACGTCCTCAGTTGCGACGTTCCCGGTCGCAGCCGGAGCGTACGGACAACCACCAAGCCCACCCAAGGAAGAGTCGAAAGATCGAAGACCAATTTCAAGCGAAGCTAAAATGTTCGCGAGCGCCGTTCCGCGCGTGTCATGAAAATGCATGGCCATCGCATTTCGCCCAAGCTCAGCTTTCAGAGCTCGGCCGAGTCTCGTGACTTGTTTTGGATCTGCAACACCAATCGTGTCGCCAATCGAAACCTCGTCGCATCCAAGTTCCGCCAGCTGACTTGCGTACTTCAAAACTTTTTTCTCGCTCACATTGCCTTCAAAGGGACAGCCAAAACACATACTCAAATAGCCGCGCACCGAAAGCCCGCGACGATGAGCCTCGTCAACGACGGCGCGGTAACGGATGAAACTTTCTTTGATCGAGCAATTGATGTTTTTCTGCGAAAAAGTTTCCGACGCCGAAGCGAAAATCGCGATACGTTCGACACCGGTCGCAACAGCGGCCTCAAGGCCCTTAAGATTTGGAACTAGAGCCGAGAGTCGCGCTTTTTTGAATACAGAACCTTTTTTATTCCGATCCGAAACTACGCTAGCGATTAATTTTTCTGATCCCGACATTTGAGGAACCCATTTCGGAGAAACAAAAGCTCCCAACTCGAGCTCTCGAGAACCTGCCGTTGCCAAGCGCTTCGCCAATTCGTGTCGGTCTTCAACTGAGAGAGTCGTCTTTTCGTTCTGTAGGCCATCGCGAAGCCCCACTTCGATCACGCGAACGAAAGAATCCTTGGGGCTCATGTCTTAAACTCCTTCGACGACTCCTTGGACGAAACGTTAGAGATATCGAGCTCGACGAGCGTTGCTCCCAAAACGACCTGCTCTGTGGCGGCGCAAGTAACGACCTTCACCGTGCCGGCCGCAAGAGCTTTCAAGGTGTATTCCATCTTCATTGCTTCCATCACAACAAGCGTGTCGCCCGCCTGAATCTTATCGCCGGTCTTCACAAAAACTTTGATGATCTTTCCCGGCATTGGCGCAACAACTTGCCCAGGATCTTTTAACGACGTCTTTGCTCCGCGCCGAGACGAGCGCGTCTCCGCATCAACTGTCCATACTTCGCCGTCCAAAGAAAACCATGTCACTGAACCCGACACGGCGACCGCGCCCACGCGGCGCTGCCCTTGGACATCGATCTCAATTTCTTTCATTACGATAGGAAGTCCGGTCATGTGTTGCTCCATCCGGAACTTGACGGTCCCGCAGAACCTGCGCCCGAAAACCAAGTGGCTGTCGCGGTTCGAGAGGCGGCAAGAGAAGTGCCCGCGTCAGCAGCACCCTCGTTCGAAACGACGTCCAGCGCGCGTTTCTGGAACTCAAGTTCCGTCGCCGAGCGCTCGCGAGGCCTCAAGCCTTCTGAAAAATATTTCTCCACAAACTGCGTCGTCATCGAAGCGTCGATGAATTCGGGATGCGAAATCATTTCTTTCACGAAGGGGATATTGGTGTGAACCCCCAGAACCAAGCTCTGCGACAGCGTGGTCTTAAGTTTTTTGATCGCGCGAAGCCGCGTCTCGTCCCACACAATCACTTTTGCAATCATCGGATCGTAAAACGAAGTGATCTCATCCCCGGAATCAATGCCAGTCTCAAAGCGTCGGCCGGGACCATCGGGCCATTTCACGCCAAGAATTTTACCCATCGACGGAATCCCACCGGCGTAAGGGTTTTCAGCATAAATTCGTGCCTCGATCGCATGACCGTGCGGAACAATAGACTCCTGGGGCCAAACGCGGAACTCTTTGGCTGCGTTTAAAATCTGAGCCTTAACAAGATCAACGCCCAAGACCATCTCCGTCACCGGATGCTCAACCTGGAGCCGCGTATTCATCTCAAGAAAATAAAAGTTTCCGTCTTGAAGCAAAAATTCGACCGTGCCAGCGCCTTCGTAGCCAGCACTTTGCGCCAGGCGCACGGCGGTTTCACCCATCGCTTTTCGAAGTTCGGGCGTCAGCGTTGCCGAGAGGGCTTCTTCGATAATTTTCTGATGGCGCCGCTGAACCGAGCACTCGCGTTCAAGAAGATAAGAAACATCACCACTCGCGTCGCCAAAAATTTGGAACTCAATGTGCTTAGCGCGATCAAGATACTTCTCTAAAAAAACGACCGAAGAACCGAAGGCAGAAAGACCTTCGCGCTGCGCGCTTGAAATCTGATCGACGGCCTCCGCCCGAGACCGAATCACTTTCATACCGCGCCCGCCGCCGCCAGCTGCTGCTTTGACAATCACGGGGAATCCGATCTTCGCCGCCTCTTCGACCAATGTTTCGATCCGCTGATCCTCGCCCATGTATCCGGGCACCGAAGGGGCCTTTGCTGAGGCGATGGTTTTTTTCGCAGCGATTTTGTCCCCCACCGCGCGAATGGACTCGGGCTTTGGCCCAACGAACAAAAGCCCTGCGTCCATGACGGCCTGTGCAAAGGCCGCGTTCTCGCTGAGAAATCCAAACCCCGGATGCACGGCATCTGCTTTTCCCGCCAAAGCCCCGTTCACATTTCGCTCGATGCTCAAATAACTTTCGGCTGTCGCCGCCGGCCCAATGCAAATTCTTGTGTCCGCCATGCGGTAAGCACGCGTTTGCACATCCGCTTCGGAATGAAGAAGCACTGTGCGTAAGCCCAGCTCGTGACAGGCGTGAATAATTCGCACAGCGACTTCACCGCGATTGGCTATAGCTACAGACTGAAGTCGTTTCATTTTCGCCATGCTGGTTCTCGTTTTTCGATGAAAGCTTTTAAGCCTTCTTGTCCTTCGGTCCCAGTGCGGCGATCCGCAATCGCGTCCGTCACTTGACCTCGCACCTGAAGAGGATCCAAAAATCCTACGGATTTTAGAAGTGCTTTGGTCGCGCGAACCGCTCCGGGTGCCGCTTCAAGAATTGCGGCAAGAACTTTTTCTTTTTCTTTTCGAACTGCATCGGCCGAGCCGACAAAGTGAACAAGTCCTGCCTTCAATGCGTCGTCAGCATCAAAAAGCTCGCCGGTCGTCATCCAACGACGCGTCCAAAGTGGATTCGTCTTTTGCAAAACAAAGGGAGAAATCACCGCCGGCAAAATTCCCAACCGAACTTCAGAGAATCGAAACTGTGTCCCGACTTCCGCCAACGCAACGTCCGCGCAGGCTGTTATTCCGACGGCTCCGCCCATGGCGTGGCCATGAAGATGCACGATCACGGGAACAACACATGAACGAACCGCTTCGAACATTGAAAATAAAAGATCCGCATCAGTCTTATTTTCTTCACGGCTGAATCCAGCCATCGACTGCATGTAAGTGAGATCGGCGCCCGAACAAAATGAAGGGCCTTCTCCCGACAGCACCACCGCGCGAACGGTGTCGTCGATGTCGGTGAAAACTTTCGTCAGCTCACTGATGGTTTGAGCGTTAAAAGCGTTTCGAACAGCGGGCCTCGCCAAAACAACATGTAAAACGCCGCGGTCTTCTTGAGTTTTCAGAGTTTGAAATTGCATCATCACATCCTGAAAACGCCCTTGCGGCGTTCCTCGACAGGGGCATTGCACGACGCCGACAGAGCGAGCGCCAAAACTTGTCTCGTATCTTTTGGATCAATCACTCCGTCGTCCCAAAGACGTGCCGAAGAATAATAGCAGGAGCTTTCGATATCGTACTTTTTCAACGTTGGCGCCTTGAAGGCCGCTTGCTCATCGGCTGTCATCGATTGTTTTTTCTCCGCCAACTGATCAAGCTTTACTGTGAGCAAAACATTGGCGGCCTGTTCGCCACCCATGACGGAAATTCTTGCGTTGGGCCACATCCACAAAAACCGAGGTTGAAACGCACGCCCGCACATTCCGTAATTCCCGGCACCGTAAGAACCGCCGACGATCACTGTGAACTTCGGAACCGACGCATTCGAAACGGCCATGACCATTTTCGCACCATGCTTCGCGATGCCTTCGTTTTCGTACTTTCGACCGACCATAAAGCCTGTGATATTTTGCAAGAACACGAGCGGAATTCCACGCTGGTCGCAAAGCTCAACAAAATGAGCCGTCTTCATGGCACTTTCGCTGAACAGAACGCCGTTGTTCGCGACGATTCCAACGGGAAAACCCTCGATGTGAGCAAAACCGCAGACAATCGTATCTCCATAAAGCGGTTTGAATTCGTGCATGCGACTTCCATCGACAATGCGTGCGATGAGTTCGCGAACGTCAAAAGGCTTTCTCGCATCCGCCGGAACGACACCGTAAATTTCTTCAACGGCGTAGGCCGGAGCCTCGGGAGTGCGCAGCCGATAAGGAACCGATTTAACTCGGTTCACGTGTGACAAAATGTCGCGTGTAATTTCAATCGCGTGCGCGTCGTCTTCCGCCATATGATCCGTTACGCCGCTCACGCGGCTATGGACCTCGGCCCCTCCAAGATCTTGCGCACTGACTTCTTCCCCGGTTGCGGCTTTTACCAAAGGCGGTCCACCGAGGAAAATCGTACCGGTGCCTTTGACGATCACGTTCTCGTCGCTCATCGCCGGAACGTAAGCTCCGCCCGCTGTGCAAGAACCCATGACGACAGAAATTTGCGGAATCCCCGCTGCCGACATTCTGGCCTGATTAAAAAAGATTCGGCCGAAGTGATCGCGGTCCGGAAAGACTTCGGCTTGCAGCGGTAAAAAAGCTCCGCCGGAATCCACGAGGTAGACGCAAGGAAGGTGATTTTCCGCGGCTATTTCTTGGGCGCGCAGGTGTTTTTTCACCGTCATTGGAAAATACGTTCCACCCTTCACAGTGGCATCGTTGGCGACGATCATGCACTCTTGGCCGCTGACGACGCCGATACCAGTGACGACGCCGGCCGCCGGAGCCGCCCCGTCGTAAAGACCCCATGCTGCGAACGTCGAAAGCTCAAGAAACGCAGAGCCTTTATCGAGAAGCGCTTTGATTCTGTCTCGGGCCGAGAGTTTACCGCGCGACGTGTGGCGGGACATTGCCTCCGATCCACCGCCCATTTTTATGACTTCGACCTGCGACCGCCATTCGTCGACAAGCTTTTTCATCGCATCGAAGTTGGCGCGAAACTCAGGCGATGACTTTTCATTCGAAGACGCAAACTGTGACGAAAGAACCGGACCACTCTCACTCATTATTTTCAGCTCCCGAAATTTGTCGACGCGCTCGCGCACGGACTTCCAACTCGATCTGTACAATACCAAGCCCACTCGCCTCAGATCCAAAGGCTGTGAGCGACGTAACGGCACCATGAGTCAAGTTCGCCAAGGATTCGCGACGAAACTGTTCGCGCTCGTTCAAACTCCAAGTAAGGCTTACCGTGCCCGAACTTTGACCTCGTGCGCTCGAAGAGATCCAGCGCAGATTCAATGTTTCAATCGCCACCGACTCGCCCCCAGAAAGATCAAAGACCGTTTCCAAAGCCCGAAATACTATCAGTTCTGCCGCTTCAGCGACCGCAGATGTTCGCCAGCCACTGACCTCGACATCCCATCGCTCGGTATCTCGCTTCAAAGAATCGCCCGTCAGACGAACCCCTTGGCGCCCAAGTCCTAAATACCAAATGGCTCGATCAACCGCTTGCGCTCCGACGCGCTGAAACGTCCCTACGACGACCCGCTTAACGTTGTCTTGCAGGTTTTTTTCAATTCCGATTGCGTCTAATAAACGACTCGCAGAACGACTCACAGAACGACTCACGCCAAGGAACCTTTCTTCGACAAATAAACGCCAGCGAATTGACGATTCTCGAATACATTGTCAGTGTCGGTAGAGTCTAAACATTTCGATGAACGCTTTGACGCTGGGAGGCCTCGTGGGGGTCAGTAAATATATCGCAACAGCCATCGGACTCGTGCTGATGGCGTGGACGTGGGACCTTGCGCACAGCGAACGCGACGTCGCCCTCGAACAGCGACGCGAAATCGAAATGAGCCTTGAGGACATGATCGGGCAGTACATCCGTGCCAAACGCCCCAACGTGACAGACGTGATTTTCCAGCAGCTTTTCAGTGAGGATATCGCTTCCAACGAGCCCGGCACCAAAGAAATGCTGGTTCGGTTTCGCTACCTTATCAACGAACCGACTGCGACCAGTGCTGCGACGGCTCCAGGCACAGCGGAATCAGGAACGCCACCCAAAGCGACAGCCGCGACATCCACTGAAATGACCGAGCAGATGTTCGAAGGAACTGTGCGCCTGCGATCGACGGACGGACTCAACTGGGAATGGGTTGACGAAAAAATTCGCTCACCCCTGATCCGTTACCGCAATGGCACCGAAATTCGTTCGTCCGAAACTCCCTCGGGTGGCGACTCTGCAAAATAAGATTTCTACAAACCCCGCTTCGGCAATACCCACGGATTTTCTTGCGATCGATGAAGAGGGCTATTTTCTGCAAGAAGGCCTTCGGGTCGCCGATGTCGAGCTTGGGCACGATTGGTTGTCGCGCCTTCGCATCGATGAACGTGGTCGAGCCCACCTAAAGCCATCCGCGGCCTATCCCGAAGAAAAAAGAATCTTCGTCGAAGCTTTCGATCAACCCCTCGTGGCCAACGACATCGAAATTGGACCCGAGGCCTTGCTGACGGCTCGATTTCCCTATGGATTTGAAACAGAAATCGCACCCGAAAGTCTTCGTGTTGACGAATGGGACCGATTCCATGCCCGCACGAAAGACGGCGTTCCCGTTGTTCTCAACCGCTCCGCTCAGAGCCGTTTCTTTGAACTGGCCACGGACTTCGATGACGAGTCGGTTTCCTTCGGCGATGTGACGCTTGCAACAGAACCCCTCTACCAAGAGCTCGACGCCGCCAATGCACCCGAGTGGTGGAACGAGCGCTACCGAACCGCCGACACTCGCTGGGACCTCGGCGAAGCCCACTCACTGCTTGAAACCTTAGTTCCGCCACTCAAGTTTTCTCGAAGTCGCGTTCTTATTCTGGGCTGCGGCGCAGGTCACGATGCCGCTTGGTGGGAGAAACGCGGACACATTGTTACGGGCGTCGACTTTTCTGTAGAGGCCCTGCGGCAAGCGAAAGTCCTCTACGGTGAAAGTGATAATCTAAAATGGGTTCACGCCGATGTTTTGAAACTTCCTGTGGCGTGGACGAGCCGCTTCGATATTATTTTTGAACACACTCTTTTTTGTGCCGTTCAACCCTCAAAGCGCGACGAGCTCATTCGAACTTGGTGGCGACTTCTAACACCGCGAGGTCGGCTGATGGGATTTGTCCCGGTGATAGACAAGTTCTTCGGCCCCCCTTTCGGAGTGAGCGAATGGGAAATGCGGCGACGCTTGCTGGAGGCTCCGACAAAAGGACCCGTGGCATCGCGGCGCGCGCGTTTTCTTCCGCTCCTCTGGAGTCGCCAAAGAAACTCTGTCGAAAAACGATTAGGGCAGGAACTTTTCTTCGTCGTCGAACGCGCAGATTCTTTGACGGATTGAGTCTAAAACGTGTTAGGAATCGGTAAATTCGAGATTCCATTTCGCGGTGCGCATACCAAACATTTTCTAAGAACTAATTTGGAACCAGTCGACTTAAGTATTTGATATTGCTAGTCATGGAAAGTTCTACCGAGAAACCATTTCAGGCTTTTGACGCGAGCCCACTTAAGCAGAAGTTATGGGTCGTTAAATAAAAAACTCATTGTTTCCACACCAGGATTTCAGCAGAAACAATATCCAGAGCAGACGATCCACGGATTCGGATCTCTCGATTAACCGAAGCGCAGATTTTGGGGGTCATCATCGGCGCTTCTCCCGCGAAAGCGGGAGTTACTGGGGGAAACATGAAACGAATCCAACGCAAGGCTGCGAATCTATCGACACTGCTTTTTACCTGCACACTGATCTCAGCATGCGCGCAAACTCAGGCCCCTTCTTCGAACACAGTCGAGATTGGCGACATCGCTAAAATCATCGGCGGTACCGACTCGACGGGTAACGAACCCTTCGCAAAACATATTGTCGGACTCTACGACGCGAAAATCGGCGCGATCTGCACAGCTTCCATCCTTTCGGACTCTATTCTCGTCACAGCCGCTCATTGTGTCGAATCCGAGCCCGCGGCTCTTCGCGTGGTTTTTGGACGAGATTTCGATTCTAAAGATCTCATTGTTCTCGGCGTCGAATCTTACCAGGTGTCGCCCGTGTGGGCTTTCCGACAAATGATGGAGAAAAACACAGGCGATATCGCGCTGGTGAAATTTTCTGGCGGACTTCCTCCGGGTTATGAGCCGACAGTTTTTCTGACCGATACTAAACAGCTTTTAAATGATCAGACTGTTTTGTTGGCTGGCTACGGAACTTCTGTCGTGACTCCAACTCAAGATCCTCGAACGGGCCAGATCGTTGGCGATCACTCGGAGTCAGGAAAGCTGCGCTCTGTTTCGACGACAATCAAAAATGCGACCTTCTCAGTCAGCGAATTCTCGACAGAATCTTCAAAGGGAAAATCAGCATGCCACGGCGACTCAGGTGGTCCGGCTTATGTTGAGATCGAATCCGAAGTGAGTGGCGTGAAATCTAAAAAACTTGTTCTTGCTGGCGTAACAAGCCGAAGCGATGGCGATGCGTTTGATATGTGCAACGTGTCTGCTGTCTACACGAACATCTCTTTTTATGCATCTTGGATCGTTGACACTTCAAAGCGACTCAATGAAGTCGTAGCTCCGAAAGTTCCGAAGACCGTTGCGGACCTTGCGACCGCCTCGGGCTTCTAAATTTCTTCGACTTAAAAAAACTGGATTTATCTGCGAAGGGTGCTCGAGGGGAGCGCCCTTCATTTTTTGAACTTCGGGCTACTTCGGTTCTACCTAGTTCCGAGAGGAACCGGTTCTAGGCCCTTTTCTTTCCGCCAGGTTTCGGAGAGGAGTTTGGATTGGTAGCGACTGCCGTGGTCGCACAAAATGGTAACGAAGGTTTTCCCTGAACCTTTTTCGGTCATCGCAAGCTTGTAGGCTGCCATGACATTCAATGCCGCAGAGGTCCCCACAAAAAGTCCCTCGTACCGCGCCAGATGGAAAAGCATATCGATCATCTCGGTGTCTAGAATTCGAATCGCATCGTCGATCTTGGCGGCTGCAAAGTTCGCGGTGATGCGCATGATCCCGATTCCTTCAGTGACCGAAGATCCGCTCGACTGAATGACGCCTGTTTTTTTATAGCTAAAAAGTCCGGAGCCCTCGGGATCGGCCAGGATTGTGCGCACGTCTCTACCTGCGGCCGCCGCGCGCGACTTTAGCGACCGACTGACCCCTCCCATTGTTCCACCCGTCCCCACAGCACAAGTAAAGACGTCAATACGACCCGCGGTGTCCTCCCAAATTTCGGCACCGGTCCCCTCTTCGTGCGCTTTCAAGTTTGCGAGGTTCTCAAACTGGTTGGCCCAAAACGCTCCGGGCGTCTCTTCCGAAATACGTTTGGCCTGGTGGTAAAAGTGATCTGTATTCGCAAACGGAACTGGCTTCACTTTTCGCACTTCGGCCCCAAGAGCCTCCAGGATCGCGTACTTTTCTTGAGCCTGATTGTCGGGAATTGTCACAATCGTTTTGTAACCTCGAGCCGCTGCCAGCATAGCAAGGCCAATTCCAGTATTTCCAGCAGACCCTTCGACGATTGTACCGCCCGGTTTCAAGGCCCCGGATTTTTCAGCTTCGTCGATAATGAATTTCGCAGCGCGATCCTTGACGCTGCCTCCGGGATTCATGAACTCACACTTGGCGAAAATTCGCCCGCCCGTCAGTTTCGATAATGACTCGATCTCTACGAGGGGAGTGTTTCCGACAAGATCCCAAGTGGATTTTTTCATTCTTGGAATATCGCACGAAGCGCGGCCGGGAAGTAATGTTTTAGGAACACTTTTAGCCAGGGCCAAATACCAGACTCTTCAAGACCCCTTGCCCACAGGCGACCCGGAAAATAGACTGCGAGTCTTGGAGGATTCAAATGCTATCGAAAATTATGGAAACACTTTTGCGTTTTTCTTTCGTCTTTATCGCAGGCGGTGCGCTGCTAGTGAGCGCCGGATGCGCTCATCACCGCGACGTGCGCGCGGGTGTCGACGGTGTTCACTGGGTTCATATAAAAGCCGAAACGACAGAAGAAGGAACCCGTGAGGCCCTCGATCAAGCCGGTCATTTCTGCGAAAAAAGAAAATTGTCCGCAGCTGTCGTCAATGAAGAGGGCGCGTACGTTGGAAACATGAACGAGTCCGACTACAAGAAACTGAAAACAGCCGGCACCGTGGCGCAAACGGCGGGCGGGGCCGCGTACGTCCTGGGCGGTGCGAACAATTCAACCCTCGGCGGTCTTGGCGGCGTGGTCGGACTTGGGGGCACGATGGCCAAGCAAGTCGCAGGCGAAGGGTACCAAGTAAAAGTTCGCTTCAAGTGCATCTAAAGCCGAGCTTTAACCGGCAAGCTTTGGCCAGTTAGAAGTTGGGCCGCCGTTTTCGAGCGCGAGCGGCCCAAATAAATCCAAATGTGACCGGAAGTACAATGGCGTCCGACGCGGTAATTCCGGCCAGAAGGTAAAACAAGGTGTCGTTCGACGGATCACACGCCGTCGCACACTTCGCCGATCCGGCGGGCGCACACGCGAGCCACTCGACAATTTGAAGCGGCAGACAGTTCAACTTGATCTTGTAAATCACTACCATAATTACCGCGACATGAACGAAGGCGACAAAGCCCCACCCGACTCCTTTGACGAATTCATTTGCGGCGCTGCTTGAGCTTTGGGTTGCACCTTGAGTCGATTTTATTTCCACGCTGAAAACTCCATTTTTAAAAAAAGATGGGGGGACTTCTTCTCTCGAAAAAGTCCCCCACAAAATGTCGACAAGGGTCCTGCGATAAGCCGGATTCTGTCTTCAAGCCGCGATCGACATCGCAAACCTGGAGGTGATCATTCCTCTGGGACGTACATTACTGCACGCCTCAAGCGAACTTACCCGAGAGCTTCATGCGGGCCGCACTTAATACGCTCTCCTATTTGTTCTTGCTCCGCACAGAGTTTGGCTGTTTTCACTCCGACGACTTCTCCACCTAAGTTCAAAAGCGAAATTCGCCATTAAACTTCGGTAGAAGTACCTTCGATCTCCCGTTCCCGATCAAAGGCGTCTCGGACATTCTCTCTGTTCCACTGTTCCTCACCTTGCGGTGGGGGGTCATTAACCCCTGTGCTGCCCTGCGGAGTCCGGACTTTCCTCAGTGCCTTAAAACATCTACTTTCGTATCAGCTTAAGACACTGCGATCGCCTACAAGACCGGCGGCAGTATAGCACAGTCTTAATCTGACGCAAAGGGCAAGAATGCCTCATCAGGCCTCAAGAAAAAACCGATAAAGTCTATGGTTCACAACGAACCTGATGGAGGACGAATGGGAAAAGCTGTGGCAGTTCGCGACTATACCGCTCGAAAGTTCTTAATAGCCACGGCCCTACTTATTGGGTCCTACCTTGCGATGGTGCCGATCCTACATCGCCTTGCTGAGTAATTCGGGGATTACTTCGAATCTTCAAGACGCCCGCCCACATACCGGCGGAGTAAGATGCATGAGTCACAAAGGCAATCCAACACGCTCCAAACGCGACATCCATGCGTCCGTCAGAAATGCCTTTAAGTAGAATTGGCGAGAGCATGAAGCCGATGTAGGAAACGACTAGAAGTTTCATCGGCGCCGAAAATCCAACAAACATCAAGAGCAGCGAGAGCGCCGCCAAAAAGCCTGCGACCAGCGGAAGAGCCTTCTTCGACTGAAGATGTTCGGGATACTTTCTTGCGACATCGATCTGAGCCCAGCCGTAGCGAAACATGCGGCGGCCCCACGCATTTGTCGTCGTGTCTTGTCGGTGCAGCACCACGGGCTCTGAGACCAGCCACAAAGTACCGCTGCGTTTGAGTCGAAAGCTCATTTCAAGGTCTTCTCCAACGCGACTAAACTTTGCGTCGAAGCCGCCCACATTGAAGAGCGGCTTAACTTTCAAAAGCACAGCACAGGTCGGAAGATGCGCGACCTTCATTTTGATCAGTCCCGCATGCGACCCCGCCGGAAGCTGCAAAACCTGGGTCGCTCCAAGATGGGCGTGCTGAAAACCGAGAAAAAAATCGAGAGCTTTCGCAAACTCACTTTCGTGAGGGGGGCGGTTCACAGCAGCGATGCCGACAGCATCTTTCAGCGGAGCCGTTTGAAGTTCACGGAAAAGCGTCATAAGCCACGTCGGCGGAACTTCGACGTCGCTATCGACGAACGCGATCCAGTCGTAGCCACTCTCGACCGCCATCTTCAGCGCCTGGCTGCGCGCTGCGCCAAGATTATTTTCTTCCCGCCGCAAAAGAGAGATTAATTCCGACGCCCGCGCCGAGACAATATGATCGATCGCAAGCGGCGACGCATTGTCGATGACAACGACGTTGGCTCGAACTTCGTCGGTCGTATCCAGCGCTAAAATTGAATCGATGCTGCGTTCAAAAAGTTTCAACTGACGTGAGTCGGGCACGTAAGCGACCACACAAATGAGAATGGAGGTCGCTTGTCGATTTTCTGGAAGGACAAAAGTCTTTTCTTCGCTCACGTTCCCAAGCATAGCGCTCACCGAAGCAGGTTGCCAGAGTAAAAGGCCTCAGAATAAAGTCGCGGCATGTCTGAATGGATGCTTTGGGGTCGCTTCGGCAGCTCCGTCCAACTGGGATCGGCACCTCCGCCGAGACTCTACATGATACCCCTTGAGTCATCGGTTGAATCTGAGGGGAAACTTGCGATTTCGCTGGGGCACCAAAATCGAGCGGACAGAAATATTGAAGACATCACGCGCGCCATGGACCGCGCGGTTTCTTGCCAGTCCGACGGCGTCATATTTCCATCAGGTTTTCTGCAGCTCCCGTTTCGAAACGACGTCATCACACGCTGTCGAAACCGTAAACTGCGCATAGCCCATCAGGTCACGACGGACTCGCTTTCTTCCGACTCGGCTGCAGAGAAACTCGACGAGCTCCTTAGTAGACTCGATGATGGCGACGCGCTTAATCTTGTCTTCGGTGCGAGTGCACTTCCGCGCGAAACTTTACTGGCTCGACTCACACGGTGGCCCGAGCAAGTTTACTTCACCTACTCGGTTCGCTCTGGCGATGACGCCATTGGTTTGTTACATCAGCTTCAGCCCTATGTCCGCGACCGACTCTTTTTTCATTTTCCGTATCACCTCTCGTGGGGCGACGGTCACCTGACGTGCCGCCAAGTTTTTGAGTTGACCGAGAAAATTCTTACTCGAGTCCCCGGCGTTCAAGTGAGGCCGCTCCTGGGACAAGAGCTGTTTGATCCACGTGTCGATAGCTCACTCGAACTTGAGCCCACCCATCGACCCAGTCTTGAGCTACGATCCAACGGCGGTCGCGATCACGAAAATCGAATGCCTATCGACGTCTCCGTCATTATTCCCAGCTACAACAATCGCGACTATTTGCTGAACACGATTCGCCACCTCTGCCGACAAGACCTTGCTCGCGGTCGTTTCGAAGTGATCGTCGTTGATGACGGCTCTGATGACGGAACTAGAGAAGCCCTTCAATCCGAAATGAAACTTCATGAGGGTGAAATCAACTTCAAATACATTTTCTCGCCGCGCTTAAAGCCACGCGCGATGGGGGATGCAAACTACCGCGCCGGAATTTCAAGAAATTTGGGAGTGAAAAATTCATCGGGACGAATTTTGTGTTTCCTGGATTCCGACATACTGACGCCGCCTGATTTTCTGACAGACCTTTTGGAGAAGCATCGCACTTTTGATGTGGTTCAGTGTCGACGCCTGAATCTGAAAAAAGAAAAAAGCGACGCTGACATTCGGTTCGAGACGATCGATCCGACCAATGACACTTTTAAGTTCGAAGGCGATTACTGGGAGAAATTTTACGCCCTTCAGGATTGGAGCTCTGTCTCTCATTTTTGGAAGTACACCTGCACTTACGGACTCTCAATGCCAGCGCTGCTTTTTAAGCGTGTCGGCTGGATTCGACGAGGCTTTGTTTTTTACGGTTTCGAAGATGTCGAGCTTGGGTCCCGTTTAGCGAAAGTGGGCGCTCGCTTTCATCTGAATAAAATGACGACGTATCATCTCTTTCACCACGACGCTCGCTCAGAATTTCGAAACTCCGACTATCTTCGCCAAAGCCTCTTAGCGAAGACGGCGCAGATTTTTTACCTGAATCGGCTCGAACCAGAAATCTTTGTGCACTTTCGCGGACTCATGACCGAGCAGATTTCGATTCTCGATAGGATCCCTCTCATTCTGCAAAAGGTTGGTCTTCGACCACGATTTGAGCGCTGGTTCAAACCTTGGCAACATCGATGGCTGCAAATTCCCGTGCTCGCGACAAGAAACTGGCGTTGGTTTTTATGGCATAATTTTAACACCGTAAAACGGGTCTCGGGGAACGTTGCGCAGAAGATCTGCGGGAACATCGTTAAGCGGGTGCACAAGAATATCGTGCCGACGCTGCACAGTCGCTTAGCCCATTTGTACGGCAGATTTTTCGAGGGTTTCCACAAAGTCTGGGGCCAGAAATGGAAAATTAGAGTCCTGTTGCTAAGAAGTCACGGGAAGGCCTTACCGATTTTTTTCCGAATGATTTATCCCCTCAGAAAAATTTATTATTTTTCTTCGTATCAAATGAATAAACGCAAACGAGATCTCTCGTGATACGTGATCGTATTGTTGCGCTTAAAGAATATACAAGCTCCACCGTCAACGACCCTTTGGCTCTGGGCGCATTGAGAGGACCAGAGTCTAATCCGTCGTGGCGCGTGGAAGCTCAACACGCTCTTGACGAAGGCTGTCGCGCTATTTTGTCGGGTGACATTTCTGACTTGAACGAAATCGCCGCAGATGTTCGAAGTTTGATAGCGAACAAATCCGGCGCTCAAGTCGCACTGCTGATTCACTGGTCACAAGCTTATCACATCAGACCTGATCCCCACGACCTCAAAAGTTTTGAATCCATTTACGTCGCCATCGACGAGGAAGTATCAGCTGCGACTTCGCAGTTGATCTGCCAGCGGTGGCCCGTCCAGTGGGTTATAGTACCGAGGCTAGGGATTTCCTGGTCTACGTGGATCCCAAACATTCTTAATTCGAAGCCGCATGGATATCTGACCGTTCTCTCGCCCGCACATTCGAAGTCTCACCCCCGTTCAAACTATTTATCCGCAGACGAACTGGCGCTTCACATCTCGCAGCTGTCCATGGAACATCCCTTAGTTAAGATAAGTCCCGCACCGCACGAATGGTTTGTTCCGACCGAGCTATCGCCATGGGGCTTGAATCGCCGCGATCACTCGCGCTCACAGATCACCCACGACTCAAGGAAAAATACTGAGAAAGGAGAGCCCTACGGACTTTCCTTCGTCGTCCCTTTTCGGTGGACCGGCTCAGAGGCCGAACTCAAACATTTACAGCTATGCCTCACATCGATCGAATCCGTCCGCCGCGGTCGAGAGGATTGGGAGCTTATCGTCAGCGTCGATCGCGAGAGCGAAATAGAGCCGATTTCAGTGACCCAGATCCGACGAGGGATAATGAGCGATCTCGGGCCGTTGGCTATTGTCGATAACCCTCGCCCTTCTCCAACTTCTATGGCCGACAGCTCGGATTGGCGCGCCGGATTCGTTCGTAACTGCGGAGTTCTCGCGTCGCAGTTTTCTAGCGAATACATCGCGTTTCTTGATGCGGATGTACGAATCTCAAACTCCCCTGAAGTTCGCCGAATTCTGGAAAGCTTGGTTCTGAAAAATTCGGCCACCGAACTTTTACTGGTGTCCGAAAACTGCGATGTTGCACCCTCTTTTCGATGTGCAACATCTTCGTTTTTAGTTGTTGAAAGAAACCTCTTCCGCAAGATCGGCGGCTTTGCAGATGGCTTTCAAAATTATGGCTGTGAAGATAACTTTCTTGTTTGGAGCGCTCAGAACATTGGCTCCTCAATAAGAACCGTCTCTTCATCTTACTTCGAGCATCTGCGAGAAAGCACGTCCGCCGACACTGTGCCCGCCAAAATGATTCGTCTCCAACGATCCGCCGATCTAATGTATCGGATGACTCTGGACCCGAATGTCCACGCTCACTTTTACTCGGCCCTCGGAGAGCGCGTCTGGTTGCGAGCTGCCCTCAAAAATGGTCTCGAATTTCGATTTCTCCGAGTCCTTGTTGCTCCGCTCGTTTTTCTTGTAACGATTGTGCAGGTTTCAAGTCGGAAAAAATACCTCTTCGGCTTCTATGAAATCGTATCGTGGTCGATTCGTCGTCACTCTTGGAAAATTCCAGTCTTTATGGCGCGAGTCACCGGGCAAACATGGAAAATCAAAGTTTTCACTCAGCGCGTCTCTGGTAAATTCGCCGAACAGTTCGCAAGGGTGTCGGGACAATTCGAAAGGTTGGCGGGACAAAAATGGAGAATCAAAGTTTTCACCCAAAGAGTCTCAGGAAAAGTCGGCGAAAAATTAGCAAAAATGTCCGGAATTCTGAGAAAGTGCTGGGTCATATGTATTGTAGTCCCGGCTTCTTACATCTTTAGTCGCCCAAAACACTGGCTTCGACAGTATGGCTGGATTTTCCCCGCAGCGACGCTTCGATTAAAAGAGAAATTCAGTGGACGCCGAGGTTCCGATGACTGTGAATAGTCGTCGTCCAGACCTTAGCGTTGTGATCCCAACCCTCGGAAAAAGTCCGCACCTTCGCGGACTGCTCGAACGACTTCAAAAGCAGTCGATCTCTTTTAATGTCGAAGTTCTCGTTGTTGCCAATATTCCCAGTCAGGCACTTCGAGAAACGGTGACTTCATTCGGCGCGGCTTTTCCGATAAAATTTGAATACCTAGAAACCGGCCGCCGCAGCGTGAACCTTGCCCGCAATAAAGGTCTCGATCGCTCGACGGGCGCCATCGTTCTTTTTCTCGATGACGATGCTATTCTCAATGACGATAAATTCCTCGCTCGCCATTTCTACCTTCACAGCGAACACATTGAGGCCACTGGCGTTGGTGGACCCTACAAACTAGAAGGCCCTACCAACGAGTGGGACAGAACTTATCACGATGTGGCGCACGAGTGGCTACGAAGACAAAGAAGAAGTTTCTCTAGCCGGCAGTCACACCAACTTCTTGGCGGTAACATGTCGTTGAAGCGTGACCACCTTTTTGAAAACAGCTGGCGTTTTGACGAGGCTATCACTTTCGGTGGAGCCGAGTCGGGCCTCTGCCAAAGAATCTGCCATGCCAATCGTGTTTTACTCTTCTTTGAAGATCTCGAAATCGGACATGCGCCCCAGCTGAACGCACTTCTTTTTTGTAAAAAAGCATTTCTTCAAGGGGCCGGAGCCCGCTGGCGACAGCGAAATCTTCCTTTGCCGACGTCGGTTTTCGTCAACGAGTACTTGCCGATCAAACCCAGCAACAAAGACTATCGTCGAAAACTCTATCGCCTCTGTTTCGAATTCGGGTCCGCTAAGGATCCCTTCTCGAATCGACGATCTCAGTCACGAAACGCCATTGAGACGCCGAAGTTCAACCCTGCACGATTACTCATGTTTCGTCTTGGTAGGATGTCGCCATGGCTCAGACTTAAGAGCTTGAACCGAGCTTTTTACGCGGCTCTTCGATCGGCCTGGCTGAACGCGCAGTTCGAGTCGAAGAAATCCGACTGAGCAGGGAGGCTGTTAAAAACGGAATCGCGAAAATAGCCAAGCAAAACACAGTCGTTCGCGACTGATCTAAAATGCACCGAAACGTTCGGCCAAATCTCTCTCGGCGGTTTGGTAAACTCCATGCCGTTTCAGATCGCCTGAGTCCCTGAAGTGACGCCACTCTCCACCAGTGCACAAGACTCCGCGAGCCAGGATGATGGATGACGTTAAGCTTTTGAAAAAACAGAACCAATCCTAGTTTGTGCAGCTTCAATACAAAAGAGGTCTCTGACCCGCCGTAATTGATCGCAATATCGAACCCGCCGACGACTTTCCACGCAGAGCGCCGCACGGCCAGGCAGCCGCCCAATAGAAGCTCGCGCGTCTCGCGCCCCGCTGAAGTTCGCCAAGCTGAACACAACGCATTGTAGCCGCGCTCCGCCCAACTCGCCCGCGGCCCACTGATGTAGTCTCCGCCAGTTGCGATGAGATCGTCATTTTTGAAAATGAGTTCGAGGTCAATCAATGACGATCTCGAAGGTAACTCGACGTCATCATCCAAAAATAATATTATGTCGCCGCAGCAGAGCTGAGCTCCGCTGTTTCGTGCCGAATTCACGCCCGAACCCACACTTTCAACGACCTTTGGCTTCCACGAAAGTCTCGACAAAGTCTCTTGTACGTCGGAAACGGTCGCGCGACTCGTATCAACACAGACGATCACTTCGACGCTGTCGACACTTGCCCCGTTCAAAACGAATTGCTCGCGCGCCTCATTGACAGAATCCAATAAATTCAACAAGGAGCTTCGTCCCTGAGTTGGGACGACCACCGAAATCATAAATAATCTTCCGCTCGCCAGCGCTGTCTTCACATGGCTATTATAGGATCAATGTCGGATCGGTATCGAAGGTTTATTCCATTTTTTCTTGCCGTACTTGCCCTGGCAACTGTTTTCCCGGGCCTATTTCTTTCGTTCGAAGACTCAGAAATCTGGGGGATCACGTCGAGCCGGCGGATCATTGAAAATCCGTTCGCGATCACGTCGGCGCACTTTAAGCCGCTCTTTAGCTTAATCTATGGAGGCGTGGTCTCGCTGGCCTCCAATGATTGGACGGCTTTAATGGCCTCACGCTGGTTAACGATGGCGTTCGCTGCGGCGGGACTCTATTCACTTTACTCGCTTGGTTTGATGCTCTCTCAAGATTCAAAGAATGTGAATGAACGCTCCACTGCCTTTTTCACGGTTCTGTATTTTGCAGTCGTCGGAACTCTGCCTCTCATGGTCGTACACTTTCCTAAATCTCGAAGCGACAGTGTTGCGGCCGGCCTCACACTTGTAGCGAGCCTCTTGATTCTTGCCGCCAAGAATCAAACCAACCTACGTCGGGGGCTTTATCTTACTTCGGCGATCTCGGCTCTCTTGATCACGCCGAAGTCGATTGATTTCGTCGTTGTTTTAGCTCTCATGTTCAATCTCAGTGAAGTAGAGAGCCTGACACCAAAACATCGAATGGTGAAATGGGCATGGCTACTGAGTCCGCTGATTCTCGTCTCGGCCGTTGCGATTCTGACATCGCGAGAAATTCTTCTAAGAACGCTCATCTATTGGGTGGGAAGCTATAGCGACATTGATCTAACAACACTAGCGCCTTGGCTAAGTGCATTGCGTGCCATCGCGACCGGACCGATAGTTGCCCTCCTCATCGGGGTTGGCCTCTTGATTGGCCTGACCCGTTTTTCTAAATTCGACCTTCGTGAACGTACTTTTTTTCTCGCTGGCACTGTGTGTCTCGCATTTATCATCGTTCATTCTCAGAAGTATTTTTTCTTCCTCGCATCCCGCGTCCCTTTTTTAGCTCTGGGAGCTTTGCCGGGAGTGCTTTGCATGGAAGCTTGGGCTCGCTCTCGCCTCACCAGTGATCGGCTAATGCCGTCGAAAATTCTGGGCCTCGTCTTTTTTGTGTCGCTGGCTGTAACTGCAATGACGCTCCAAAACTACTCTGGCTTCTACCTTCGCTTCCAAAAAGCAGTTTACGTCTCACTCGCAAGCTACATGCAAAAAGCAGAGATCACGCACTACTGGGACGCGATTGGACTCTTCCCAAAGCGGAATTCCATTTTTCATTACCCGTCTCCAGGCGACGAAACAAATAAGCGCATCGTTGAGTACGTCGAGTTCAGCCGACCGAACGTGGTTCTTAGGTCTTCAAAAATGGAACTTCTTGAGCCCGACGTCATTGCGTGGCTCGCATCTAAATATATCGCCCTTGGGGATCAAATCTTCATAAGGTATTTTGTTCTTAAGACGGGGCCGACATGTCGGCTCGACGAAGCTGATTTTAAAAATCAGCTCACGGGCCAAAAGTTTAGTTTTCCCTTGGCGATGTTCACGCGAATTAAATACGGAAATCGCTGGGTCCGTATTCCAATCCGCTGGAGTGGTGGAAACGATCGAGATAATTTGCAGTCTTCGGAATTTAATGGGGCGTTCATCGAACTCAATAATTGCGATCAGCCGGAAACCCAGTATGCGATCACGGAATCAAAACCGTGGGACGCTCTTCCAGCGCCGATCTTCAGTCAGTTCTTCGGCTATGACGGAACACTTTGACGTTTTGTGGCGTGTGAAGCCAAGACGCGAGGATCCTTAAAAAAAATCGCGGACCATCTGACATTACACGAAGCTTCGACCGCCCCAATCGACGGGCGTAGGGTATCGGAAGCTCAATCAGCCGATGACCCGTCCGAAGAAAGGTCAGTGTCATCGCCAACGAATAATCGAGACCATCCGGAAGTGCGTGGCTCGCGAAAAACTCGCGCAAGTCTTTCGTGAAAATACGCATTCCCGTGCAGCTATCGAAAACTTTGGTTCGGTAAAGAATATTGATCGTGCCTACGAAAAGGCGATTCCCAATTTCGCGAGTCAGGGGCATGTGTTGGCAGCGCGAAAGCCGGTCACCGCAAGCCATCTCAGCCCTTTGTGAAACCATTTGGTCTACCATTTTGGGAATCTGTTCTGGGTCGTAAGTTCCATCCACATCGTAGAACGCAATGTAATCGCCACTCGATGCAGAAATTCCCGTTTTCAGCGCAGCACCGTAGCCTCTGCGGGCACCGTGCGCCAGAATTCGGACGGAACTACGCAGCGGATGCGGTGAACTCAAAGACCAGGCCCTTGCGATCTCTAGACTCCCATCCGTAGAACCGTCGTCCACAATAAGGACTTCCGCCAAACGAAGATTCGATGAGGCCCATTGGCTGGCCGACTGGAAAAGTCGATCTAGAACTGACTCAAGAGCCGCAGATTCGTTGTGACACGGTAGAACTATCGAAACCGATCGCGGCCCCAGCAGCGATGTTGAACTCAGTGATCGTGAATTTGGCTGATCTGCTTTCAATGGCATCCCGGATTAAACACTCGGATTAAGCGCTGGATTTTAACAAAATGACACTTGATTTTCTACAGAAGGATTTTGCCAAACGGGAGAATAAAATCGCATATTTAGGGATGTATCATCAACTCGTACTGAAGAGGGTTTCACGATGAGTCGGTCCATGGCGATAGGTTCCATTTTCGGCGTGGTGTTGATCGGGGCGATCGCCTACTTCATCTCTACGTCCGCGTTAATTCAAAAGGTTCCAGAGGCGACTCCGGGGCAAGTCGCTGAATTAGTCGGGGTGACCGATACGGCCGAGCTCGACTCGCCGCCCCCTATTCTTCCGGGTTACAACCCCGTGTTCATTGGAAGCGAGGACCTCATCGGTCATCGGGCGAAGATTAAGCCTCAAATTTCAATTAGCGCCTGGGACAAGATTATGACCGCAGAGCGACTTCCGGTTTCATTGCGAACCACCACGGATTGCCGCGACGTCGAGCCCGAAAGGGCGATTTTGGTTCCTCCTCAGTTTGCTGAGCCCATAACTAAAAATGAAATCAACGTTCACTACGTCGATGGTCCTGGCCGTTGTTTTGGGACAGGAGCCAAGCTGGCAATTCTTACCGACGACATTCTGGGCGGTACGCTGCTGTATAATATTATCGGAGAAGCAACAATCGACCGAGTCATATACACAGCAAACGCAAAGCTTCCTTGGAAGATTGTCGGGCTGACGGGACTAAATCGTAGGGATTTAGCCTACATCACTAATATGAGTTTTTCACCTCGCCTGGCGGCTAGCTACTTTTACGTGATTCGATTTTCTTACTCGACCCAAAAACCGATCGTCGATGAAATGAAAATTCCAAGGTTTGTTCCCGGCGCCATTTCCATGCCGGCCCACTCTTTGAAGCGCTATTTTGAGATTTACCGACCGTTGGTAAAACCTGTTTTGGTTGATGCCCGCGACCGAAAAAACGTTTCGAGTGGCGAAGGCTACCCCGGTGCGATTCAAGCTCCGTTCATTTCTTCAAGGCCCGCTCAACTAAGGTTTCAGCTGTCCCTACCCTTATCCGTTGGCTTGGGTGCCAAATTCGACCTTCGCAATCTGCCGATAGATCGATCCACACCTCTCGTCATCTTCGGGAATGACAACACCGATGCGGCTCCGCTTTGGACAATTCGCTACTTAAGGCAGCTCAACTATCGAACGATTTTCTTCGTTGAAGGTGGGCTTAAGTCTTTGAAGGAAATAAATCCGCCCATCAGTTTCTAGATTGGGCTCTAGATTGAGTCACTGGGGGGAGTGGCACGCTATCGCCCCGATCGACCGCTTCGACTATTTTGACGATCAGAGCGTCTTGAAACCGACGAACAAGATCTCGATTTTTCGCCGTCGTTGAAGTCAAAATCACAAATGGCACATACGCATCTTCCGTAGAGCTGCCGTTTGTGTTTTTTCTCTGAACATAACCTGCAACTTGGTAAGTGCCGTTCAGCGTGCCGGTTTTTCCGCGCACCCGGCCTGTGGCTCGAGTGTTTTTCATGCGGTCACCAAGAGTTCCATCTTGTCCCGCCACCGAAAGAGAACTCCACAGGACTCCGAATGTGGCTTCTTTTGCAAACTGTCTGAGCAAGGCAAGAAGGCTTCGCGGTGTTGCACGATTCTGCGAGGACAGACCGGCCCCATCGACAATGAAAATCTCATCCGACAAGCGCGAGTTTCCATCCGCCGCCAGCCATCTGTTGAGAAATCCGGACAAAACACTTTTTCCGATTTCATTGAGATCCACAGAATTCACGCTCGAGTGCTGCGAACCCCTAGTTCCAACCATTCGAAACAGCGCATCCGCAAAAAAATTGTCGCTCGATTTGTTCGTCGCAAGAACAATCTCTGCCAGCGGCGCGGATTCGATTTGTAGGACGTTGGATTTTTCAGAGGCAATGCGTTCTATCGCTTGCGAACGACGACCGCTTGGACTTGAAAAGTTGAAGTCGGCTTGGTCAACACCGATGCCGGCAGCTTTCAAAGCCGATCTCAATTCGTTCGCATAAAATGCGGCGCCATTTCCAACGGGCAATCGATACTTTAGAACGCGCGGTTTTTTAGCGATATAGGTCCCCGTCAATGCGTAGCCTTGAAGACGACGATCCGGCGAAATGACGGACGAAAGCCTCAAACTATTTGAAGACCCTGCTGACGTGTCGACTCTTGTTGAGATAAAACTATCGATGCCTGGAGACTCCCACTTAAAGGCGCGGTGAGAATAAACGATAACGTCGGCACAGTTTCCTTGAAAGTTGAAGCTTGTGACGAAAGAGCCGTAACACTGACGTGTGTCTTCGTCTGGCACACCGGGCGCAAGCACAGGGGCGTCCCACCTTGGATCAACGGCGATCATTGCTATTTCCCCTACTATTTTTCGAACGCCGCGACTTTTTAATTGAAGCGCAATGTCTCTCATCCGGTTCGGTGCACCGGCTTCATAGGTCGTCACCCCGGCTGTTGGATCACCGTCTGCCAAGAGCACGACGCCATTCGCCTGACCATTCGAGTCCAAATCAAAAAGGACTCGCGTTGAAAATCTAAAGTCAGGACCCAACACTTTCAGCGCCACAGCCGTTGTTACAAGTTTAACAATGGAGGCAGGAACGAACGTTAGAGTCTCGTTTTGAACGCGCGAGCTTTCGCCCGAATTCAAAGGGAGTGCTACGCCCACCGAAATATCTTTTGATTTTGTGAGTACAAAATCAATATCGACTGATTTACTTTTTGCTTTCGGTTTTGATTTCTTTTTCTGACTCGTTTTAGGGCTCGATTTTGGATTTTGTTCCGGCTTTGACTCGGTCGTCGGTGCGATTTTTTCGTCGGTTTCGGTACTCACCGTTTTTAGCTGATACTGTTCCGACTCGATAAATATCGAGCTCGACGAAGCAAGCTCGGCGTTTGATAGTGGTGAACTAGCGAGTTCGCCCTCAAGCGGTCCACACCCCACAGCAGCGGAAACCGTCAGAATTAAAGTGATTACCAAACAAGGCGACGCGACCCCAAAATCCCTCATACCGGGAACGTCTAACAAATCGTGTGCCGACGAGAGATCGAAGTGAGCGACCAGAGCCGCGAAATTCGCTGGCCCAGCCTGAAACCTTTACTAGCTCGTTCGTGCGCAGCTGACCGACGTGTAAGTCGTTCCACCGGTGTAGCCGCCGCCAGGATCCGGAATCGGCACACCGAGTGACCACGTGTCGTAGTTCGCCGGCATTGCCCCTGGAAACCCCTGCCAGAAGCCCGTCGATGAAGGAAGGACTTCGCAACGTTGCTCGACAACAATGGTCGTGTCGACACTGAGAACAAAAGTTGTGTCCAGACTCAAATTTGCAGATCCCCCGCTTCGAGATGCAGTGCCAGAGGATACAACAGGCCCAACAGTATTACCTGCCGTCGATCGCAGACGAAGTCTATTACCCCCGTTTTTGAAGGCCGGCGACTGGACACGACAATTGTAGGTCCCGGGCCGAAGTATGATCACGTTGGCTGTTGTTAATGCGGCTCCAGCTTTATTTACGACATTGTTCGCAGGATCATTAGTCACCGTGTTGAGCCTCCGCTGAACCCAGCCGCCCTCACAACCGGCGCCCTCGCCAACAGCGCCCGCCTGAATGAACGACACAGTTAGTCCGTCATTTCGAATGGCTTCTGATCCGCGACGAATATCAATTTCGTAAAGCGCAGAATTAAATCCTCCCGGCATACTGACTGTAGCCTCTGTGTACTGAAGAATCCCGCGGACGCGAACATCTGGAGTGTCGCAGGGATCGATAGTAGGTGGGCAGGTCAACTCGTAGGTCAAGTCCCAGCGAAAAGGGCACTCCGTCGACGGGTACGTAGCGCACAAGGTACCCTGCAAAGTGAAACCGTGACCCGCCGTTGTCGCGTAGTAGACCGGAACGCCGCCTGCACCTTTGAGATTCAAGGGACCAGTCTCGGCGTCACCGCACTGGCCGGTATTTCGCAGACAATCAAAATTCGGATTTCCAGTCGCCACCGCAGCGTCTTGGGCGGTCAGTGCCCAAGACTCGCCGTTTTGAACTGCCGCCGTTATCTGCTCTTTCATCCGAACGATAACACCGACGGTGTTTGTTTTCTTCTGCATTTTCAACATGTCATCGATCAACGTCGCAATACCTAACGCAATGATCGAAATAATCGCAGCGGCCACCATGACTTCGATAAGTCCAAAACCTCGTTGACCAAGCACTTTGCGAGGAACTGAGTGCTCGAATCGAATTTGTTTTTTCATCTTCACTTCCATCATAATCCGCTCGTTTTCACGCAGTTAATCGTCGTGTAGCTTGTTCCAGCGTAGTTTCCGCCGTCGCCCACAGGAACCCCAAGAATAAATTGATTTCCGGTTGGATTCGGCAGCTGATCCGAGGGTTGGCTCGTACAGTGGTGCTCGACACGGTATTGAGCCGCGTCCAACGAAGAAAATGTCACGGGCAACACAATTGTCGCGGACTCTCCCGTCATCGCGGCCGTCACAGCATTGGATGTCGCCTGAACGGCAGAAAACATTCCTATAAATCGGACAAGTCGAACTCGATTTCCGCCGTTTTTAAACGCGGGTACTTGTATCCGACACTCATAGGCACCGGCTCGAAGAGAAAATCTGTTCGTACCGATAAGAGTCGCATTTGATCCAGGGTCTCTTGAGATGGTATTGATCTCGCGGGGGTACCAGTTGTTAAAACAAGTTCCCGCCTCGCCCGTCGCATCGTTTTCAATATAAGAAAGTACGACGGCCTCATTGAGATTTCTTTTTTCACCGCGACGAACACTGAAGTCATAGACGTTGGGGTTGAAAGCGGTGATACCAAGAATGTCCTCATTCCCTGGTTGATACCGAAGTGTGCCGTTCACTTCAATGGTGGGGTTGTCGCAATCGGTCTTGTCGGTACCGACACACCGAGGAATCCAAACAAGCACCCAACGAAATGGACACGCTGGGTTCCCAGCAACATCGTCAAACGTATTGCAGAGTCGGCCGTCCAAATCGAAACCCCGAGTCAGCGTTCTAGAATAAAAAGCTTCGGTTCCATCGAAATTTTTTAGATTCAGTAAGTGTGTCACGTCCTTGTTGCAGGTCGTGTTGTTGCGAAGACACGCCATCAAAGGGTTACCGGTGGCGACACTGGCGTCATCGCGCGAGACATTCCAGGGTGTTGCGGCCGCAGCATTGACTCGAGTCTGTGTGATCGCAGAGATCAGTTCTGCACGCATCGTAGAAATCGTATTAGCTATCGAGCTCCGCTTTTGGACCTTCGCCAAATCCGAAAAGAGGAGGCTACTCCCCAATGCGACAACTGATAGAACGGCCACGGTCGCCATAAGCTCCATGAGGCTGAACCCACGCTCAGACGACAAAAAATGTCGGTCGTTTTTATTGGCCCCCAACAACAGAACTCCTTTAGTTTTCAACACTTATATCTTAACGGAAAAAATAGTACTTGGGATGAGTCGAACCTTTGGGCTCGACCAAACTCCGGAGCTTTCGCCTCAACTTAACTACGGACGATCCGAGTCGAATTTTCTTCGCTGACGATGTCTCGAATTGAGTCGGCAAAGTTCTTGAAACCAGAACTTCGGCGCCCCCTCAATTCCATCGCTGGAGCTGCTATGACTGTTTATTTTAATAAAGCCATGAAAGTGATTCTCGCAGTGATCACTTGTTGTTCGGTGTCGGTGGCGGCAGAACACTCGGCGGCTCAACCTAGCGATCGATTTCACAGCCCGAAATCTATCCACCACGAGTGGATCGGCGCAACTCCCAACACGACTGCCAAATCTCCCTGCACTTTCGTTTTCACGCATGGTCTTTACGGCGACGGAAATCAGTTTCGCTCCTATGCCGACGCTTTTTTGATGTTCGGATGTCGCTCGCTTTTGTTGACGCTACCAGGGCACGGCGAAGACCAGGCGGCTTCTGAAAAAATCCGAGGGGAAGACTGGATTCAGTTCTTAGACTTGGCCCTGATTTCGGTCGCCGCGGTTTCTGAAAACATTTATCTGGTCGGGCAAAGTACCGGCGGCGCGCTGTCGGCTGTGATCACTCACCGCGCCACTCTCGCCGACCAACCCAAGTATTCGATTCAAGGATTGTGGCTTATAGAGCCGGCTTTACGAGTCCGAAGCGGCCCAGGAATCGGCTCGTGTCTTTTTTCAAACATCACAAGCGACGTTCGAAGCTGGCCACTCATGGCGGGCCTCTTCGGTGTCGAGATCGAAACCAAGACCCCGAAAATTTCTCCCCGCATGGGATGTCAGGTGGACACTATCTGGAGAACTCATCTTTTGAAGCAGGGTCTCTTAAGTCAGGAATCCTCACAAAACTATTTTGATCTGATCGATGCGACTCGAGAAGCTTTCGAAATATTTAAAATCCCCGTGTACGTTCAAAATACCATCGGCGACAAAATGGTGGATTCACGCGTCTTAAAAGCCTCACTCGAAAATCACCGGACCGTTCACTATGCCGAAACGAATTCGCCAAAACACGGCCAAGTGGTCATCGACAATATTCTTCCCGACCGCGACATCGCCACTCTTTTACAAGTGGGATTTCGTTTTCCGGACGTCGTACTGAGACGTCAGGCCAGAAATTTTCTGGAGGCCATTCATTCCTACCGTCGCGCCGCCGAACGAGAAAGCGAGCGACGAGAAAATATGTTCGAGTATTTGATGCGGTACCGCGACCTTCCACCGAAGTCTTCAACACTCCCGTGCGAAGCCTACATCGCAGTAGCCAGCTCGACGCGGACGACGGACTCAATAATTCCAGAATTTAATTCGTGTATGCTCTCGCTGACGAAATCCAGCGATTAGTTTGGCGATTGATGTAGCCGCAAATTTTCCACCAGTTGATCCACGGAAAAATCAAAACAATGTACGGCGTAAAGCGGACGTAGATCGTAAAAAAGATGCTTACCTGCAAGAGGGCAATGAGTGGGACAATAACATAGGACCACTTACGCCGAAACAGCGCCAACGGTGCCGACAGCTCCAGTAAGACCGCTCCAAAAGCCAGAAAATTACAAAGAAGCGGGCGCCGAGACAAAATTTCATTCAGGCCGACAGCATGAGCCAGGGGATTTGTGTCCGAATAAATCCAAGAGGCTCTGACCAAATAATTTCGCAAGGTCTCACCCGATATCCAATCCCAGCCGCCATGCCGCACTTTCGCAACCCCCGCCGCAAAATAGACAAGACAGAAAACAAGCTGATGCGTTCGCAACGGAACTCTGTAATCACTTTCGTTAACGACTGGTGCCGCACGACGCCTCCAAGCGTCGAAACTTAAGGTGTCGCTGGCCCGAGAAAAACACAGCGGAAGGCCTGCCAGAATCACCGGCATGAAAACGTGGGATTGGTATCCATAGGAGTGTGCATTGGTGACGACGATGAGACTAAGAATCCACCAGATCGGCGCCAGCAGCCGAAAATAAGCTCCAAAAATGCAAAGAACTCCGATCCATCGCCAAAGATGAAACGAAATGGACACAAATTCGAACGACATCGGCCCATCGAGAAACCGCAAGAGGCCTCGTGGGTGCCAAAACTCGCTGGGCACGTTGATCCAGCTTAAGAAATAGTTGCTACTGCTCATCGTCAGCAAAACGAAGACAAAGAACAGAATACGAACGGCCGCCAAATTAAATTTTGATTCAGCCACTTTTATCATCTTTCGACATTAGCGGGCCTCGAAGAGGACTTGCGTGTTGGTCTCGAACAGCGGTCGTACGCTTTCGTTTCTCAATCGGCGCGCAACAAACTCGCTCCAAAGGATGTCGTTTCGCTGAAGGCGCAGAATTTTAGCTGTTTGGTCTTTCTTAAGAGGCGCCTCGCGCGCCACACGCTGATGCCATGAAAGAACAGCCTTTAGTTTTTTTTCGATGACACGCGGGTCGCGGTTCACCAGTAAAGCTTCCCGAAAGGCTGCGCTCCAAAAAGGACTTTCCCCAAGACTAACTCTCACCCGACTGTCGAAGCGCCCAACACTTCCGTCTTCGTATTCGGCGAAGACCGTGAAAAACGGCGTAGATTCTTGCGGCGCAAAAATCGCTGAGTACATCGGGTAGTTGGAGAATGGAAAAATATCGTCGTCAGAAAAAGTAATCGAATAAAGTGACCCCACAAGCACGACCCAAAATATTAAACTTTGAGTCTTCATTTGTCCTATTCCGAAACCTGGATCCAAGTGCTCTTAATGCCGTGCTTTCGGACAAGTCGGTTGAACGTGAATCCGTTGTCAGGATGCAGGCGAACACAACCATGAGACGCTTTGCGACCCAGCTTCGGCCAATTCGACTTCGCAGTCCCGTGGATGGCAAAACCCCCCTCAATGAAAACGGCGTAAGGCATGTTACCTAAGCCCTGGTAGTTTCCGCCGGGATAAGCCCTCGACGTATACTGATCGTAGATGCGGCCATTCGGATGCCGATCAAAGTCAGGCGTCTCGCGGCCAGGCGCACCTGTCGAAACCGCGTACTCGCCGATGGGGTTGCCATCAACGAAGAGGTACATTCGCTGATCCGAGCGTCGAACGTACGCATACACGGGGCACGAACTTCGAAAACAATTTGTGGCGCGGAACTGCGGATCGATACTTTCAAGCCAGGGAGATTTGTTTGTGCGTCGCTGATACTCGCGATCGAACTCCTCTAAAAATTCTTCTGTCTTTGGATCGAAGGGATTCAATTCATCGAGGACGTTGGGTTCAGAATTCGTGAAAGGTCGGCCACCGTTGCGAGGTGCCGCATCGGACGATGTGCTCATCACTACGGAGCTAGAAATGATCGCAATTGAAAACAACAAAGATTTTAGGAAAGAAGCTTTAACTTTAGGATCAGACACTTGGCCCCCCCGGCGCACGTCGTTCATGGACCAAGTATCCGGGTTGCCTTCGGGGGGCAATCGACGGTCCGGATTGAATAAAATCAACAGGCTTGAAGATATTGGCCGCGAGATTTTGCGCAGAATTGGTGTTAAACCTAAAAAAATTTCCCGCGCTGCCAAGCCAACGCGCCGCTACAGCCAGGAGTTCAGCATTTACAAACCCTACTTGAGCAGGCGGCCGACCGTCTGCTGGTTGGTCGGATCCCTCATCAAGAACAGTTTTCGATCAAGGTAATAATGAACAAACGAAAACGCCGTCGACAGCGCCGCGAGCACGGTCAACCAAAGGGGCGCTTGATTCCGATTTTCAAAAGACGTGTCGTAGTAAACGACTCGAAAAACACCAAAGAGAACGACAAGAAACAGTAGAAACAGCGACGCCGACTTCCAACGCTCAAAACGCGAGGCCGTCGCCATTTTTCGGACGACGAAAAGGTACTCGAGTCCGTGTACGACTTGCGTGGCAATCAAGCCGAGCGGAGAAATGAGAGAATACGCCCAGATGGGAAAGCGAAGTGCGAAAAACGTTTTTTTAATACGGA
Organism: Bdellovibrionales bacterium Ga0074137; assembly: GCA_001464715.1. Classification (GTDB taxonomy): domain Bacteria; phylum Bdellovibrionota; class Bdellovibrionia; order Bdellovibrionales; family JAMPXM01. The sequence goes on along the minus strand of LNDT01000030.1, from coordinate 15,988 downwards.
TCTGTCGCGGATAAAAAAACATCAGTGCAACGATCACAAACCCCAGGGCCAGCGAGGCCTGAAATAAGGCGGAGCTCGGACTTAGTCCAAAATCTCCGCGAGCAACGTCGATCGAAAATAGGTTCGACTGAATCGCCACAACAGAACCAACGATGAGTAAGATAAGTATGACTACAAGTCGACGCTCGATCCACTCTGTTAGCCGCTTTCGGCGCGGCTCTTCTTGTGTCTTGTTATTGTAGACCAGCGAAAGGCCCAATGACTGTGCTATGGCATGCTGAATTGGAAAGAAAATAGTCGCAAGGACGAATAGGCCATAGATCAAGTTCGATTCTGACAACAGCGCTGACAAGAAGAGGCCGAAGAGACAAACGAAAAGTGTCGTTATTTTAAATACAAAACGTCGAGCACTTCCTCGGCCCTGCTCGACCATCCACGGCCGAAGCTCAGGAAGTGACGCAAGCATCATAACGGTGAATGCATTGTGTGTGACGTTGAGAAAAACAATGTCGGCTAAAAGGCGCTGGGCCAACCGCGACGAATCGCCGAAGGCGGTACGAAAATAGCTGTCGGCGGAAAAGCCAAAAAGAAGAAGTATAAGTAACCCGATGGGCAGAAAGATATTGATGCGCTCATTCGTCTTCGAGAAAATATCCGAGTTTACCTTCATTCAAAGCGCCTTATTGTTTTTCAGAAACTCACTAAGATCGGCTTTTCTGGCTTGCTGGAGATTTTTCCCAATATTTGGATTCCACGACCATCGCTTTTTCCCCGATGCGTCGATTTCAATAATTTCCGGTCGCCCCGTGATGTCGGTATAAAGCGTCCCGCCATCAAGTAGGCGCTGAACACCACCCCGACGGACAGAAAAGAACGGCACGCCGGCTTGACCTCGGTAAACCCACTCGTCTTTTCCTGTCGCAAGATTTGTCTCGCGAAGACTGCTTTGCGGATTTTCCTTCGTTCCATTGTCGTAGTACAGAAGTCGACCGTTCGGTAGAACCTGAACATCGTGGGTCATGTTCCAGTACTCTGGGCGCAAGGATTTCTGCCAGACGATTTTTTTGAGACTCGAGTCCAACACAAAGGCCATCATAAGAGAGATGTCATTGACGATGTAGTTGCCTTTTTTAAACTCGGGATTAGTCTTTTCGGCGCTGTGACCTTCGATCTCATAAAATGAATTCGTATGAGTGATCTCCCATTTTACATCCTTGAATCGACTCAAGTCCCAAATCATCGGGAATCGCCGGTCGACAGCACTTTTCCAAGCCTTCCTTTTAAATTGCTCCCGACTCTCGAAAAGAGAAAATCGCTTTTCTACTTTTCCGTTTTGGTCGACGACGAACAAAACATCCGAGCGCGCTGGTCCGTATCTGGGATCAGCAACAACAGTTTCACTACCCATAATAAGTATCTGACGGCCATCGGGCGAAAGATTGACTTGATGATGAGCCATTGTCGGAAGGCTCCACATCTCTTTCATATGACCGTCTGTCTTTGTCACTCGGTCGGGCAATGTCTGAACGACAGATCCATCTTTTAGAAAGAGACAAATTTCTCCGGGAAACTTTCTAAGTAGTTTCGGTTGATTCGGGTTAGCGATGTCGTAGATTTCACACCCAAAGTACAAATGAGAGCTATGTTTCGCTGTCGAAGGTTCAGCCGCTGAAACAGTGGTACTTGATAAAACTAAAAGTAACATCACGAGTGACCGAAAAGGCCGCTGCGAGATCAATTCTGCGCTCCGGGAAAAGTGCGGTTCGCACAGTACTGACTCACTTGCTGTTCCGAAACATCGCAGGCCTTTTCGTTGCCGTCGAGAGCCAAGGGGCAAACAACCTTTAGAGTGAACTGAAGTGGTACTTTCGCACATGCCCCGAACAATAATACCATTCGGTGGGTTTGCATCTTGCTGTCGCAGACTCCAGTAACGCCTGAATCCGTCGTCAGAATCCGGAAGCCCGCAAAGTCCGCGTCGCTATTCGTTCGGTCTTGGAGGGCTTTCACAGATCGAGCCTCGCAACTTTCGACCTGCTGGTCGGTTTTACCAAAGTACGGATCGAGTCCGACCTGGTAAAGACTCTTTACATAGTTCTTTCGCCCCTGCAGCCAAGCGAGTCTTTCATTCGGGCTAAATTCATTTGTTTCGGCGGACAAATGAACCGATGGCTTTTCTGCGGGGACCCGAGGCACAGACTGGCAACCCGTCAAAGCCAAAAACCATACAAAGAAGGCCGAACCGCGAATGGCCAGCTTCACTACTTCTCACTTTCGCAGAATCGCACATTCTGCGTACTCTCAGTTTTGTCAGTCGTGTTCATCACACCCAAATATTCCATTTGCCCTTCGGCACACGATCCTTTGGATTTTGTCGAATAAACGATCGAATAAAACACTCCGCCATTTTGCTCGGTGAAAAGCATCGCCGGATTTCCAGAACGAATCACTTCACGCGCCAGCGACGGTCGAATTTCATCCAGAGTCCCCGGGAAAACATGTTTCGTAATTTCGCCAACAACCACGCTCACCGTTTCTGTTTTCGGCGGTAGATGCAGCTGAACGTGATCAGGAAAAGAACTGACGGATCTACTTTCAAATCTCAGTCGATTCATTCCTGAGGCGCTGGGTTTTATAGCGGCAAGCCCTGTCATAAACTGTGAAAATACATAGCCCCGGTCAGGAACTATCTTGTGGCAGGCGGAGCAGGCCATAGATGCCTGCTTTAAGTCTCCGGGAAATGTATTTCCGCTAGAATCAAACAAGGCATAGCCCCATCCGTCCGTTTCTGCGAATTTCTTTTCATTGCGAACCATAAACTGCACTCGTCTGACCCCGCTGGGAACAGCCGATGAGGCAAAAGCGGGGTCTTCGGCCGTTTTGATACCAACTTTGGCAAACACCGCTCCGATTGGATAGCTTTCGGCCGACCCTGGGGCGCCGGAAGACGATGGAGAGTCTTGCTTTTCTGAGAGCTTCTTTAAGTGCTGCCACGCTTTCGGATTCGCGTACGTAAAACGTAGTTCGCCGGTGTCCTTGCGAAAACGAACTGTCACCAGTTTCCATTTTTTTTCGAAGTCGTCGTAATCCGAAAGTTTAATTCCATGCATGACTTTTGAAGGTTCGCTCGAACTCGCCTGGCGCGAGGCCAGCGCAAAGAAAGTCGCAAGCACGCAGATGGCGGGAATTTTAATGGCGAATCTTCGTAGATCCATAGTTGGGAACTTCATTCCCTATGAGTTTAGCAGTGATTTTTAGTCCCGGAGAACGGCAAGATTCAATGCCTGTTCATGGTGCTCGACATTGGTCCAGCGAATCCATTGAATCGGCAGCCGTGGTCTTGTAGGTTCCCCTGTGTGCGGAAAAAAATTAGAAAATTCCTAATTGTCATCGTAGCTGTGCTCTGTGCGTCAGAGCTGGCTGTGCGAATCTTCAGTCCCGTCCCGCAAACAAAACAAGTTTCGAGCCCGCACATGTACGAATATCATCCATCGCTAGGTTTTCGACTCCGAAATAATCTAGTGACACACGTTTACGGCATGGACGGAAATAAAAAAATATTTGATGTGAAATACCAAACTGATCAATTTGGTCGTCGCATCGTGCCTCTCAACAAACCTGAACTCCGTCTAAAACACTTCATTATTCTCGGTGGATCGACAGTTTTTGGAATGGGCCTACCCGATCACGAAACACTTGCCTTCCATCTCGCGAGCAAAGCATCTCGCATAACTCCTTTCAACTATGCGGTCGATGGGTATGGCCCGCAGAGTGCCTACACCCAATCAAAATTGAATCTGTTGAAGTCGGAGATAGAGCAAGAAGAAGGCACCACAGCTTTCTTTTTCCAAATGCGGAATCATACAGGCGGGCACGTTCAGACCTTGCTCGGAACGTTTGCGCTTCTTCTTGATGGATGGGGCGAAGGCCTTTCGTTCTATGAAATAGACCCCTACAACTTGCGTGAGCCTAAATACCTAGGGAAAATGAAAGATTTTGACCCACTTAAGTTTTACACTTTTCGATTCTTTCAAAATTTTCATCTCATCAACACCTTCCATCCCAAACTATTCCCACTAACAGATTTGCAGCTCACACAAACCGCAAGTTTGCTAAATGATCTAAAGAAACAAGTTTTAGAATCGAAACCAAAAACTCGCTTCGTTGTTGTCTTCCATCCGCTTTCGGACCGAGCCAAAATTAAGCCTTTAAAGAAGCTGCTCGAAGAGAAAAATGTTGAGACCCTCGACCACTCGCAACTTATCGAAGATCGCGACCTACCCTCGCACACTGCGTTCAATCGATACTTTCCACATCCTAATGGGAAATTGAATTCGCTGTTGGCCGTTCGGCTGATCGAAGACCTAAAGCTGGACCGTTAGCTTCTGAGCGGCGTAATTTTTCATAAGTCGCATATATTAAAAGACTTCAACCTTGTCAGAATTCGCCAATTGATAGTCTAATCGAAACTTAGCTCCTAGTTGCAGGAAAAACTAATCGGACGAGTCCTATAGAGAGTTTGAAAAATTAAATGTATTTTCATTCCATACCTTTTTTCAGCTTTCTTTTTCTGATTGTCCTTTTCGCGACAAAAATTGCGGCAAAAAATCGATGGGTTCTTTTCCTCGGCGCAAGCTGTTTTTTTTACGCTTGGTTCTCGCTAGCGGCACTTGGGTTTCTTGCTTTCGTTATTCTGTTTTCCTATAGAATCGCGATCGCCATTGCGGACACGGAGGATGCCACTTCTCGCGCTGTACTTTTATGGTCGGCCATCGCTGCAAAGGTTACGCTGATTGGGCTAGCGAGATATTTCTTTCCTGAACTATTGCCCGGATTTGTGGTTCCACTTGGACTTTCCTTCTATTCGTTTCAAGCCAGCGGCTACTTGATAGACGTCTACCGCCGACAACAATCTCCGGAAAGGCATCTTGGCCGCTATGCACTTTTTGTTTCTTTTTTTCCGACACTTTTGTCAGGCCCCATTGAGCGTTCAAATTCACTACTACCCCAACTTGCTGATCCCGCTGACGTTACAGCGGAAATTGCGACCTCAAATGGACTACTCTTTTACAGCGGCCTATTTAAAAAATTGGTGGTGGCTGATGCTCTTGCAAGATTTGTTGTTCCGGTCTTCGCGAACCCCGAGTATTTTGATGGCCCCACTCTATTCGTCGCCGTCGCAATAGCTCGCTACATGATTTTTGCCGACTTTTCTGGCTACGCAGACATGGCCATTGCTACAGCGGGATTCCTCGGTGTTCGAGTGAGGCAGAATTTCAATCGACCTTTTTTCGCAACTTCGCTGATTGATTACTGGCGGCGTTGGCATATTTCACTGCACGACTGGATGAAGGATTATGTTTTCTATTCACTTTCAACCTCGGCTGCAGGTAGGGCCTTTGGCATCTACTTCTGCCTCTTCGTTTCATTTCTTTTTATGGGATTGTGGCACGACGTTCGCTGGACATACTTAGCGGTCGGACTCTGGTATGGTCTGTTTATATCTCTCGACTATTTGACGCGCGACTCACGCGCACGTTTCGAAAAGAGGATAGGTCTCCATAAGTTTCCGCTCCTTTTGCGACTGCTGCAGATCGCAATCACTTTGATAGTCTTTGTTCTGCCGCCGACAGTCTTCTTTCTTTCAAAGTCGATGGACGATGCCTTCAAGATATTCGCACGGATTTTTCAAGGCGATTGGAGCTTCAATCAACTCGAGCGCGTTTTAGTGAACTTGGCCGGACCGCACGCCTCTTCCCACAAACTACTTATTCAGACTTTAATTTTCATGGTAATTATTGAAGTGCTACATATCTTTCAATCGCAAAAGGGAATTCGCAGCCGCATCCAATCTCTCCCTCGACCGTTGAGACTTGCGCTCTACGTCTTACTGCTTCTAATTCTTGTTGTCTTCGCACAGCCATTCGGTGAACGGCCGTACGTTTACTTTCAATTTTAATCACTTTGCGCGCATCCCGCACTGTTTGCCAGCGCAAGTAGGGTATTGCGAGGTTCCATCGGCCCATGTTAGCTAAAGAAATGGCTGACCTAAATACTGAAGTCGAATTGTTGGTTCGCGAAGTACTAAACCTCGATCCATCGACACCAGTTGGACTCTTAGAGGCCGCCAATTGCCCCGCCTGGGACTCGCTGAGGCATGTTGCACTGATTCTTAAGCTCCAGGCCAAATTCGGCATTAAGATTTCAAGTGCCGAAATGGTCGGACTACGCTCGGTAGCGCGAATAAAACAAACGATTATGGACCGGTCGAACAAAAATTAGAATTTCTCAATTCAGTCGTCCGCTCGCCCAATTACAGATCTCCACAAGACAGCTCGCCGCTGCGGCCGCCTGGTGCCATAAACACCTTAGACTCGTATATCTGAAATCCAATATTTGGAAAGTCTGCGCAGATTCCATGGATTGCAGCACGGCGCCCAGAAATCGTCGGCCCCGCAAGGGTGCAACCACGCTCACTCCGAAGGAAAGAAACATCGAGATAACCAAAAACTGTCATGCGCCGAGAAATTTTCTCGCACATCTCTGGGTCTTTAAATTCAACTTTATAGGGACTTCGGGAAGGATCCGATCCGGAAAACATACTGAATCCAAGAGGCGTCGGAACAAGTCCCGCCTTAAACGCGAAAAATAGTCCGATCAACGAGAAGAGTGCCAATTTCGGAAGGGACTGTCGACGAAGGTCAAAGTCCTCGGCTCCCCACCAGGTGGATCCATCATTCTTCAACTTAAAATTTCGAACGGCGAAAACGCTGTGACTGATGATCAGTAAAATAATTACGGGCCATGATCTCAAAAAGGCCGCAAGTTCAACTTGTCCCGGGACCGCACGAACAAGAACCACCAAGCCCGACGCTATCGCCCAAAAAAATGGAGTCGCTAAAGTTGCCACCACCCGACCGGACTTTGACGTCGAGAAAAATTGGGCATCAATAAGTGTTAGAAAGAAGAATGCAGTAAAGTAGACATACAAAACTTGGTGATGAACCAAAGCGAGAACTAAAATAAAGAGCGTCGCCAAATTTGCGAACATCGTCGGACGCCACAGAATTCCCACACCTAAACCGAGTTCGAGAGCAATCGAAAGCCAAGGAAGAACAACCGTCGAAACGGATTGCGGCAAGTGGCCCCAAAAATAAATGGAAACACTTGCAAAACCTTGAGTGGAAAGAAACTCCGCTCCGGAAAGATAGCTCGCATTTATCTTTTGAAAAGCCGCCAAAATGAAGATGAGGGAAAATGCTTTGGTCGCGTAACTACGTATTTGATCTCGCTCAAGAGACAACAGCGACAGCAAAAAGAGACCATTGATCATAGTCTGTGGGAAAAAAGCTCCCGTTGCAGAGTAACGGCCTGTCCAAAGCGTGAAAACCTCAAGCACAGCAAAAAGTAGCAGCCAAGGAGTTAAGCCAAATCTCAAAAACGCCGCCGCCAATAGAATGCGGCCAACATCCAAAAGACCCAGACCCCAAACTACGCCGGCGAGCTCAAAAAGCGGTACAGCATAGTGCGAATCTACCGGACGCGGCGCCATCGCGAGTCCGACGACAACAGCCGCAGGAATCACTAAATGCTTCGGTACTTCATTCGAATATTTCATGATTTCCTCTAATACCGAAGATAGATGAATTTTTCCCAATCACCGACGGCCAGCGCGATCGAAAAAACGAAGAGTGCGGAAGCCATCAAGATCGAGACAACTTGAAACCTTGTTGTTGGCTCAGCGCCCGCAGCGGGTCTGAATTTAATTTTTAATTTGTCTCCGAAATGATCTACGACGACCACTACGCCGAAACCCAAAAGGGCGATGGTTAAGTTCTGCTTGCTCACGTTCAAGGCCATCTTGCTGACGTCGGTGAACCGAAAGAAGTTTCCGGCAAGAATAACTAAGTCACCAGCCGACGATGGCATCACAAAAATCGTACTGAATGCCATGACCGCCACCATGCTGATGCGCTTAGGCAGTTTTCCAATGTTTAATCGAATTCCACGTTGCCGCAAAAACACGGCCACCCAAAAAATCGAAATCCAGTAGAGAGACCAAAGACCGAATCGCCAACTGGCATCGTGCCAGAATCCAACCATGAGAATTACGACGGTGGAAGAAAGTAGAACGCTTCGTGTTCGCAGTGCCAGTGGTGCATAGACGATGTCTCGTAACCAAGACACAAGTGAGATGTGCCATCGGCGCCAGATATCTTGAATGCTGTCCGCTAAATAGGGTCGGTCAAAATTATCTACAATGTTGAAGCCAAGCAATTTTCCGAAGCCACGCACAATATCAACGATCGACGAAAAATCTGCAAAGACCTGGAGTAGGGCTAGAAATGAAAAAGCCCACATGGTTGTGCCGAAATAAGAAAGTGAGTTCATCTCTGAATCGAGCGCAAGCTCACCCAACCGATCTGCAATAACCGTTTTTTTGAAGATACCAAACGCAATGAGCAGCAATCCGATCGTGAAATTCGACGGCTTCCAGTGTCGAGGCTCGCGTATTTGGCGGCCGAGCCCTCCGATTCTCTCGATCGGACCGACGGGAAGAATTGGAAAGAACAGTATAAATGCAAAGAATTGAATCGCAGTCAGCGGCTGCTCATCCTTCTTGTTGCGGATGTCATAGAACGCTCCCAACAAAATGAAAGTAAAATAGGACAGGCCAAGCAGATTCACTCCGACGAAAAGTGAAGGAAAAATCTTAAATGCCATAAGCGGCAAGAAGCAGACGGCGGTAACGAGCGCGCCAGAGATTTTTAATTCGCGAGCTAAAATTAGAAAAACTCCGCCACCAAGGATTAATGCGACCGCGAAAGTCAGAGGAAACACGAACGCACCAAAAATGAATGAGCCGGCGATGAGAAAGTGATTTTGGTATGACTTTGGAATCAACCAATAGACCTGCACAAAAATCGTCAGCGCAAGAAGTCCAATCAGGATCGCCATATTTGTTCCTCACTTCCGAAGTTTATGTTCCAATTGAGGCGCGGCTCAACTCAATTTGGAGAAACCAATTGCACAGCTTACGCGAGAATCTGAAATTTGAATGGGGTCGATATGATGCGCTGTGGCTGCCACGCAACCTGTTCAACGAACAGAAGCAACGTGGACTTCCTTCTGCCATGAATGATCTTGGTTCAGCGCACGGAATATTCATTATCGATCCGTCGCAAAATTCCGACGAGTTGCGGATTGGTGGTGCGAACCTACAACTGGCCTACGACTATCTGATCATTTATACATTTTGGATTGAAGTGAGCCACCGACGAAAGTCTTTGGGACGAAAGCTTCTCGACGAAGTTGAACAGTTTGGTCGAAAGAATTCAAAACGCCGAATACTTCTCAGCACATTTGAATTTCAAGATGGTCTTCAGTTCTGGAAGGCCTGTGGTTTTAATGAAGTGGGTAGGGTCGAGGATTATCCCGAAGGCCAAAGATTGATCTACTTACATAAACGCTTGTAAGAGCTTATGGTCCCTTGGCCGGGCCCTCACGATAGACCCGAACCATGTTTTCCGCAAAAACATCGGCTCCAAATGTCGTCAAATGTTCGATGTCTACTTCGAAAACTGTGATGAGCCGAGATTCTGGAACCGAATCCAGCAGCCACTTTCTGGTCTCATAGAATTCGACTTGATTTCTGTGACTTGCAAGCACGCGCTCCAGCGGAACACCGTGATTTGATGGGTACTCCAAAACAATAACCCTCAAGCCCATTGAAACTGCTTTCTGGATAACTCTAATCAACGTCGAGTAAGTACTCGGCAGAAGTACGTCGCTTTGTTCTGGAGACATATTTCGCAACTGATGAGCAAACTCTTCCACATTGCGAGTTCTCATCAGATATCTCATTCTCGCTAGAAAACCCAATCGCTGGCTCGGAAGCGACTTGATCGCTTCGTCCCACTCCGAAACAATTTGCGCAGGAACATCCCCTCGGGTTCTTTTCTCGAAATCAAAGTTCATGTTGGCAATCTGCAGACGAACGAAGTCAGCTTCGTCAGAGACCTCTGCTAATTTTTTTAAGTATGCCACTCCCTCCGGTATCTTTGCGTGAATGTAGTAGAGGTGAACCAATGACCGAATAGCTCGAATACTATTCGGAAACTCGAGCAACGCTGACTCGAAGGCAGAAATCCCGCGAATGTCTTGCGTCGAATAAAGCTTCCAAGGCAAAACCAGAGCTCGGTATTCCGCGACGGCCGCACGGTCCGGCCACACTGAAGTCAGGTGCTTTTGAATCTCGACCATTATAACCAGCAAAAGCTTCGCGGTCTCCAGCGACGCAACCCATGATTGAGCCAGGTGTCCGAAATTTTTATCGACCCAACCTCTTACCCAGTCGCTTTTTCCAACCATAAGTATCACGGTTGATGAATTGGTTTTCCGAACTCGGTCTTCAAGCTGCGCCTCGACTTCTGTGGTCAACAAGCCGCCGCGCGAAAGCTCAGAGACTGCTACTTTGTCCCCGTACAAATTCGTCAATTTCTGAACGAATTTTCCTGCCGCATCGCTACTGCTGGCGATCGTCCCGACACTTGAATCTGAAACTAAAAGTATTCGGTGATTGGTGTCAGTCGCCGTGGCAACGGCCGCGGAAGGACCTGGCTGCAAAACATGAGACAGACGAAGCCCCGCCTCGACGATCACCAACGCACCGACGAAAGCTGGTATGTAGAACTTAATCAGGTATTTCGAAAAAGTGAGCGCATTGTCTGCAAGTAATTTTCGGTCCATAAGACGTGGCCCTCTTCTGCAAGATCTTCCGACTTTTTCTTCAACCAGTAATGTGGAACCTGCGCATCTAAGTGGTGCGCCGCATGGAAATTGATGTCAATGGGCAGCAGCAGCCACATATACAGTCTCGACCCAGAAACATTGCGACTCACATCGTGCGCTGCGATTCGCTGCGGACCATGCTGAATACCACCAATGAGAATGACGTACGGCTGAGTCAAAAGCATCAATGGCGCAATGTAGAGGAGCAAGAACTCGGGCCAAACTCCGAAGTACGTAATTAAAGAAAGACTTGTCGTGTGAAAAAGAAGAAAGGGAATAAAATCACTTCGGTCACTAAGAATAAAAAGTCGCCCGTCAGCCACCCGCTTCCTACGGACGGCCTCGGGAAACTCCGTGTAGTACATTACAAAATCGTAGGCCGTCCGGAGCGTCAAGACACGAGACATGAGACGAACAAAGAAGCGAAAGGCACCAACAGGGTAACCATTGTACAAATGACGATCCGGATCCCACCGATCCGACCCGACTGTCGAGTGGTGCAGTTGATGAAGGCGACGGTACTTTGAAAACGAAATTGACGTTGGAAATGCGCAAAGATAGCGCCCCAAAAAGTCGTTCCACTTTCCGCGTCCGTGAAGATTGCGATGGAGACCCTCGTGGCAAAGAAGTGACAGGGCGAGAATTCGGTTCGCTATAAGGACGAAACTAAAAGGATAGAACCAAGGTGATACACCCAGGACCAACCACATCGCGAAGACGATCACGGTCCAGGAAAGTGCGATTTCGTAGAATGGCCGCCAGGGCTGTATTGGGTATCGCGGATCCACCTTAAGATCGTAAGCAACTTCTCACTTCTCCACCAGTAATTTATCAACTAACCTTGAGTTTACGATGGATCGAATAGGCCAGTTACTAAAAGAGTCGTTCTCATTTTCAGACGGCGCGCGCACTGGAGTATTTATAGACGAGGCGTTCATCAAACACGATCGGCTCGGACACCCCGAGAGTGCGTCGCGCCTGACGGCGATAGCCAACGAAACTGATCCTAGACTTCCAAAACTTCCCGTAAAACTCATGAGTTTTAAATTTGCTGATTTCCGCTCTGAATCAGTATGGATCGATTCGTTATCTTGTGTTCACGACTCAGACTACCTGAAAGCCTTGGTGCATCGCCTCGATGCGCCCGACTATGTTTCTGAATCACGTTGGTCACCTTATGGCGGCCCATCCGCGAAAGAAGCTCTTTTTAAAGCGGCCGTTGGTGCTTCTGATTTAGCACTCGCAATCGCGCGCGGTAACCTTAAAAACGGTTTTGCCGTCGTGCGCCCGCCAGGCCATCACGCAGGTCGCGCTTCTTCGGAAGGCTACTGTGCGCTAAATAATATTGCGGTGTCCGCAAAGCGAGTCCATGAAACGACAGGACGACCGGTGGCCATCGTGGATCTGGATGTTCATCATGGAAATGGAACTGAGAGCATTTTCTTAGAAAGTAGTGATGTCGCCACTATTTCGATTCATCAGGACGATTGGCCGTACACAGGTGACGACAAACAAACCGGCCAAGGCGCCGGACGCGGTTTCAATTTCAACCTTTCCCTGCCACGCGGCTCCAGCGGTGAAAGCTGGCTTAAGGCCTTCGACAAATTCGTGGTGCCTGCCATCGAGCGTCTGCAACCGTTCATGATGTTCGTGGCCATGGGCTACGATACTCATTGGCGCGATCCCCAAGGAAGCATGTCTCTCTCAAGCAGCGATCAACTCGCCCTCACTTCACGCGCACGGAAATTGTCCGACAGGATATGCAACGGACGGCTGATGTTTACACTTGAAGGCGGATACGATCGGCGAGCCACCGCGGCGGGAATTAAAAATACCTTGGCGGATCTCGCTGGCGAACAAGATCAAATTTTGCTGGATCCGTATGGAGTTTTAAAATCACGGAACCGCGACGAGACACAGAGGTTAGCGGAGCGCGCCGACGAAGCCCTCCTGCGTTCAACGAAGATACATCAATTTTAGCGCTTTCGGCCTGTGCAGAAATGGGTTGCAAGAGCGGTGACCGCTCTATAGCTTTATATTATGGATGTTCGAAAAGACGTACGCGAATTTCTTGCAACAAATCCCGTTTTCCGCGGACTTCTTCCGGCCGAATTCCCTGACAATTTCCCTCTTGTGGAATCCGGAGCTCTTGATTCGATTGGCCTGTTCAATCTCGTTAACTTTCTCGAGAGAAAGTTTAACATCGTGGTCGAACCGCAAGATCTCAATGAGACATTCTTTGGAAATTTAATCTCTATCGAGGCTTTTGTTCGGTCGAGACAGCAATGAACTCGTGGCGAGCGACGCTGAACGATCGGGTTCTAGCCGCAGGGCAAAGCCAAGCGATCAAAGACGAGCAATTTGAATACACTTGGTTCGATGTTCAGAGAATGGTCGATGATCTTGCCACTGTTTTAGATCAGTTTCAGCGGCCCACGATTATCGCGGGACACCGCAACGCTCAGATGATACTTGCGATTTCCTGCCTTCTAACAATGGATGAGGCTGGACTCACCATTGACAAAACTCAAATCGCATCGACACTTGAGAGCCTTCATCAGCAACTACCGACGCACAACTTGATCTTACACGAAGCTGATCTCCAGGGATTTCACGCCCTGCTGGAGGGTCTCGGCTATGAGCTTAATAAGGCTGTCGTATTAAATTCCTTCGAGCCCGATCGTTGGCTGGGGCGGCCTGTTATTATTTCGACCGGAGCACAACAACGAGGCGCCAAGTTCCCAGCGCTCACTGATGAATGTGGCTGGCTTTTAATGACCTCCGGCACCACAGCTGCACCAAAAATTGTGCTTGTTGGAAAGTCAGATCTGATTCAACGCGCGAAGGGTGAAATTCGCGATTTTGGAATTTCTGGAAGAGATACGATCTTGAACCTACTTCCGGTTTCACATGACGTTGGATTCAATCAGATCTTGTCGTGGTGGATGTCGGGCTGTCGGCTGGTCGTTCAAGGAAACTCGTCGTCGAGCCGCTTAAGAAAGAATTTTTCCGACGAGAAAATTACAGGCGTCTCCGGCACGCCGCTGATGTGGTCAAGTTTTTTCAGAACGTCCAATGAAAGCGACGCTTTTGATTCCGTGAGATTCGTCACAATCTCCGGCGGAACACTGCCGCGATCACAACGACTTCGCTTGAAAGAAATTTTTCCCAAGGCCGATGTTTTTCGTACGTATGGACAAACGGAGACCTTTCGATCTCTGATTCAGAAAAATCGTCTCACCGAAGAAACTCAAGGGTCTCCGCTTTCAGGGGTGCACTTGAAATTGGTCGATCCCAAAGGCAACGAGGTTTTAGACGGAGTCGAAGGTGAACTTGTGCATTCTGGCGATGGAACAATGCTGGGATACTTGGATCGCAAATCAACGTCACGCGAGGTTCCAACTGGCGATTACTTCATTCGAAACAGCGCCGGTGAATTTCTATTTGTAGGTCGCAAAGATGACCTTATTAAACGTTGGGAAATTCGAATGCATCTGTCCGAAGTCGAGGACACACTTCAGAAGTGCCCGGGAGTATTAGGCGTCTGCGCACTTCATCGGCCTTGCGCAGATCATCGCCAAAATGAACTGATCGCTTTCATCGTCTTGGACGCCTCTCAGGAAGAGTTTCGCAACCTTTCGTTCGAGCAGGCCCAAGAAGAACTAAAGCAGTACTGTATGGAAAATCTCGCATCAGCAAAAATCCCGGATGAAATTAATGTGATAGCCGAATTTCCAATCACTGCGAGTCAGAAAATAGATCGAGCCGCACTTCGCACCACCTGGGAGAAAAAGCATGCTCAACAACGGTCTTGAAATTCAGATAAGAAAATTCGCATCGACGGGGCGGACGCCGTTTTATCTCTACGATCTCGCTGCAATACGCGACCGTATTCAACTTTTAAAAAGACACCTCACTAACGAACTGGATATCTTCTATTCCGCGAAAGCCAACTCACATCCGCGCTTGCTTGAGTTGGTAAAAGGACTCGGCATCCACGTCGATGTAGCGTCGATGGGGGAACTTGAGCGCGCCATAGCCATCGGATTTCTGCCGAGGCAAATTTCTTTCACCGGCCCCGGCAAACGACCAGCAGAAATCGCTAGGGCCGTTGATCTTGGCGTCGGCGCAATCGTGCTCGAGTCTTTTGACGAACTTTCGGCGATTGAAGCGCATGCCGGCCGCACCGGCCAAATCGCCAACATCGCGCCTCGGCTCACGCCGTCTCAGCGCGTAGGACACACCGGACGCTTAGTGATTGGTGAACCGTCGCAGTTTGGTTTCGATGAGTCCAATCTCGATGAGCTCGCCAAAAGAGTGGACGAGTCCACTTCGGTCCGCCTTGTAGGGACACACTCACACGTACAGTCACAGATACTGCATCACGATCACGTACTAAAAAACTTCGAGTTTGCTCTTCAGATGTCGCTGCTTTTTCAAAGTAAGCTTAAAAGTCCGAACCTGGGCGAGAACTTCCGTCTCTGCCTTGGTGGCGGATTCGGAATTCCCTACACAGGAAGAGCGGTGCCGCTGGATCTTGAACAGCTGGGGAACCAATTCAAAAAGTTAATGGCCGAGGCCCCAAGTGCCGGACCCAAAGGCGTTAAGTATAAATTTGCGATCGAACTGGGGCGATATTTGGTTGGCGAAGCGGGATATTTCGTGGCCCACTTGCTGAGCAAAAAAACCGCAAAATCGAATGATCGCACAATCACTTATGCCATTGCCGATGGCGGCTACTCTCAATGTCAAATTGCCTGCGGTGTCGGCCAGGTCGTACGAACCAATCTCCCCTTCACCGTTCTTAACCAAGAGGGTGGCGAACGCGCGCCCGGTCCCATGACTGTGTCGATCGCCGGCCCAACCTGCCACTCACAAGACCTCATTGTGCGAGAAGCCGCGCTCGACGGCATCGAAGTCGGCGATATTCTTGTCGTCCAAAGCGTTGGGGCCTACGGAAAACAGTTCAGCCCCACCGAATTTCTATTGATGCCCGAAGCCGAACAGCATTTCATTGGGTAATAAAAGAAGCTGAAGAATGGTAGGGGCTGCAGTTATGCCCGCGGTAAAACAGTCCAGCGGACTGTTTTAGTGCGGAGCAAGCGCACGCCTCTCGAGCACGGCGAATACTTGAATTCAGGAATACGAGAATTCGTGAATTCCTGTAGCCATTTCGCGCAGGCGAAATGGTAGGGGC